>NZ_NFJD01000002.1 GCF_002159705.1 Elusimicrobium sp. An273
CTGCAGTCCGGGCTCGCGGCACTCGCCTTTCGCTGCGCTCAAACTCGTGCAACGCTGCGCCTTTCTCGTCCCTACGCAGGCCAAGCAGTTGGCCTGCTCTCTAGCGCAATAAAAAACCCGGGTTTACACCCGGGTTAAAATCATGCGCAGAGAGGGACTCGCCTTCCGGTCATTTTCCTGACGGAAAATGCCTGCAGTCCGGGCTCGCGGCACTCGCCTTTCGCTGCGCTCAAACTCGTGCAACGCTGCGCCTTTCTCGTCCCTACGCAGGCCAAGCAGTTGGCCTGCTCTCTAGCGCAACAAAAAACCCGGGTTTGCACCCGGGTTAAAATCATGCGCAGAGAGGGACTCGAACCCTCAAGCCTTGCGGCATGCGCCCCTCAAACGCACGCGTATACCAATTCCGCCACCTGCGCGAAAAATTGTACTAAGAGGGATTTTTAAAGAACTGCCTGCTACGTATATATTCTAGCAAAAAAATATATCCCGCGCAAGAAAACACTCCCCCGTTTTTACGAGGGAGTTTGAAAATTATTTGCCCGCTTGAGCCGGGGCGGTCGGCGCCGGAATTTTGACGGAATCCAACACCGATTCGGAAGATTTTTTGTTGGAGGCGATCGTCAAAATAATAGAAGTGCTCATCAGCACGGCGGCCAAAATAGCGGTGAATTTATTGACGGCATTAAACGCGGTGGGGCTGGCAAACAAATTATCCGCTCCCGAGGCGCCAAAAATACCGGCGGCAGAACCTTTGCCGCTTTGTAACAAGACCAGTAAAATCAGCAATACGCAAACGATAAAGTGCAAAATCAAAACTAAGGTATACATGTTAGGCAATTCTCCTATAAAAAATAACAATATCATTATACAAATTTTTGGCCCCGGTGTGCTTTCCTTCGGCTGTAGAGGCCCTTTCCCTGTCGGTTGGGCAGAACCCGTTTAGTAGGCAATTCTTGCTTAAAAATAGACCGGGCCTAAGAAACAGGCCCGGTTTGTGTAAGCAAAATACTGCTTAAGAAATTGCCGTCTTATTTGGCTAACGCCACTAAGCCGGGCAATTCTTTCCCTTCCACAAATTCCATGCTGGCGCCGCCGCCGGTGGAAACGTGGGAGAGTTCTTTTTGATTGAATTTGCCTTTTTTCAGCACGTTGACGCTGTCCCCGCCGCCGATAATCGTGGTGGCGCCGGCTTTCGTGGCGTCAATCATCGCCTGGGCAATGGCAAAGCTGCCTTTGGCAAAGTTCGGGAATTCAAACACGCCCATCGGGCCGTTCCAGAAGATCGTTTTGCATTTCAAGAGTTCTTCGCGGAACATCGCCATCGTTTTCGGGCCGATATCCATACCCATCAAATCGGCCGGGATATTGATGTCTTCCACCGTTACAGGTTCGGCCGTTTCGGCAAATTCTTTGCCGCAAATGTGGTCTACCGGCAACAGAATCTTTACGCCTTTTTCCTGCGCTTTGGCCAATACGGCTTTGGCTTCGTCTTCTTTTTCGGCGTCAAACAAAGATTTGCCGATTTCGTGGCCCTGTACTTTGAGGAACGTGTACGCCATACCGCCGCCGATGACCAGGACGTTTACTTTATCCATCAAATTGTTAAGCAGCATAATTTTGTCGGACACTTTGGCCCCGCCTACTACCGCGGCAAACGGTCTGGCCGGGTTTTCCAAGGCTTTGCCCAAAAATTCTACTTCTTTCTGTACGAGGTAACCCGCGCAGCCGGGCAAGAAATCCGCAATGGCGCTGGTGGAAGCGTGGGCGCGGTGTACCGTACCGAAGGCTTCCTGCACAAACACTTCGCCGTGTTTGGCCAGTTGTTTGGCAAATTCGGGATCGTTCTTTTCTTCTTCGGGGTGGAAGCGGAGGTTTTCCAACAAGGCGATTTCGCCGTTCTTGGTTTCGGCTACCACTTTATCGGCTTCCGGGCCTACGCAGTCTTTGGCAAAGTGCACCGGCACGCCAAACAGTTTTTCCACTTCGGCGGCTACAGGAGCCAGGCTGAATTCCGGGCAAACCTTGCCTTTCGGGCGGCCCAAGTGGGCGATCAGCACGATGCGGCAGTTATTGTCCAGCAAGTGTTTAATGGTTTTTTCGGTAGCAACGATGCGTTTGTTGTTGTCTACTTTTCCGTCTTTCAGCGGCACGTTGTAATCCACGCGCACCAAGACTTTTTTGTTTTTCAGGTCAACATCCTGAATTTTTTTAATGCTGTCAAAATTCATAGTTTCCTTGACTCCTTTTTGAATTCCGGCCCGGCTTTAGGCCGTGCCTTTCACTTCTTAAATTTTACAAAATTTGTACGGCTCCGGCACGCATTTATTTGCGCTGCATTTTGGCCAAAAGCTGCAAAATTTCAATATACAGCCACACCAGCGTAACCAGCAGGCCAAATCCGGCATACCATTCCATATGTTTCGGCGCCTGATAGCGGGAGGTCATCGCGTCAATAAAGTTAAAGTCCAACAGAAAATTGAACGCCGCCACCGCACAAATGACCACGCTGATGCCGATAGCCAGCGGCGAGTTGGACGTTAAGTACGCGGTGCTCACGCCAAAGAGCGAGAGAAGAAAAGACCCGATATACAAAAGCGCAATGGCCGCAGTGGCCGAGAAAATGCCCACGGCCAGCCCGCGCGTAACGCGGATAATGCCGGTTCTGTAGACAAACAACATCACAAAAAACACCAGCACCGTGATCGCTACGGCATTAAACACAATTCCTTGGAACTGCGCATTGTACATGGCCGAAATAACGCCCAAAAACAACCCTTCCAAGAAAGCATAAATCGGGGCAGTAATCGGGGCGGCCGTCGGTTTAAAAGAAGTAATAAGCGCCACTACAAAAGCTACAATGGCGATAATCCCGGTGGCTCCGGCCCAGCTTTGGTAGTGCGTCCAGGTAATCATTCCGCCGACGACGCAGAGAAAGAGCAACAAGAACGTTTTATTAATGGTGCCCTGCAGCGTCATAACGCCCGTGTCGGACAGGGCGCGTGCTTGTGCGCGTTTAAACGCATTTTCATTTAACATCGGATTATTCATAGATACCCCCTTTTTTGAATTTAATTTATTATATGAAATTTGGCGCCGTTCTATACTAAAAACACCGGCCTTTTTTTAAGGCCGGTGTTCGTTTCGCTTCTTGGTAAAATTTATTTGAAATACGGGGTTGCCGTTTGATCCAAGAACAGGCGGTTTTTAATGCGTTTCCAATCGCCGGGGCGTTGTTCCAAGACGGTTTTTTTGATGAAGTTCAAGTCTTTTTCACTCAGCGTGAAATAATCTTTGGAGGTTCTGCCGTCAAAGGTGTGGACGATGTCGTTAAAAGTAATTTGCAACGCATAACCCAAAATACCGTCGTTGTAGCCAGCTAAGAATTCTCTGCCGCTCGGAGTGACCAAAAACAACGGGTCGGTGGCCGTGCCGGAAAGATCCGTGGCGCCTTCTTCCAACTGCAGCATATTGCCTTTAATCGAGTTGGTTTTCAGTTTTCTTTCGCGGATGGCATTGGTTCCCAAGCGGGCCGTGTTAATTTTAAAGGTGTTGACGTCGCTCAGCGCAAACAATTTGTTGGGCGAAGAAACCGCCAGCACGTTTACTTTGGGCAGCTCACTTAAGAACTTAGCGGTATTGGCATCTCCCGTCCACAGCAACATTATATCGTCGTTATAGGCATAATTTTTGGCCGGGATAGAGTAGTTGCCTACGCTGAAGTCGGAATCTATTTCGCGTCCGTCGCGTTCGTAATAGGTGGGTTCATATACCTGTACCGGGTCGGGGCTGTAGCGCATGCAGGTGCCGGAAAGAATCAGCCAGTTGGAGTCCAGCGCGTACGCTTTGCAGGCTAAATCGGCTTCATACGGGCCTTTTTGGATTCGGCCGTTCTGCGGTTCATCTTCACTCGGGAAAACGACGCCGTCCTCCACATAGCGGGTGACGTATTCGGTAATTCTGAAATCTACGCGCAGATTGTTTTTAATGGCACCGTTATTGTTCTGCAGGGCGTTAGCCACTTTGGCATTAACGGCCGCGCTTACATCGGCTTTAGAAGCCGGTTTTCCGGCGGCAAATGCAGCGGTAACCCCTAACAAAGACAAACAGACAAGAGCGAATGTTTTTTTCATAGTTTCTCCTAAAGGAAATATACCTTTCTTTACTTATCATATATAATAAATGCGGATATTTCCAGGGCCAAAAGGCCCAGGCCCTTCGGACAGAGGGCCCAAAAAATATAGGTCTTTTGGAAATCTTACCCATAAAAAAAGCCGGCCTTTTTCAGGCCGGCTTTTGGTGTGGCATTTAAATTACATCATGCCGCCCATTCCCCCCATGCCGGGCATGGCAGGAGCGTGAGCGCCTTCTTTTTCGGGAGCGTCCGCCACCAAGGTTTCGGTCAAGAGAACCGTCCCCGTAATGGACGCCGCATTTTCCAAGGCGGTGCGAACCACTTTGGCCGGATCTACTACGCCCGCTTTTAAGAGGTCGCAGTATTGGTTCTTTTCCGCATCGTATCCGTCGGCCGCGCCGGTCATCTTGAGCACATTGTCTACCACTACGGCTCCGTCCAACCCGGCGTTGACGGCGATTTGTTTCAAAGGAGCCGTCAAGGCTTTGCGGACAATGTTGATACCCGTGCGGATATCTTCGTTATCGGCTTTTAACGCGTCCAACTTCTTTTGGCAGCGCGCCAAGGCCACTCCGCCGCCGGGTACAAGGCCTTCTTCCACACCGGCTTTGGTGGCGTTTTTGGCGTCTTCCACTTTGGCTTTTTTGGCTTTCAGTTCCGTTTCCGTGGCTGCGCCTACGCTGATGACGGCTACGCCGCCGGAGAGCTTGGCCAAGCGTTCTTGGAGTTTTTCTTTGTCGTACTCGCTCTTGGAGTTTTCAATCTGTTTGCGGATTTGTTCCGCGCGGGCGGCAATGGCTTCTTTGCTGCCTTTGCCGCTGACGATGGTGGTGTTTTCTTTGTCCACTACCACGCGGGCACATTGGCCCAGCATGGCCAGTTCGGCTTTGTCCAGCTTAATGCCGCGTTCTTCGCTCAACACTTCGCCGCCGGTCAAAATGGCGATGTCTTCCAACATTTCTTTGCGTCTGTCGCCAAAGCCCGGAGCTTTTACCGCACAGCCTTTCAAGGTGCCGCGCAGTTTGTTGACTACCAACGTAGCCAGCGCTTCGCCGTCCACATCTTCGGCAATGATGAGGAACTGTTTGCCGCTTTGTACAATTTTTTCCAGTACCGGCAAGAGTTCGTTCATAGACGAAATCTTTTTATCCGTTACAATGATGTAGGGATTTTCAAGCACGCATTCCATTCTTTCGGAATCGGTTACAAAGTAAGGCGAAATATAGCCGCGGTCAAACTGCATCCCTTCCACGATGTCCAGCTGAGTCGTGGCGGTTTTGCCTTCTTCTACCGTGATGACGCCTTCGGCACCCACTTTTTCAATGGCTTCGGCAATCATATTTCCGATTTCGCGGTCGTTGGAAGAAATGGTGGCAATTTGCGCTTTTTCTTCTTTGGTTTTGACCGGTTTGTGCATTTTGTTCAGTTCTTCTTTGGTGGCTTCTACGGCCATTTCGATGCCTTTTTTCACCAAGGTCGGGTTGGCGCCGGCGGTGATGTTTTTAATCCCTTCGGTCAGCATGGCGTTGGCCAATACCGTGGCGGTGGTGGTACCGTCGCCCGCGACGTCGTTGGTTTTAGAAGCTACTTCGCGGATGAGCTGCGCGCCCATATTTTCAAATTTGTCTTCCAGTTCAATGTCTTTGGCGATGGTTACGCCGTCGTCAATAATCAAGGGAGAGCCAAACTTTTTTTCCAACACTACGCTTCTGCCCTTGGGGCCCAGCGTAACTTTTACTGCGTTTGCAACTTTTTCAATGCCCGATTTCATTTTGGCGCGGGCTTCATCGCCGTAAATAATTTGTTTAGCCATAATGTTTCACTTCCTCTCTCTTACCCCAAAATGCCCAAGATTTCGTCTTGGTGAATGATTAAATACGCTTCATCGTCCAGCTTGATTTCCGTGCCGGAGTATTTGCCGTACAGCACGCGGTCGCCTTTTTTCACATCCATGGGCGCCCGTTCGCCTTTGTCGTTCAACTTGCCCGGCCCGACGGCTAACACTTCGCCTTCCATCGGTTTTTCTTTAGCGGTGTCCGGAATGATGATTCCCCCCTTCATGGTTTCTCTTTCGATGGGCTTTACGATTACGCGGTCGCCCAACGGTTTAATTTTAACTTCTGCCATATTCCATTCACTCCTTTACGAAAATATGTTTCAAATCGCCTGCGGTGTTATTAGCACTCGCTTAAGCTTAATGCTAATTTAGCATATCTGATGAAAATTGTCAACCCCTTTCTTAGAGTGCTAAAAAAGGGGTTGTTCATTAAGACGGTACAAACAGATTTTATGCTTTTGAAAAGAAGCGCCGCAAGCGCTGTTTAAAGGACATTTTTTGCGCAGGCAAAATCTTGATTAAAACGGCCGAGATATTGTCCTGCCCGTCGTTTTCATTGGAAACGCGCACCAGTTGTTTGCAAAGCTTTACAATCGGGGTTTGCTGGCCTTGCGCCAACATGGCGGCCATATCGCATTCGCGCAGGCCTTTGTAAAGCCCGTCCGAGCACAGCAGCAGCATATCCCCCACTTTTACCGGGAATTTAAGCAGGTCAAACTCGATGTTCTTTTTGATTCCCATGGCGCGGGTTAAGACGTTTTGAATTTTAGAGTGATCCGCTTCCGCCCGGGTCAGCAGGCCGCGGCGGACGTGTTCCATCGCCAAAGAATGGTCGGTAGTGATTTGGACGATTTTATTATCGCGGAATAAATATAAGCGGGAATCCCCCACGTGTACGGCGGTGGCGCAGTCTTTGTCAAACAAAACGCCCGTCAGGGTGGTGCCCATCATGCGGTAAATATCCGAAGATTGCGCCGTGGAGTAAATGGCGGCATTGGCCAGATTGGCGGCCATTAAGAGTTTTCTTTCCACCGGGTCTAACTTGGGCAGGAAATTATCCGGAATTTTTAATTGCTGGTTATTTACCTTGCGGATGGTTTCCGCCAATACGGAAACCGCAATGTTGCTGGCAATTTCTCCGGCGCTGTGCCCGCCCATTCCGTCGGCTACGACGCCCAGCCCCAAGTCGGAAGAGATGAGGACGTTATCCTCGTTTTTCTCGCGGATTTTCCCAATATCGGTTACGGCGGCAAACTCAATATCGAAGCTGCTCATAATTCCTCACTGAAAAAGATAGTTCCCGCACAGGAAATAATTCCAAACACGTATAACATCGCTAACAAAAAGAAATATGCGTTGTTATGCTGGGCATTTACGTTAAAGTTTTTTACGGGGAAGCTCATCGCATAATCCCACACGGTAAACTTCATTTTGCTTTCCCCGCCCCGGTAATAATTCAGCAGAAAGTAGATAAAAAGCGGCTTGGTATTTTCGTCAAATACGTTCGGCGCCTCTTGGTTTATTTTTTTGGATAAAAATTCATAGGCCTGGTCATCTGGCATATTGGTCAATTCGTTTGTTTTATTAAGCGACGCAAACACCTGCCGGCGCGTGTCTATTCCGACCAAATCTTCTACTTTTTGGTTGGATTTAACGACGTCGGTTTCTTTGACCACGATGTTGGCGGTCAGCACATCAAGCGATTTGTTGATGTTGCCCGCCAGGCCGGAAACGGAATAGGCCCAAATGGCCGCCCCCGCAAATAACAGCAGGAAACAGGGCAGCAGAATGCGGTCTTTTTCGCTGCGGGCCGCCAAGTGGTACACGCACAGCACCGCACAAAAGAGCCCCGCATAAAAGACGATTTTCACCACCAGCGACTGCGTATCCGGCGCAATGGACAAGTGGGAGGATAAATACGCCAGCACTATGGCCAATACCGACAGGGAAGCCGCCAAGATGCGCTGCCCCAGCGAGCGGTTAATCGTCCAGCACAAGCTGACGGCCCATGCCGCGACGAACACCAAATAGCATAAGTAATACTCCGGCGTAAAAATAAATTGGCTTACGTTGGCCAGTTCCATAAACGGCACTTGCGGGGTAAAGAGCCCCGCCATATAAGACACCAACGCCAGCACCAAAAGTAGCGTAGTGGAACGGGAAAAGGCGCGAATGGACGACGAGGCAAACACCACCACCAACAACCCCAGGGCAATGCCCGTCATCAGCAGTTGGTTGGGCTCATAAGTGGAGGCAAAGAAGGGCATAATCAGATTGGACACCAGCCCGGCTTGCTCGTCTATATGGACGGAACAGATTTTGCCCAGCAGGTAAAACACATACATAACCGCTCCCGCCAACACCATAAAAAGCGGCAGGAAAATGGCCATTTTGGCTAACACGCGGGCCCCCAGGCCAAATTTATCCGTTAAAATCGGCTTGTCCGCTTTTTTGGCGGCGGGTACAAATACGTCCACCGGTTTTACGTCTTTTGCTTCCATCATGCGGATGGTGGGCTGGGAAGCTGGCTTTCTCTTTTCGGCGGGTTCATTAGGTGCCGATGCATCCACCTGCGGTATGAGTGGCAAATGGGCAGACGAAGTGGTCGGCTTGCGCACGGCGGCCTGTTCGGCGCGTTGCCGGCGGATGGTTTCGGTCGTTCTTTTTTCTTCTTTTACAATGCGAAGCGGGCCTTCTTCCCCCAAATCAATCGCACGGCCCGAGTTGCCCATTCTCACGCGCAGTTGGTCTTCCGCGCGCATTTTTTTAAAGTAGAGATACGTTTCCTTGGCGGTTTGAAAGCGGTCATCCGGATTTTTGCTCATTAGTTTCTGCACCGCCAGCGACAGCCACCCCGGCATATCCGGCCTCAGTTTAGCGGGATCCGGTACGGGGTCATTGATGTGTTTTTGAATAATATCAATCGTGTTTTTTCCGTTATAGGGAAATTGCCCGGTCAGTACGTAATACAAGCTGGCCCCTACGGAATACAAATCGGCGCGGGTGTCCAAATCTTTTCCCAACGCCTGTTCCGGCGCAATGAAATACGCCGTGCCGGCCAGTTCGGTGGTTTTGGTGGAGCCTTTTTCTTTGTCTACTTTTTTGGCGATACCAAAATCCACCAGCTTGGGCTGGCCCTGCGGATTGATTAAAATGTTGGAAGGTTTGATGTCGCGGTGAATAATACCTTTGGCGTGGGCGGCGTCCAAGCCCAAGAGCACGCCTTCAAACAAATCCAGCACCAAACCGATGGGAAGCACTTTGTTGCGCTTAAGCAGCATGGAAAGCGTCTGCCCTTCAATAAAGGACATGACGATAAAATAATACCCTTTTTCTTTGCCTACGTTGTATACGTTTACGATGTTGGGGTGATCCAACTCGGCAATGGCGCGGGCTTCGGTCAGGAAAAGTTCCACGGCTTTTTTGTCGTTTGCCAAGGCGGGACTTAAAATTTTAACGCATACGATTCTGTTTAACGCTTTATGGCGCGCTTTATAGACGGCGCCCATGCCGCCTTCGGCCACTTTGTTTAAAATTTCGCATCCGGAGATTTCTTTTCCTACCAAAGAAGAAGAAGGGTTTTCGGTCATAATCGTCCTTAATTAAAAAGTGGAAAACTTTTAATTTATTATACAAAAACTGCTTGATTTTATCCTAGGCAATCACTAGAATATAACTAAAGCTATCATATCATATTTTAGAAGATAAGCAACAGGGGGACGCCTCCTTTTGGGCAGGCGGAAGAAAAAAATGAGTGAAAGCAGCTTTACTTTATTACGGGATATCGGCTCTTGCCCGCTGGAAAACGGGGAAGAAATCCGCTTTACGATTGACGCCTACCGGGGCTACCGCTACGTATCGGTGCGGCGCTATGTCGCTTCGGACAGTTTTTCTGGCGCGACGCGCGACGGCATTACCATGACGCCCGAAATCGTACGCGCGCTGGAGCCGCTGCTGGCCGCCTTGCCCGATGATCCCAAAGCCGTTTCCAACGGGCAGTTGGGTAAATTTGCCAAACGGCCGGGCATTTGCGTGGTGGCGTCGGTCGGTTCGTTTAAAGGGCGGCGCGGGCTGGACTTGCGCCAATGGCAGGAAGACTGCGGGTTTACCAAAAAAGGAATTTGGATTCCGCTTGAAAAACTGCCGCAAATTAAACAGCTCTTTTTGAAAACAAAAGAAGCGCTGGACGAGCGGCCGGACGACATTTTTTAACGGTTTGTTACACATAAAAAACCCCGGAAATTCCGGGGTTTTTTTATTGTACAAGGTCTATTTGGCGGTTGCCGGTTCGGCTTTTTTCTCCGTCTGCGCGGGCAGGGAGTGGTTTTCTTCCAGCATCTCCTTGGCGTTTTGGAAAACGCGGTCGGGCAGGATGTCTTTCATACATTTAAAATGACCCAAGGGGCATTTTCTCCCCCCGTGCAAGGCACACGGGCGGCAGGGCAGGTCTTTCACTTCCATCACGCGGTGCCCTTCCCCGTACGGGAAAAATCCCAACTCCCGCGTGGTGGGGCCGAAAATGGCCAAGGTGGGCACGTCAAATGCGGTGGCGATGTGCATGGGGCCGGAATCGTTGGTGATAAACAGTTTAAAGTGTTTCATCAGCGCCATTAAGTCGGCCAGGCTCGTTTTGCCGCACAAATTGGCGGCGTGCCCTTTGGAAAGCTGGCAGATTTTTTCGCCCAGGTCGGCGTCTTTGGCGCCGCCGCCCACGAGCACGGCCTTCACGCCCAGTTCCGTTTGCAGGCGGCTGATGAGCTGCACAAAATACTCCATGGGCCAGCATTTGGTGGGCCAGGCGCTGCCCGCGTGAATGCCGACTAAGGTTTGCCCTTCCAAATTGAAATCTTTCATCAGGCGGGCCACATTTTCTTCGGCGGACGGCGCATAGCGCATGCTGAGTTTTTCGGCCGTAAATTTCTCTTTTACAATTCCCTGCAGGAGCGACAAATTCCGCTCCGCATCGTGAATCATCCACGAGAACGGAACCGTCTTGGTATAGAAGAACCACCCTTCGCTGGACGTAAACCCAATGCGCACCGGCACGCGCGAAAGCCAGGCAATCAGCGCGCTTCTGAAGCTGCGGTGCGGCACGAGCAAAATATCAATGCCGGAATTTTTAATGGCTTTGGCGGTTTTCCATACGCCAAAAATTTTGTTCCAGCCTCTTTTGTCGTTTAAAATGATTTCGGAAACTTCCTTCATCGGGCGGAAGATGTCTTCCGTCTGCGGGCGGGTGATGACCACGATTTTTGTCTCCGGGAACAGCTTGGCCGTTTTTTGGATTAAGGGCGTGGTCAGCACGCTGTCGCCGATGAACGAGGTTTGGAAAATACCTATTTTGTTTACTTTTTTGCCCGTCATATTGGCGTGCTGGTAGGCCCAGTCGCCCAGTTTGGGGGCTTTGTATTTAATGTCAATGTCCCACGCTTTTAACGCTTCCAAGTATTTGTCCAGCGTGTGTTTTTCCAAAACCGGGGAATTTTTGTGAAATTTAACCAGCATGCGGCGGGCCACGGAATTTTTATCGTAGCGGATGCGGTTGGGAATGCGGCTGAAAAAGCCCATCAAAATGCTTTTTAGCGTGGAGTGCAAATCCAAATAATGCGTGTAGTGGCCCGCGCGGATTTGGCGGATGTTGGCCCAGAGGCCCTTTTTTGCCACCATAATTTCGTCAATGTCCGGGTGCCCGGCCAGCACTTGGGCAAACTGGGGCTTTACCATTAGCGTAATGTGCGCGTGGGGCCATTTGGCTTTGAGGTTTTTGTACACGGGAGAAGACAGCACAATATCCCCCAGCGAAGAAAGGCGTACGACCAAAATTTTAGGTTCATTTTCGTTCATAGTTTTTTACCACTTCCATTATTTTGTCGGTTGCTCCTTTAAAGCTAAGCGCCGCTTTGCGCGCTTTGTCGGACATATTCTCCAGCTGGGCCGGGTCGGCCAGCAGGCGCAGTACCGTTTCTTTAAAATTGGATTCGTCTACCAGCACCCCCCCGCCGTTTTCCAATAGGGCCTGGGCGGTAAGCGGGGCATTGTAAAAGTATTTTCCGAATAAAACCGTTTTGGACAAAATGGCCGGCTCCAGCAAATTATGCGCGCCGCGCCGCTCCACAGATCCCCCCACAAAAGCCAGCGTAGCGCAGGCGTAGAGCGATTGCAGCAGCCCCATCACGTCGGCGCATAAAATATCGGTTTCTTTGTTAAAATTTTGCTGGCTTACAAACGCGTAGCGCAGCCCGCTTTGGCGCAGGGTCATTTCAATTTCGGGCTTGCGCTCCAAATGGCGCGGGGCAAAAATAATTTTAATCCCTTTTTTGACAAATTCCGGCGCGGCGCGCAGAAGCATGGTTTCTTCCAGCGGGTGGGTGCTGCCGCAGACCAGAATTTGCTTTCCGCTCCAGCCCAAGGCGGTAAGGATTTTGTTTACTTCCGCGGTTTTGGCGGGGCGGTCGTTTAGCGTGTCGTATTTAACGTTTCCGCATACAAAAATGTGGTCTTTGGGCAGGCCCAATTCTTCGTAGCGCTGGGCGGCTTGCTGGGTTTGCAGGGCCGCAAAGGCCAGTGTTCCCAGTACTTGTTTAAATAAGGGGCGCACGCATTTGTAGGCGCGGGTGGATTTGGCGGAAATCCGCCCGTTAATCAGGGCCGCAGGAACGCCTGCCTGATGGGCGGCTTGGAGCATATTGGGCCATATTTCCCGTTCTACAATAAACAAGCGGTAAGGTTTTGCCAGCGTGATAAAACGCTTGCAGGAAGGATAAAAATCCAGCGGGGCAAGCAGCGCCTTGGAAATGTTCGGGTTTTTTAAAGCGGTTTCTTTGCCGGCTTCGGTGGTGGTGGTTACTAAAATGTCGCGTTTATAAAAATCTTTCAGGCGGGCAATCACTTCTTTCATCGACATTACTTCCCCCACGCTTGCGCAGTGAAGCCAAATGGCTTTTTGCGGGATTTCCCCCTCTTCTTCTAGCCCGAAGCGTTCTTTCAGTTCTTGGCCCAAGTGTTTGAGCAGGCCCCTGCGGGGCGAGAGCAAAAACCCCACCACTACGCCCAAGGCGGCAAACGGGAAAATCAGGTTCGTAAGGAAAAGCAAAAAATGTCCCATATATTGTTTATTATATGATATTTCCGCACACGCGTCAGCTGAAATCGGCGCCTTGCAAGGCAAATTAAAAAGGGCTTTTAAGAAACGCCTTCGGCTAAAGGGCCGCCGAGGAAAGAAGAAGGAAAAGTTTGGTGTAAAAAAATCCCCGGATTTCTCCGGGGATTTTTAAAAAACAGCTGTTTTATTTCTTTTCTTCGGACGAGTCGGACTTTTTAAACAGTCCCCCCAGTCCTTTCAAGGCGTCTTTGGCCGCGTTTACCGTACCTTTTACGGTGTCCGCGGCGGCGTTGGCGGCGGTGGCAGCCACTTTGCCCGTTGTTTTTACCGCGCCCGAAGCCACATTGCCGGCGGCGTTGGCCGTCCCGCTGACGACTTTCCCGGACGTTTTATAATTCAAAATGCCCCCCACCAAGGAGCCTACCGTGCTGACTACGTCCAGCTTGCCGCTGGGGTTGTCCATCGTGCCGCCGATTTTGATGACGACCGGCGTTTGCGAGGTAAGCACCGTGGCGGACACTTTCATATCCAACGCCTGCGTGAGGAAGTTAATCGTGCCCGAGCCGGAAATGTCGGTTACCTGCGAGTTGAAGGTGGTTTTGTCTACGCGCATCACGCCGTTTACAAACGTGTAAACGCCTTCGCCGCTGGTAAAGGAAATTTCGCCTTTTTGGGCGTTTTCCTGCGCGGGGAACAGCTCCACATTCAGCGCGCCCGCCACCTTGCGCACAATGCTGATAGGCAAGAGCAGAATTTTTACGATTTTGTTTTCTTTTACAAACGAATCCAAATTCGTAATGGCGCCCGGCTGCAGGTTAAAGGACACTTGTCCGTTGGCCTTGGTCATGGTGTCGGTAATATCGGTCAGATTGGCCGTTAACGAAAATCCGTCCGCCCGGAAATAAGGCACTTCAATGGGGCCTACTTTTATGTTGGCTTTAAGGTTTAAAAGCAGGTTGCCGGAAGAAGCCGCAGTCGTTTGGGCGGCCGGCTGGGCTTCTTGAGAAGCGGAGTCCTCCGCCGCGGTTTGCGGGGCCGCTTCAGCGGTCGTTTCCGCAGCGGCCGCGGGCAGTTCTTTTAGCGTAAACTTGGCTAAATCCAGGTTCAGCACCACGTTCATCACGTCTTTGATATTCTGATACGAGAAGGAAGACGTGAATTTTTCCCCGTTTAGCAATCCCGTCAGCGAATTGGAGGAAATGTTATCCAGCGAAGCGATATTGACCGTGCCGTTTAACTGCGAAACGGTAAACGGTTCATACATGGCGCTAATGTCTTTAAACGTAACCGAGCCGCTGATGTCTTTTCCTTCGTTTTTATCCGTGGCTTTAAAAGACCCGCTGATGACGCCGCCCGGATTAAAGCCGGCTACGGTGCTGGTCATCTGGACGATTTGGGCCAGGTTGGTGGTCAGATCGGCATTGACGGAATACGTGGGCGCGGGGCCGTTCCAGCCTACGGTGCCGTAGGCCGAGAGGGCGCTGTCCATCACTGAGAGCTTGGCCTGCGAAATGGTGGCGGAAGATTTTTCCAAGTCCGCCGCGGCCTTCAGGTTCATATTGATGACCGGCAGCGAGAAATCCGGTAGGTTGGGCAGGAAGTCGGCGAAGATCGCGTTGCTGATGCCGCTTAAGGTGCCGGTTAAATCGGCCTGCGGTGCGGTAAAATCGCGCACGCCGCCTTTCAATTGGAATTTGACCGTTTTATAGGAAGCCGAGATATCGTTTACCGTCACGTAGGCGTTTTTCATATCCAAATTGGACAAAAATACGCGCAATGCGATATTGACCGGTACCGCCACGGCAGGGCCGTTCTTTTGCTGATAGAACGTATTAAAATTGATTTTAACGTCAAACGGTTCCGCCAAATCCAGCTGGTTGATTTCCAGGTTCAGCTTGTCTACGGAAGCTTTCATCCCGGTCTGCAGGTCGTGATATGAAAAACTGCAGTCGTTGGCGGAAATTTTATCGGCCAGCAGTACAAACGCCGAAGACGAAGCCGCCGCCGGCTGAGCCGGTTGCTCCGCAGAGGCGGCCGCCGCCGGGTCGGACGCGGGGATGAGCGTATCAAAGTTAAACGAGCCGTCTTGCTTTTTAATAACGTTGACATCCAGTCCGTCCAGCTGTACGGTGGCGATTTCTACGCGTTTTTTAAATAAGGGTTTTAACGCAATTTTTACCACCAGTTTATCGGCCTTGGCAAAGGTGCCGTTTTGGAAGGTGGTATTTTCCGAAATGGCAAAATTGTCCAGCGTTACCCCCACCAAGTTTAGGGAAATGCCGTCAAACGAAATTTCCCGCTGCAAATTGTTTTTTGCGTACTCAAGCGCCATAGACTTGAGTTTTTCGGGCGGGAACATCAGCCGCAGGGCAACCAATGCCGCCACCCCCAAAATCACGAGCACAAGCGCGATTTTGAAACAGAGTTTCAGGAATTTTTTCATAGGTATATTGTAGTTTTTTACGTCTTGGGTGGCAAGCAAAAGAGGACGTTATTTTTTGTCGGCAGGGTCAGGCGGGAGAACCTGTGCCTCCAACACATTTTTTGCCTCGGCGCGCGCCGCGCGGAAAGCGGAAAGATCTTTATGCAGCAAAGTAAGCACCAGCAGGATAAATGCCCCGTCGTCCGTAATGCCTATTATCGGCATTACGTCTGGCAATACGTCTATGGGAGAAAGCAAATACACCACGCACAGCACCGCCCAAAACAAGGTATTCCAGGGCATTTTCCAGCGTCCCCGCACAATGGCCCACAGCATGGGGAAGAAGCTGGTAACGTCCTGAAATACCGTTGTCGGGCTGAACTTCATGCAAAGCTCCTTATGCCTGCGGCGGAAGGGCAGGTTCCTGTTGTTCCACCATCGGGTTGTGATACACCCGTTCTTCGGCGCGCATGCCCAGGATGTTTTCGTTTACGCGCATGGCATAATCGCCGATTCTTTCAAAGTTGTTTAAAATATCGGCGTAAGCGGTAATGGAATCGGGCGAGGCTTCCTGCCCGGCGTTGATGCGTTCGCGGCGGTCGCGCAGCAGGCGCTTGCGCAGGGCGTTTAGTTGCTCCTCGTCGTGAATGGCTTCGGCAAAGGTGCGTTCGGCCTGATCGTGCCACTGGCGGGTGGGCTGTTGGAAATCCACCAGTACGCGGCGGGTGCGCTTGGTAATTTCTTTCGTCAGTTTGGCGATAATTTCCAAGTCGTTTACGTCCGCCTGGGCAAAGGGCTGTTTGGTGTGGAATTTTTCCAAAATGCGGGCGATTTTTTCGCCGCAGTCGCCCATGCGCTCAATGCTGTTAAGCACGTCAAAAAGCGAAAATGCCTGCGCCACCGCATGGCGCGAAAGGTTGCCGTGCGAAAGCGAAGTTAAATAGAGGTTGATTTTGTGTTCCAGCACGTCGGTCGTTTTTTCGGCTTCTTTTACGTCGTCAATCAGGCGTTGGAACATTTTTTCGTCGTCCACTTTTACGGCGTGGATGAGTTTATCGGTCATTTTGGTTACAAAGCTCATCATCCGTTCCACTTCTTTGCGCACCGCAATCAGCGCCAGTTCCGGCGTTTGCGTAAAGCGGGTGGAAAGGTAAATCAGTTCGTGTTCTTTTTTGTCTTCCCGTTTGGATTTGGGAATAATCAGATACGTCAGCTTGGCCAGCTGGTTAATCAGCGGCAGCATCAGCATCGTGTTTAACACGTTAAACGTGGTGTGGAAGGCGGAAATGTGATACGGCAGCACGGCGGTAAGCACTTCGGTCTCCTTGGTATAAGGCGAGCCGGGCACCAGCCAGTCTACAAAGTGTACAAAGTGTTTGAAAATGCACGCTACCCAAAACACGCCAATGACGTTGAACAGGAAATGGCCCAGCGCCGCGCGGCGTGCGTTTTTGCTGGCGCCGATGGCGGCCAGGTTGGCGGTAACGGTGGTGCCGATGTTTTCCCCCAGCACCAGCGCGCAGGAAGTAGGAAAATCAATAATCCCGGCGGCGGCGCAGGTAAGCGTCATGGCCATAACCGCGCTCGAAGACTGCAAAATAACCGTTAAAATCGTACCGCTGAAAATCAGGATCAACAGGTTAAAAAGATTATTGGGCTGAAAGCGGGAAATCCATGCCACGACTTGCGGGTTTTGGGCAAAGTCGGCGGGGATGGCGTTTTTCATAATATCCAATCCCAAGAACAAGAGCCCGAAGCCCACCATGGTTTCGCCGATGCGGCGCACGACGATAAACCGCGGAATAAACTGGGCGAAAAAACCCACCGCAATGACCGGCAGCGCAAAAAGCGAAATTTGCATTTTAAACCCGAACAAGCTGACGATCCACGCCGTCATGGTGGTGCCGATGTTGGCCCCGAAAATAACGCCTAGCGACTGGTGCAGCGTCAGCAGGCCGGCGCTGGCAAAGCCCACCACCATTACCGTGGTGGCGCTGGACGATTGAATAATGCTGGTTACCAACGCACCGCAGGCGGTGGCCGCAAAGCGGTTCGTGGTGGCGATGCCCAAAAGCTGGCGCATTTTTTCGCCGGACACTTTTTGCAGGCCGTCGCTCATGATCTTCATACCGAACAGAAAAATAGCCAAGCCGCCTAAGAGGTTAAGCGTGTTTAGCAGGGTTGACATAAGGGGTTCTCCTTAGTAAATGAACTTAAAAAAAGAGAGAGCCCCAACACAGGGTTCCCTCCGTAACATGCGGCAAAATTTGATTCTTTGCAACTTTTAAAAGATTGCAAAGGACGGTGTATGCAAGAACTGTCGTAAGCGTATCGGTGCATAGTTATTTGGACATTTTAATGCTTTGTCCTTCGTTTCCTTCCTCGTTTTTGGACGTTTTTTCTTCTTCTTTTTTCGTCCACATTTTTCTGTTTTCTTCTATTTGTTTTGCCATTTCGTCATCAAACAAAATCGTGGGCATGCGGTCTTCTTCCGTATACTGCACCACATCGTTGGCCTGCGGCTGGTAGACCTGCTCCAAGTGTTGTTGGACTTCTTTTTCGTCGGTTACGGTTTTAACCGAAGCTTTGGTGACCTGAATTTGGGCCGCTTCCTGCGGGGTAACAATTTTTCCAACTCCGGGCGGAAGCACGTTGTTGTCCTCTCCAAAGACCTGAGTGGTTTGCGAGGTAATCTGCGTTTGGGCCTCAGGGGTAAAAGAGTCGCGGTTTTCACCGTAGTCGCAATTTAAGAAAAAGAGCAGAAAAGTGGCAAAAGCCCAGCAGCCTACGGCCATTATAATAAAGAAACACCCGGCCCCCACCGCATACCAGCCCGGCGTAAGCGCGGCTAGGTTAAAACTGTCCGCAAAATGAAGCGGAATAATTACATAAAGGGCCCGCAGAATACCGAGGGAACAGAGCACCGGCAAGGCCGTGCAGACAAGCAGCACGAACATGGTTTTAAAGAAGGCTTTTATCCCCCGCGTCATTTCCCAGCTGTAAATAATGGCTTTTACGGGGCCTTGGGCGCGCAGCGCGATAGCGGGGATGGCAAAACAAAGCCGAACCGATACAAAAAAGGCAAGTAAGCTTACCAGTATCTGGCCTGCATTTTGGAGATACTTAAGCATGGGCAGCAGTATCAGAATAGCCAGTACGCAAGCCACCCCCAGCAACAGGTTAAAAAGCAGCAGGTAAAAACAGGGAATGACCGATGCAGAAAGCGAGTTGGAAAAAGATTCGCCGAAGTTATCGGCTTTTGCCGCCAGTACGCGCCACAACAGCACCACCAAAAAGGAAGACGCCAACACATTAAACAGCTTAATCAAGATAGGCGAGATGTTAAAATGAGGCAGCCACCACGGCAAGGAATTTAATGCCAATGCAATGATAATGTAGACGAACAGCACCGTACCGGCGCGGTTTACCAAGCGGAGCCCTTCCAAGAGCAATTTAAAAATGTTTTGTTTTTCTCTTAAGTTCATGTAAACCCTTTACTCTATACACCCAACATTATAGCAAAACGCGCGTACGTGCGCGCGAAAATTAAAAAAGTTTTTCAAGCGCCTTGGCGGCGGCAAAACCGCTGCTCCACGCCCATTGCAAATTAAATCCCCCCAGCCGGCCGGTAACGTCCAACAACTCTCCTATCACATACAGTCCCGGCACGTCGCGGGCTTCCAGCGTAGTGGGATTGATCGCCCGGGTGTCCACCCCTCCGGCAGTTACTTCGGCGCGGGTGTAGCCGGCGGTACCGGCGGGCACAAAGGTAAAATGGTTTAACGCTTGGGCGGCGGCTTGCAGCTGCGGACGGGGTGCGTTGGGCAAATCCCCCTCCCACGGGGCTAAGAGCGTTTTGGCCGTTTTGGCGGATAATTTTCCGTGCAGGGCCGCGGCAAAGGAATGAACTTTGTTCTTCTGCGCATGCAGGTATTCCAGCGCATTAATGTGCGGCAAAAAGTCAATTTGCACGCTTTGGCCGGGTGTCCAGTAAAGCGAGGCTTGCAGCACGGCCGGGCCGCTGACGCCCTCGTGCGTAAACAGCAGCTGCCCTTCAAACGCGTGCTTACCGCAGGAAACGACCGCTGACAGACTGCTGCCCGCCAGTTGACGGAACCGGGCTTGCAGCGGCTTAGGAAACGTAAGCCCTACCAGCGCGGGGCGTGTTTCCACGACAGGGAGCCCAAATTTCTGCGCCATTTTAAACCCAAAGTTGGACGCCCCCAGCGCCGGAAACGAAAGCCCCCCGCAGGCCAGCACCACGTGCTGTGCCCGAACAGGGCCTTCCGAGGTAACGACGGTAAACAGGCCGTTTTCCAAGCGTACGTCCAAGGCTTGGGTGTTGGGCAAAAACTGCGTGCCGGCGGCTTTGGCACGGCGCACCAGCATTTGCACAATCGGCACGGCGCCAAACGAAAACAACTGTCCGTCGGCGCGTTCTTCAAAGGGAAGATGCTCCGCGTGCAGCAAGTCCACAAAATCCTGCGGCGTAAAAGCCGCCAAGGCATTTTTGCAGAAGTGTTTATTTTGGCTCAGGTAATCGGCCGCGGAAACAAAACGGTTGGAGAAGTTGCAGTTTCCCCCGCCGCTCACGCCCACTTTTACGCCGAATTTGGCGTTGCGGTCAATTAAAATTTTGGACTGGGCAAACGACCCCGCGCACATCAGGCCCGAGGCGCCCGCCCCGATGATAGCGGTATGAAAAACCGTGTTTTTGAAGTCTTGCGGGGTGTTCATAAATATAGAATAGCAAAAAAGGCCTGTTTCCGCTTGGTGAAATTGATTCTTGCTCAGCATAAAAAAGCCAGGCCCGCAAGGCCTGGCTTTTTAATAAAGAAGGGAGCTATTTGTAAGCTTCTTTCATAATTTGGATGGCTTCTTCGTGCGTCAACGAATGAACGTCCAGCGTAAATAACCCGCCCATTGTTTCTTTGGCGGTGGTGGCCAGCTTGTCCATTTCGTCGGCTTTTACGCCGTAGTCGCTCATTTTCAGGTTGTCCACGCCGCAGGCTTTTTGCAGTTTTTCCAGTGCGGCAATAAACGCTTGGGCGCGCTTTTCGGCCGGCAGGGAGCGGACGTCCTCGCCCATCGCCTGCGCCATATTGGCGTAGCGTTCGTCGGCCACTTTGCCCAGGAAGAACTTGTAGTACGGCAGCGAGATCATAATCAGCCCCGCCCCGTGCGGCAATTTGGGGTAATAGGCGCTTAAGGCGTGCTCCAGCGAGTGTTCACTGGTGCAGGAGGAAAAGGTTTCCACCATGCCGCCCAGCGTGTTGGCCAGTGCCACGTTGGCGCGCGCTTCCAGGTCGTTGCCGTCTTTTACGGCGCGCGGCAGGTATTTGGCAATCAGTTCAATGGCTTTCAAGGCAAGCGCGTCGGAAACGGGCGTAGCGATGTTGGCAATATACCCTTCCGTGCAGTGAAACAGCGTGTCAAACCCTTGGTAAGCGGTCAAATGCGGCGGAACGGAGGTCATCAGTTCCGGGTCTACAATGGAAAGCGTCGGAAACGTAAAATCCCATCCGGTGCCGATTTTTTCGGGCCCGTTGGTAATCACCGTCCACGGGTCGGCTTCCGTACCGGTGCCGGCCGTGGTGGTAATGGCCACAATGGGCAGAGCCCCTTCTTTGGGGAATTTGCCTTTGCCGGAGCCGGCGCTGATATAATCCCAATAATTGCCGGGGTTTTTGGCCATCACGGCAATGGATTTGGAGGAATCAATGCTGCTTCCCCCGCCCAGGCCGATTACAAAATCACATCCTTCCTTGCGGGCCAGCTCCGCGCCTTCTGTGACGTGGGCCAAAATGGGGTTGGGCAGAATTTTGTCAAACACCACGCTCTCTACGCCTTGCTGCGCCAATAATTTTTGAACCCGTTCCAAATACCCGTACTTGCGCATGGACGTACCGGCCGAAATCACAATCAGGGCTTTTTTGCCCGGCAGTTTGGCGGTGGCCAAATCGTTTAAGCGGCCGGCGCCAAATAAAATTTTAGTTGGCAAATAACAATCAAATTTCATATTCCCTCCTGCAATTGTACGACTACGGTTATTATAACATTTTGAAAAGGCGCCTTTTGGCGGTCTTGTTGCTTGTTTTATGGTATGATAAAGAAACGAAAAATAAAATCTGAAAAAAATCCGGTTTTTTTGTTCGCAAAATATGATATACTTTTATTAAGAATTATTATTAATAATATGAACCTCCAACTAAACGAACAAAAAGAAGAACTTCAGAAACGGCTAAACCGCTTTGAAGCGCAATGCCGGGCAAAAGGCCTGCGCGTTACCGAGCAGCGGCGGGAAATTTTTTGCACGGTGGCGCAGTCGTGCGAGCACCCCAGTGCGGAAAAAGTTTTCCAGTCCGTGCGCAAGACCCTGCCCAATGTGTCGCTGGATACGGTGTACCGCACGTTGGCCTCGCTGGAGGATATGGATTTACTGATGCGGGTAGGGCTTTCGTCCAAGGCCCGCTTTGACGGGGATTTGCGTCCCCACTGCCACTTTGTCTGCACCCGCTGCGGCGAAGTGTACGATATCTTCCCGCAAACGGGCGACGCGCCCCTGCCGCTGCCTCGCGCGGCGCGGGAAATGGGCGAAGTAAAGCAGGTTAATTTGCAGCTTCGCGGAATTTGTAAAAAGTGCCAAGCCAAGAAATAAGGCGCTTATGGGTAAGAAAACAGGAGAAACTATGGAACTCAAAGGATCTAAAACCGAAAAAAACTTAATGGCGGCTTTTGCGGGTGAATCGCAAGCTACCAATAAATACACCTATTATGCTTCCAAAGCCAAAAAAGAAGGCTTTGTGCAAATCAGCAAAATTTTTGAACAAACCGCCGGCAACGAACGCGAACACGCCAAATTGTGGTTCAAAGCCTTGCACGATAACGACATTCCGACCACGGCCGAAAACCTGTTGGATGCCGCCAACGGCGAAAACTATGAATGGACGGATATGTATGCCACTTTTGCCAAAGAAGCCAAAGAAGAAGGCTTTGACAAACTGGCCTATCTGTTTGAAGCCGTGGGCAAAATTGAAAAAATGCACGAAGAACGCTACCGCAAGCTCCTGCACAATGTAGAAACGCAGGAAGTATTCAAAAAAGCCGGCATCGTCATGTGGGAATGCGCCAACTGCGGTCACATTCACATCGGCGAAAAAGCCCCCGAAGTGTGCCCCGTGTGCGCCCACCCGCAGGCTTATTTCATGATTCACCCGGAAAACTATTAATTTGCCGGATGACTTTGATTTGCAAAAACCCCGCCGTTTGGCGGGGTTTTTTTATGCACAAATTTTGCCGCTTTAATCCCGCTTGGCCGATAGAATTCCCCCCGCCAGCGCCACCGCCGCGCCAAACCACATGGCGGCCTGATAGCCGTGCAAAAAGGCGGCGTCGGGGGCCGCTCCCCGGCTGATAAAAAGATTTTGCACCGCCGCATATACCGCCACGGAAAGGGCAATGCCCATAATCATTCCGGCGTTTCTGGCCAGCGCATTTACGCTGGAGACGATGCCCAACTTGTTTTTGGGCGCCGCGCTGATGACGGTATTGTTGTTAGGCACCTGGAAAGTGCCCGAGCCGCAGCCTGCAATCAGCTGTGCCAGCGCAATGTAGAAGAAGGACGTTTCCCCGTCCATAAACGAGAACATCAGGGTGCCTGCAATCACCAGCCCCAGCCCAATGGTCGTAATCAGGCGGGCCGGATATTTTTCGGACAGCAGCCCGCTGATCGGCGACGAAAGCGCCAGCGCCACCGGGAACGGCAAAATCAGCAGGCCCGTTTGCACCGGATCCAAATGTAAAATATCGGCGGCGTAGAACGGGAATAAGACGGAATTGGTAAAAACCGCCATAAACCCCAGTACCGCCACCGCATATCCGTAGGAAATGGCGCGCACTTTAAAAATGGACAGTCCGATAAAGGGCGTTTTGGAAACTCTTTCGCGGTAATAAAATAGCCCAAAGAACACGGCCGCCGTTGCAAACGCGCCTAAGATAATGGGCGCATTCCAATGTTTGGACGGGCCGTCGTTTAGCGCATACAAGAAGGAAAAACAAGAAATTAAAAAGAATACCGCCCCCCACATATCCATACGCATTTTGCTCTTGGGGTTAAAGCGCGGAATGATTTGCAGGCCGCGCCAAATGCCAATGGCGCAGACGGGCAAATTGACCCAAAACACGCTGGGCCAGCCAAAGTGTTGGATTAAAAAACCGCCTACGGCAGGCCCCGCCAAAGAGCCCAACGCCACCACGGCCCCGATGCCGCCGAGCGCGCGCCCGCGGTCTTTGCCGGAGAAGGCTTTTGCGATAATGGCCTGCGAGTTGGCCATCATGGCCGACGATCCCAGCCCCTGTACCGCGCGGGCGAAAATCATCATCGGCAGGCTGCCCGCCAGCGAGCATAAAATACTGCCGACGCCAAACACAAAAAAACCGCCCAAATATAATTTTTTGCGGCTGTAGAGATCGGAAAGTTTGCCGAATATCGGCAGAAAACACGTTACCGCCAAGAGATAAATCGTAACGATAAACTGGATGTTTTCAATGTTGGCGTTAAACTGATTGGCAATAGACGGCAGCGCCACGTTGACGACGCCCCCGTCCAGCGTGCCCATAAAGGTGCCCGTTGCCGTAACGGTAAAAATCAGCCACTTGCGCGGCAGGTTAAGCAGTTGTTGACTCATAAAAACCCGTAGGCTGTTTTTTGCGTTTCTTGCGTTTTTCGCGCGCGGCCGAGAAGTACGCCGCCGCCAGCGCCATCACAATGCAAAACACCATAGACGCCTGATACGCATTCATAAAAGCGTCCTGTCCCGCCAGGCCGGCTGCCAAGTAATGGCGTTTGACCGAGGAAAAAATCAAGACCGACAGCGCAATCCCCATCACCGCCCCCATATTGCGCGCCAGCGCGCTGATGCTGACCACCATGCCCAGCCGGTCGCTTGGCGCCCCGCCGATAATCGTGTTATTATTGGGGGCCTGGAAGGTGCCCGAGCCGGTGCCCATCATCAATTGGGCCACAATAATGTACGCGATGGACGGGTGCGTGCCAATGCCTACAAACATAGAGGCCCCGATAATGATAAACCCGAATCCCACCGTCGTGATTAAACGCGCCGAATACCGCTCCGACAGCCAGCCCGACACGGGCGAAGCAATGGCCAGCGCCACGGGGAAGGGCATCATCAGCAGGCTCATTTGCAGCGGAGAGCGGTGCAGAATGTCGGACATATAAAAAGGAAACAAAATAGAGTTGCAGTTAAGCGCAATAAACCCCAAAAGCGAAACAATGCACCCGTAGGAAATGGCCTGTATTTTAAAGAGGGAAAGGCCGATAAACGGGTTTTTGGAGGTACGTTCACGCATATAAAAAATGCCAAAAAACAGGACGGACATCACAAACGAACCGATGATCAGAAAAGACGTCCAGTGTTGGCTTTCGCCCTCGTCTAAGGCATACAAAAAACAGAAACAGAACAAAATAAAGCAAATGGCGCCCAAGACGTCCATTTTTACCTTTGCGTTGGACTTAAAAAGCGGGATAATTTGTATGCCGCGCCAAATGCCCAGCGCGCTGATGGGCACATTAATCCAAAACACCGACTGCCAGCCCCAATGCTGAATTAAAAATCCCCCCACGGCAGGCCCCGCCAAAAAACCCACCGCCACCATGGCGCCTATGCCGCCTAAGGCGCGGCCGCGGTCTTTTCCGCGAAACGCTTTGGCGATAATGGCCTGGCAGTTGGAAATCATCGCGCTGGCGCCAAGGCCTTGCACAATGCGGGAGAAAATCATCCAACTTAAACTTTTGGAAAATGCCGCCAGCAAAGAACCCACGCCAAAAAGGAGAAAACCCGTCAGATACAGGTATTTGCGGCTGTACATATCGGAAAGTTTGCCGAATACCGGCAGGAAGCAGGTGGTCGTCAGCAGGTAGATGCTTACGACCCATTGAATGCGCTCCAGCCCGGCGTTTAAATCGTGCGCCATGACGGGCAGTGCAATGTTGACGATTCCTCCGTCCAGGGTAGACATAAATACCCCGATAGCCGTTACGGAAAAAATCAGCCATTTATAGGCAATGTGCGGTGCTTGTATTTTCATATATGTTGATACGTTAAATCGTCTTGAATATCCAAATGTTTCCATGCAACATTAAAATATCCATACTTTATTATTTTATTTTATTTAGACCCCCCTTACAAACAAAGGGAACGGATCATACAGGAGATTTTTGGACTTTTAAAAAAGACTTTTTGTCAGTTGCTTTTTTTATGTTACAATAGAAAAGGAAACCTCTGTTTACCGACGTTTCAAAACCGAAAAAGAAGGGTCAAAAAGTCCTAAGAAAAAAATGGGCCTTTTGGCCCTTGTTGCTAAATTGATTTTGTGTTAGCATTAGGTTATAAGCAGAACCAAAAACTATACTTTCTGGAGACAACTTATATGAATAAACTGATAGCGTTAGTGCTTAGCATTTCGCTTATCTTCGGAAGTATTACTCCCTCCCTAGCTCAGTCCAACAAACTGATGAAAGGCGCGCAAAAAGCCTTGCAGCAGTCTGGCAAAGAGATTGCGGGAGCCGGAGCACAACTTCCCAAAACGCTTGAACAAGCAGCAGGCGTTTCTGCCGCCCAAACAGTCAAAAAGGCTTTATCTGCCAGTGCCGCTGTTGAGGGCGTTTCTGCGGCGGTTACCAATTCGGCGGCTAAGCCGAATGCTTCTGTTTCCGTAAATACGGCGCCTAAAGTCCCCGATTTTGGCGGCCGCTTGGAACATGAAATTCTGGCGCAGACCAAAGCGCACCAAACCGCGCCGAAAACGCTGAAAGAAATCCAAGCCATTTTGGCCCGCACGGATTTCTCGGCCCAAGACGCGCAGAGCGTATATAACCAAATTTTTAACGTAGACTCCCGCTCCGCCTCGGTTAAGGAGTTTTTGTTATTAAACACGCTGCCCTCTGTGGCAGTAGAACGCGGTTTCGCGTTGAGCGAACAGCATGCGGCGTTAGCGGTAGATTTTTACCGCCGCACGTTGCTTTCCAATCTGCAGGAAGGCCCTGCCTTTGCGGATTCTGTTTCGTTGGAAGAGCTTGTCTCCCTCTCTCCTAAAAATCCGGAATTTGCAAAATTGGATAAATGGTCCAGATCCATGGCGGCCGTAACGGACTTAGGTTTTTACGGCTCGGCCAAGGATGCGGCTTTATTGCTGAACGTTTATGCCAAAACCCCGGCGGCCTTAAAACCCGTTACGGAAGTAATCGTAGGCCGCGCGTTGTTGAATTTACAAGCTTATAAAGAACTTGAAGAAATGGCGGCCATGGCTGCCGAAAACGGACAGCTCTCCAGCGAATTCTGGAAAGGGCTGCAGTCCTATTCCAACCAACAAGGGTTGAGTCTGTCGCTTCCGTCCGTGGCGGCTAAATTGGATGCCAACACTTCCTCCCAGCTCAAACGCATTTTGAAACCGTGGAGCGAACTGAACGTCCGCCATTTGGATTTTTCCGCCAAAGCGACCGAAGACTGGGTGGCTTTGAATGCGGGTAAAGGCAAAGTTATTGCGGCCCCGGTGCAGAAAGAAGGTCTTGCCAAAGAAGCCGCAACGGATGATGTGTTTACCCCTTCGTTGGATTTAAACTTGGCCGGTTTACAGGCGATGAACGACCTGTCCGTCGGCGCCTCTCCGGTTCCGACTTCCGCGGGTGAAACGATCATTCCGTCTGTTCCGGGCGATCCCTCCACGGGCGAAGGCCCCGGCGGCATCATTGCCCGCGTAAACAGCCGCTACGCCAATGTTTCTTATACCAAACCCGTTTCCCAAGCCTTGCAATACGGGTTGGAAAAAGCGGAACGCAAATATATCCAAGAATACGGCAAAACCCCGGTTTTGGAAGATAAAGCCTTCCAGAAACTCTGGGTGGAATCGGTTAAGCCGGAATTGGAAAAATTGGCGGCTTCCAACAGAAAATTGACGGCTAAAGTGCAAAATGACGTCATTGCCACTTTGGAAGCCAGCTTTGATCCGGAACACGTGATTGCTCCGATCGAAAAAGTTTCCGTCTTTAAGAAAATTTCCCAATACTTCCATAACAGAGCCGACCGTGCGGCCGCGGCGAGAGCCAATCGTGCCGCGCAGGAAGCCAGCATCACCGGGTTGGAAGTGTCGTATCCGGCCAGCTTGGAAAGCGCTCCCGGCACTTTTATCCCGCAGGATTATGAAGTAAAATTCGTATTTGATTCGGAAGCGACGAAAAGAGCTTTCTTGAATGTCGGCAAATTGGATTCGGAAACGTTTGTCATTGATTCCAACGGTTCCCTGTTGCTGCGTGCTCCGTCCGGCGCCGTAAGAGGCTTGATGGGCGTGCAGATTGAAGGCGGCAATGCCGCTACCAAACAGGTATTCCGTGCCTTGTCTTCGCATCGCTTGGCGCCGCGCTTTGAAGCGGAAATCGCCAAAGGCGAAGATGCCGTGATGGATCTGCTGACGGAAGTGCGCGTACCGCTGCGCACCATTCTGCCCGGCAGCCTGTTGGAAGCAAACCCTGAATTAAAGCAGTTCTTAGTAGCAAAAGATTTAGAATCGGCCCAAGCGGCTTTTAGAAACACCGGCAAAGTGATGGAATCTGCCAACGCGGTTTCTGCGGTCTTGAAGGATTTGGCTGCCAAAAACCCGGCTACGGATCAGATTGAATTCCACCTTTTTACCGATAAAGCCGGTGATTGGGCGTTGAAATTGACGGCTTTCTCGGAAGGGCTGAGCTCTTTCGGTCAAGCCATCTCGGCTGCGACGAAGGTGTTTGGTAACATTTCTTCGTTCCTGACGAACTTGCCTTCTTCCGCCGGTCAGTTCGGGCCTGCTTTGGCTCCGTTCATCAGCGGCTTGCAGAGCAAATTTGGTTTGAAACACACCGCCTATATGGGGCAGGCTTTGTCGGCCGTCGGGTTGGGCATCTCGGCTGGCAGCTTGGCCATGGGCGCTATGGGCATGTTGCCTGCTATGGCCGCGTTCATCGGTATGGTAGGCGGTATTTTGGTCAACGGTATTGCCGGCAACGGTATTATCAAACAGACCAACAGCCCGATTGCTAAAGCCATTGCCAACGATCCGGTCAGCGCTTCTTCTACGGTGGCGGATTTGAACTCGTGGGCTTCCGCGGGCGGTATTTACTGCTACTTATTCCTGCCGATCGTAGGCGCGGTAACCACGGCGTTGTTTGGTACCGGCGTGGGTCTGGGCACCTTGGCTGCTATGTTTGGTGTAGCGGCGGTGGCGCCGGTGGTGTCTTCGCTCTTGATGAAAGCTTCGAAGATTACCAATATCAGAGAAACCCTCAAAGAAAAGAATAAAGACGGCTCCACGAAAACCTTCCTGCAAGGGGTGGGTGCCAACTTGAAGTATGCCTTTACGGGTACGCAAAAGCAGGAATTGGAACAGTTAATTAACAAAAAAGCCGCCAAAAAAGGCGTCGCGCCGGAAACGATTAAACCGACGGCGTGGATGAAAGCTAAATCTTATTTGAACCAGTACCTGGTGCAGATGGCCGGCCGCGTAGGTTTGTATCACTTCGGCGGTATGGTGTTCAACTCCGGCCCGGGCACGGTGCTGAAAGAAGTATTCGCCAAACCGGAACAAGCGATGTTGGCCTCTTTCTTGGCCGTGTACTTAACCGTATTCGCCGGCCGCAAATTGGGCGCCAAAGCCATGGGAAGAGGATTGATTACCGATAAGGCGTTGATCGGGCTCTCCAGCTTGATTGCCGTGGGTGCAGGTGCGCTGTCTATCATCCCCGGATTGGATATCTACACGCGCAGCGGTTTGTGGGCTTTGGCCGGTTTGGGTTTTGCCAACTTGGCCAACCAGGAACAAGCCATGGCATTGAACCGCCCGGAAAACGCGGACAAGAAAGCCGCCGTATCCATGATCTACGTATTGGCCCGCTTGACCGGTATGGGAACGATTATCTACGGTATGCTGTCCGATAGCATTGCCGCCTTGCCGGGCATGACGGTTGCCCAGGGTGCCATCTACGGGTTGGCGCTGCCGGTTGCGGCGACGTTGCTGGCCACGCTGTGGAACAAGAGCCTGATTACCAAAGACTTGAAAGATCAGTTCAGAATTTGGATGACCAAGAAGCCGAAACTTTTAAGCTATCCGATTCTGCGCTCGGAAGTGGAATCTGCCCTCACCAAAAATCCGAACTTGGGTACCTCGCTGGTAATGGATGACGCGTCCCAAGAAGTGATTAAAAACTTGGGCGACGGCTTGATGAGCCGCTACCGGGTAGACTTGAGAACGCTGGAACAGACGATGATCTCCGTCAACGATAAAGCGGCGTTAGACTTGCACCGCTTGGATATGGCCCGCAAACTCTACAGCCGCCTGCCGGAAAACACCAGACTGGCTACGGGCAATCCGTTGACGTACGAACAGTTCCGCGCCGAAGTAGAACCCTTGTACAACAGCATTGTAAAGGCTCGTGCGACGGGTGCTTCGGAAGAAAGCGTCAACAAGCTGATCAATGATTCGTTAACGGGCATTATGGCCAAATATCCGGTCGGCCGTGCAGATGTCCGCGTGATTGAAACCCGCTTGATGGAAAAGACCCGCTTAGACCGCGTGCGCATTGCCACGATGAAATACATCTATGGCAAACAGCTGACCAAAGAAGCGGAAACCGAAATTGCCGCGCAGCTGAAAAAAGTACCGGCTGATACGGACAAGCAGGAAGTAATCGATCACGTGTTGGAAAAATACCAAGCCATGGCGAAAGCCAGAGGAGTAGATTTTATTCTCCCCTCCAATGCGGTATTATAAATCCAACAGGCAGTAACTTTAAACCCCGGTCTTAAGGCCGGGGTTTTTAGTTAAAAGACAGAAGAAAAAACGCGCTGAAAACGTCGTTTGAAAACGATTCAAAAAAAGGTGTAATTTTCTTCTGAAAAGCAACCGGAAATGTGTTATAATAAAGTGGTAAGGATGTTCGTATTACTAATCATATAATAGGAGACTTGAATGCTACGGAAGTTTATTGATTGGTTTAAACCGCTGCCCGATGCCGCGGAAAAAATTACCGATCCTCAAGAAATTACAAAGCAGTATAAGCGCTGGAGACTTCGCTTATTTATCAGTGCCTATATCGGTTACGCCATGTACTACGTAACCCGCCAAAACTTGAACCCGATTGCCCACGTATTTAAAGCGGAAACGGGTATTACCAACGACCAATTCGGTTTGATGGTATCCATTTCGCTGATTGCGTACGGCATTGGCAAATTCGTAAGCGGTATGTTGGCTGACAAAAGCAACATCCGCGTTTTTTTGGCTTTTGGTTTGATGGCCTCTTCCGTCATTAACCTGTTCTTTGGTTATTTGACTTCTTTCTTCCTGTTGGTTCTGTTCTGGACGTTAAACCAGGCCTTCCAGTCTATGGGATTTCCTCCGATTTCGCGTATTTTCGCGTATTGGTTCTCTCCTAAAGAAAGAGCGAGCAAATGGACTTTGTGGGCTTCCGCCCATACGGTGGGTATTTCCATTGCGGCTATTATCGCTGCGGCCATTCTGAAACTGATGGATGTAACGCCTCTTATTCACTGGCAGTATGTGTTTGTGCTGTCCGGTATTTTGGGGTTGATTACTTCTTTCTACATTCTGCGCAGCGTAACCGATACGCCGGCGAGCGTCGGCTTGCCGCCTGTGGAAGAATACACCGGCTGCCAGCAGTTGGTAACCAAAGAAGCCAACGAAGGCGAAAGCTATTGGACGCTCCTTCGCAAATATGTACTTACGAACAAATACATCTGGATTTTGTCCGTAGCGTTCCTGTGCGTGTATTTCGTACGTTATGTAACGTTGTCGTGGGCGGCTATCTTCTTGGATACCCGCGAACTTTCCAAAGCCAGCATTCCGCTGATCTTCACGCTGAACCCCTTGGTGGGTGCTTTGGGTGGTATTACGGCCGGTATCTTGACGTCTAAGGTATTCGGCGGCCGCTGCACGCCTTCCAACGTGATTTACTTTGTGTTGTTGGCTATTTCCGCTTACGGGTTCTACCTGTTTGCGGGCCCGGATCATCTGTTCCTGACGGGTTTCTTCATCGCCGCGCTCGGTTTCTTCGTGGACGGCCCGCAGAACCTGATCAACGTGCAGATTTCCTTGCTGACCACCAAAGAATCCGTGGCCGCAGCGTGCGGTTTCTGCGGATTGTTCGGCTACGTGGGCGGCTTCTTAGCCGGCAGCGGTGCTTCCTTCATTTTGGAACACTGGGGCTGGGCGGGTGTGTTTAACGCCTGCATCGTTTCCTGCGTCATCGGCGTGTTGTTGGTCATGACGGCTTGGAAAAAAGAAAACCGCGATATTAGCGCAGCCGCTAAATAACGCTAGAAAATCCTTTACAAAACCCCGCGCTAAACGCGGGGTTTTTTATGTGTAAAAAAGCAGATAGGACGGCGTTTTGCAGGAAAAAAGAATCTGCCGAAAATCGCCTGCCTCTTAGAAGTGCAAGAAAAAAGAACGACGAATCCGGCTAAACAAATCCTGCCGGGTTGGAACAACACAGGGGCGGGCCCCGGGGCCGGCTGGAGCGCGGCGCGCCGATACGGCTGAAGGGGCAAAAGGAAGCTAAACGCCTGTAGGAATATCGGGGTTGCTCTTTGCTCCCGTTTTAAGGAGAAAGGAAAGGCCGGGCTTTTAAAACAGCCCGGCCTTTGCGTAAAACAGCGCCAAATTCGATTTATTTTACTTGTTTGATGCGCAGGTCTTGCGGCGCTTTAAACTGCTTTTCGGCAGGTGTTTGGCCCGGCAGCTGTTCTACAATGTCAAACAGCAATTCGCCGCTTGTTTTTTTGTAGATTTTTTTCTGCGGGTTTTTGGTAATTTTGAAAGGAGCTCCTTCAAAATACCCGTCCGGAATATGCCCAATCGCGGCGGCGCGGTATGTTTTCCGGCCGGACATTTTTTTGCCGTTAAGCAACAGTTTCGTTACCTTGACGGGATGTTTCTTGTTGCCGGGTTTGCATTTGTATTCAATGTAGACATTGTCCGAATAGGCAAACATAGAGTAATTTTTCCCGTCCGGATTGCATTTTAAGCTGTCCTCAACGGCCTGCTTAAATTTTTTGCCGGTAATGTTGAAGGTGGACACGTATTCCGTATACGGCAGCAGTTCGGCCAGGTCGCGCCCCGTCAGGTTGCCGGGGTTTAAATCGCGGCGGATGCCCGGCAGCTGGAACAAGGCAAAATCCACTTTTTCCTGGGGTTCCAGCCATTTTTTCATATAATCGGCCAGCATTTTGGCCACATCCGGTGCGGCGTCCGGCCCTTGCGGGTATTTGTAAAGAGTGACCGGAACCGAGGCAAAAACGCGCGTAAGCGATTTGTCCTCTATCTGATCCAGCTTTTCTTTAACGGCTTTATTTTCCCCCCATTTTGCGGGATTTAAAGCGATATAAGAAGACGTAACGCCGGTTAATTGGCCGGTTTCATCGTCAAAATCCAATTCTACGCGGCTGACTCCTTCCAGCATCGATCCGCTTTCCACAAACAGCGGGCCGTTGTCGCCCATTTTATGCTGGGCGTGCTGCAGGTGGGCATGGCCGCCTAAAAATACGTCAATCGTGTCGGCGGCGGACGGCGCGGCCGTGAGGACGTCCATTAATTGGGAAGGTTTGCGCGGGTCGGCAATGGAGTCGTGGGCCAGCAGCAGTACGGCGTCGGGCTGTGCGGCTTGGAGTTCTTGGAGCAGTTTTTCCCAGTCGGCGGCGGAAAGTTTTTTAAGCTCCATACCGCTCATGCCGGGGCCGTCCATGGAAAAACCGATGACGGCTACTTTTTTGCCGTTCCAATTGAAAATTTTATAGGGCTGAATCTGTTTGCCGGGAATTTGCAAACCTTCTACATTGACGGAAAGCACGTCCCCGTTAAATCCCCCCAGCATTTGGCCCAGCGTTTCGGCGCCAAAGTCGCTGTCGTGGTTGCCGATGGTCAGCGCGGCGTAGCCTTGGCCCGATAGGTTTTTAGGGGTTTTGCCGGCGGCATTCATCAGTTCAACGGAGTAGCGGCCGTCGGAGGCGTTGGCTTCTTTATTGCCGCTTGAAAAATCGCCGGAGTCCAGTATCACAAAAGGTTCTTTTTCTTGCAGCAGGACGTTTTCTAAAACGGCAAACCCGCCGTGAGGCTGCCCGGATTTATCGGCGCGGGAGAAATAGTAGCCGTGTATATCGCTGGTATGATAGACGGCCAGTTTTTCCGCGCAGAGCGGCTGGCAAAAGCACACTGCGGCCAGCGGCAGCGCCCAAAGGAACATCATTTTGCGTAAGCGCATAGCACCCTCCTGTTATAAGCTTTTGTACAGTGTAGCAAAAAAAATCCCCTGCCGGGGCAGGGGATTTGTAAACAGTTTACGCAAGTTAGATGTTCATTACGTAAAGCATATTGGTGGTTCCGGCTTTTCCGAACGGAATACCGGCGGTTACCACTACGTTGTCGCCTTCTTTGGCGAGTTTTTGCGCCAAAACGGCTTTTTTGGTTTCGGCGGTCATATCGTCAAAGTTTTTCAGGTTTTCAATCACAATCGGCGTAACGCCCCACACAACCGCCAACTGGCGGGCCGTGGTGATGTTAGGCGTCAGGGCCAAGATCGGCAGCCCGCCGGCGCGCTGTTGAGAAGCACGCAGGGTGGTGGAGCCGGAGTCCGTGAACGTTACGATTACGTTGGCCGTATCCATATTGGTGGCTACCAAGCTGGCGGCCGAGGTGATGGCGCCTTCTTTGGTGGAATCGTTTTTGCGTTCCAAGGTGGAAAGCCCTTTGCGGTAGCGGTGATCTTTTTCAACCGTTTCAATGATGCGGCGCATAGTGGCTACGGCTTCGTAGGGGTGGTCGCCCTGGGCAGTTTCGGCCGAGAGCATGACCGCGTCCACACCGTCGTAAACGGCGGTGGCCACGTCGGAAGCTTCGGCGCGGGTGGGCATGACGTTGTGAATCATGGATTCCAACATCTGCGTAGCTACGATGACCGGTTTGCCCGCTTTGCGGCAGCCGGAAACGATTTTCTTCTGCAAGACCGGCACCAATTCGGGGCTGGTTTCCACGCCCAGGTCGCCGCGGGCAACCATGATGACGTCGGTCAAGTCAATGATTTCGCGCAGGTGTTCAATGGCGGAGGGTTTTTCAATCTTGGCGATGATGTGGGCTTTGGATTTCATCAAGCTGCGCAGCTCAATGATGTCTTCCGGTTCCTGTACGAAGGACAGACCGATAAAATCGGCGCCCAGCATTTCGGCAATTTTCAAATCTTCTTTGTCTTTGGCGGTCAGCGCGGAGAGCGGCAGTTTTACGCCGGGCACGTTGACGCCTTTTTTGTTGGACAGTTCGCCGCCGGCGATGACGGTGCAGTCGGCCGTATCGGCGGTGTGGGCGTCCACGCGCAGGCGGACGACGCCGTCGTTAAGCAAGAGCTCCAAGCCGTCTTTCATCGCGGCAAAAATTTCTTTGTGCGGCAGGCAGACGCGGGTCTGGTCGCCCGGTTCCGGGTTCATATCCAAGCGGAATTTGTCGCCTTCTTTCAAGGTAATGCGGTAATCTTTAAAGGTGCCGATGCGAAGCTTCGGGCCTTGCAAGTCAAATAAAATACCCAGGGTGCAGTTGTATTTCTTTTCCATTTTGCGGATGTTGGTTACTCTTTCCTGGTATTCCGGCAAAGAGCCGTGGCTGCAGTTGCAGCGGAACACGGATACCCCGGCTAAAACTAATTGTTCAATTGCTTTTTCATTGCTGGTGTCGGGCCCAATGGTCGCGACGATTTTGCAAAAGTCTGTATTCTTAGGCATAATGTATTTATTCTTCCTCAATCATCACATCTAAAGTAAGGGGCCAAACAGCTTCCCCTTCTGACATATATTTTATTATTTTTAGAGAGCGTTGTCATCGGGTAGTTGGTGCGCCCGTCTATTTTTTACGTTGAAAAGACTACCCAAATCCGCTACAATATACCCATGACTACCAACCCCGAACTCTCCCCAAAAAAAGATTATTATGCCCCCATGCACACGGCGGAACATATTTTAAACCAAACCATGGTCAGAGTGTTTGGCTGTGCCCGGAGCAAAACCAATCACATCGAAAAAGATAAATCCAAATGTGATTATTTCCTGCCGGTTGCCCCCACCGAAGAACAAATGCGCGAAGTGGAAGCGTTGGTAAACGACGTGGTTGCCAGCCAGCTGCCGGTAACGGCCGAAGAACTGCCGCGCGACGTGGCGGAAAAAAGCGTAGATTTGTCTTCCCTGCCGGAGCAGGTTTCCACGGTGCGGCTGGTGCGGGTGGGCGGATACGACGTGTGCCCCTGCATCGGAAAACACGTGCAAAACACCCGCGAAATAGGGCGTTTTAAGCTGTTTAGCTGGGATTATCAAAACGGACGCCTGCGCGTGCGGTTTAAATTGGAAAAATAAAATGGATAACAAAATGAAACGAACTTTGGTTTGCTGTGTATTATTTTTCAGTATCTTGTTGTTGCCCGGCGTAAGAGCCGGGGCGGAAGGCGTTAAACGAGGCTGGGAAGTGGAACTGTCCAAGCTGTCGTTTGATTTTAATTCCACCGAAGTAAAAAACGCCACGGAATATAAAGATTTCCCGCAGGCGCGCCTGAACGCCGATTCCCAAACGGCCATTCGCGGCTTTTTGGATGCGTCGGCCGATTATTATGCCCACCGCTATTTGTGGAGCAACGAACTGATTTTGGATTACGGGCGCACCAAAATCCGCCCGGTGGACGGCGAAACGCTGACCAACGAAAGCGCCGACCAAATCCTGTTTACGACCGGCTATACGCAACGGTTGTGGAATATCCCTAATTTTTTAGGCGGTTTTGAGCTGGGGCCTTTTGCCAATTTAGGCTATGAAACCGAATTTACCAAGCCGGAAGACGCCGCCCGCAAAAAAGTGCTTCGCGCCACGGCGGGTGTAAAACTGTTTGAAGGCACGTATTTAAAAAGCTTGTTTGCCGCGGTGGTGGGCGAACGGGATTATACGTATTCCCCCACTTCCAACAAACTGGCGTGGGAAGCGGGCCTTAAAATAGAACAGCCCGTGCGGGAAGGCGTGGTGGCCAAGTATGAAGTTTTCTTCCGCGATTATTTAAGCGAATCCCAAAGCAACCAGACGGACTTGGATTATGAATTTTCGGCCGACGCCCGCCTGGAAGTTCAGCTGTATAAGAATTTGTATTTAGCCCCTTTCGTAAGCTTCTACACGGCGCAGGCCAAGTATTTCGGCAAGCGGGGCGAAAACCTGTATATCGGGGTGTCGCTCTCCTTTAGCCACTTGTTTAAAGCGGCAGACGAAATTTCCGAATAAACAAAAACCCGCCGGAAGGCGGGTTTTTTATGCTAAAAGAGCATTCGTCCAAATTGCCCTGTCCAGCGTTGGTGCGGCTGGAGATTGCCTTGCTTGGCTTTTGCGAAAATGTCTTTTATGTTCTCTAATCCGTATTCCCCCCATACTAACACATTAACAATGTCCTCCGGGGCAATGTCTTCGTACGAATAATAAATGGTTTTGGTGCGGTTGAGCACGGGGTCTGCGCCCAGGAGCATAGAAGGTTTGCGGCGGATTTCAAAAACCACGCCGATTCCGTTTTTCTTGCTTCCGCTTTGGAAAATATAGTGGCTGGCTTCCACCGAGGAAGACGACAAGCTGATGGCTGCGCGTCCGTCGGTTCCGGCATTCCATTTGGAAGTATCGGGCGAAAATCCTTTTTTTAAGATCTGGATTAATTCTTCCGGCGTAAGAAGCATGCCGCGAAATAAAATGCGCTCGGCGTCTTGGTCGGCTATGTAATGCGGAGCCGATTGATACGGAAAAATGCGTCTCATAAAGAACCCTTCCAAGTATTCTTCCGGCAAGTGGTAGCCGCGCAGCAGATTTTGCTTTTGCAGCAGGATATTGGCCACCAGCAGCATGCGGTCTTTTTTATTTTTTCCCGCTTGTTTCTTTAAAAACACTTCTTTTAATTTTTCTTTATTGACTTTTACCGTACGCGGGGAAATTTTTGTAAAAACCGGGGCGTATTGCGCCGTATTTACCTGTATGGCTTTCGCCGCCGAAAACGCAGGCAAATAACCGCTGAATTCCGGCTTTGCCGGGAGAATGATCCTTCCGGATTGCGCGGAAAGCGCTTTAGCAATTTGAAACGCGTTTTTAGATGCCGGCACCTGTGCATAGCTTGCCGAAGCCGCCAAGAAACTGCACGCGACGCCCATCCATGCGGCTTGAGTTATTTTATTCATTTTCCTTTACCTCTGTTTTTTGAATTAAAATCCAATAAAAAACCCCGGATTTTTTAATCCGGGGTTATAAAAAAGCAATAGATCTTTACATTGATTTTATCATCCCGGACGGCCCGTCGCATTCCACGATCATGTTCTTAATGGAAATCATCTTGGAAATATTTTTAAATAGGCGGGTAATCAGTCCGGACGCAAAAACCGCTTCTTGCACAGCCAAGGCGCAAGAAGTATTTCCGACGAAAGAAAATAAGTTTTTGCTCAACATAAATAAATTATACCGCATTTTTACCGTCGGGGCAAATTATTTAAGCCCGGTTATTTTATTTTGTACGTCAGTTCCACCGCCGCGCGGACGGAAATCATTCCCGTGGCGGGGGCGGATTCTTCCGATGCGGAAGCCTCCGGCACCAGCACATTTTGGCTGACGTTGCTGGCCCAGCGGGGCGACCAAAAGGCCGAGGCGTCCGCTTCTCTAAGGTCAGTCAGCTTGCCCAATTTTACTTCGGCCGCTTCTGCCATTAGACGGGCTTTTTCGCAGGCGGCGCGTATGGCCTGCGTGCGGGCTTGGTCGCGGTAGCGGCGCAGCTGGGTGGAATAGAACGAAACGTTGGTAATGCGGTTTACCCCCCGCTCCAATAAGGCATACAGCACGTCTTCATATTGGGAGGGATCTTCCAGGGTAACGGTAAACGTTTGGGAAATTTCGTACTGCAGTTTTTCGGGGCGGTTGGCCGCCGGGGCCGTATACACCGGCAAAATTTGCAGATTATCCGCCTGAATAAAGCGTTCTTCCACGCCGCGCGTGCGCAGGTATTGCAAAATTTGGGAAGAAGCGGTGTTTAACCGCTCGGCGCCTTGGCGCAGGTTGTCCGTTTTTTCAAAAAGACCAAAGGTAATGGCGGCGCGGTCGGGCGGAACGCGCACCTCGGCTTCGGCCGTTACGTGCAGCTGCGGCGCCTGGGCCAAGGCCGCGGCCGGAAATAATAAAAAGCAGGCGAGTGCAAACAAAAAGTAAAGACGTTTCATAATATATCCTCCCTGGGGTGTATCCGTATTATAAATTATTTGGAAAAAATAGCCAACAAAAAAGCGGGCTCCGAAAAGAGCCCGCTTTTCTAACTGGGTTAGAGTTATTTGTTGACGGAAGCCATGTGGGCGATCAAATCCAGCACTTTGTGAGAGTAGCCGATTTCGTTATCGTACCAAGACACGACTTTCACGAAGGTATCCGTCAGGGCGATACCGGCTTTGGCATCAAAGATAGACGTAAGCGGGCAGCCCAAGAAGTCGGAAGATACCACCGCTTCATCGGTGTAACCCAAAATGCCTTTGAGTTCGCCGTTGGCGGCTTCTTTCATCGCGGCGCAGATGTCTTCGTATTTGGCCGGTTTAGCCAAGTTGACGGTCAAGTCCACCACGGAGACGTCCAAGGTCGGAACGCGCATGGACATACCGGTCAATTTGCCGTTGAGTTCCGGAATTACCTTGCCTACGGCTTTGGCGGCACCCGTAGAAGACGGGATGATGTTGCCGGAAGCGGCGCGGCCGCCTCTCCAGTCTTTCATAGACGGGCCGTCTACAGTTTTCTGGGTAGCGGTGGTGGAGTGTACGGTGGTCATCAAGCCTTCTTTGATACCCCATTTGTCGTTGAGCACTTTGGCGATAGGAGCCAAGCAGTTCGTGGTGCAGGAAGCGTTAGATACGAACTGGGTGCCTTTGACGTAGGTTTTTTCGTTGACGCCCACTACGAACATCGGGGTGGCGTCTTTGGACGGAGCAGACATAACCACGTATTTGGCGCCGGCTTTGATGTGGGCTTGCGCTTTTTCCTGGGTCAGGAACAAACCGGTGGATTCAACGACGTATTCGGCGCCCACTTTGTCCCAAGCCAAGTTGGCCGGGTCTTTTTCGGCGGTTACGCGGATTTTTTTGCCGTTGACGATCAGCTGGCTGTTCGCCACATCAGCTTCCACGGTGCCGTTAAATTTGCCGTGCATCGTATCGTATTTGAGCATATAAGCCAAATAGTCAACGGGGCACAAATCGTTAATGCCGACGATTTCAATGTCATTGCGTTCTTGCGCCGCGCGGAACACGAAGCGACCGATGCGGCCAAAACCGTTAATACCTACTTTAATCATAGTTGCTACATCCTCCATAGATTTTTTACTTCTGCTATATTTTACAATTTTTTGCGGCTTTCGTATATCCGTCTCTTTTTATGGGGCTCAATCCGCGGGCGTATGTTCCTGCCAGTTTTTGCAGACGTCCACCCATTTTTCGGCGCGGGAGGCCGTTTCCAATTCGGCGGGCGTCAAGCGGACGGCCGTGTTCCCGCTTCCCCCCGCGGGATAAATCGTTTTAAAACGTTTTAACGAAACGTCCAAATACACTTTTACCCCCTCCTTGGCGGCAAACGGGCATACGCCCCCCGGGGCAAAACCCGTCAGGGCCTCCACTTCGTCCCCTGCGGGCATCTTTGGCTTTTGACCAAATACGGCCTTGTATTTGGGGTTATCCACTTTGGCGTCCCCGGCGGTAACCAGCAAAATAACGCCTTCTTTTAACACGAAAGAGAGGGTTTTTGCAATCAGGGCCGGCGGACACCCCAGCGCTTGGGCCGCCAGCGCCACGGTGGCGCTGGATGCGTCCAGCGTAATTACGCGGTCTTCCAGCGAAAACTGCGCGAGATAGTGGGTTACTTTTTCTACAGGGTTCATCTTGATTATTTTATCTTTTTCCAAGCCCCAAAAAAACCGGCGGTTTAGGCCGCCGGTTTCGGTTTATGAAAAGCGCATGTTATAACTGCGGATAGATTTTAATCGTTTTGCGTTGGCGGAAGGTGGGGTTGTAGACCGATTGAAACGCCGTCAGCAATTTTTGTTCCTGCAAGTCATAGGTGTAGGTGGTTTTTTTGTTGCGGTCGGTTTTGGTGCGGTTTTCCACAAAGGCATAGCCGTCTTCCGTCCACGAAGCGTGGCGGGTGGTAATCTGCAAAAACTTGGCCTGCGGATAATTTTCCAAGGCTTCCTGTAATTTAGAATACGGCAATTTGGAAGGCACTTGCAGCTGCCAAAGCATATGGTTGTTGGCGTCGGAAAGAGAAAGATGGGTAACGTATTCTTCAATGGCAAAATCGGCTATTTTTTGGCCATTGACGATAAAGGGAAACGTGCCTTTGCCCGGGTTGTGGTATGCTTCCACCAGATTTTTAAGATAATAAGAAGGCGTGGCATAGGCAATGTCGGCCTCTTCCCCGGCGGTGCTGTAAATACTGCCGGTGTGAATGCCTACCAATTCATTTTTGGAATTTAACACGGCGCTTCCGCATAAGCCGGGGCGCGCCATGCGTTCCAGCGGCATGGTGGTGCGAATGGAAAGCGGCGTGCAGGCAATAATTTCCCGGTTGGTTACGGCGGTGGGCACCGGGCCGGAAAAGCCTTTGGAAATTAAATTGATTTCATCGGTAATGTCTCCTAAGCGGTAGGGAAGCAGCAGCGGCTCGATTTCGGCCGGGAATTTAACCAAGGCAATATCCAGCATGCTTTGCGGCGACACGGCCACCACTTCCACGGGCACTAACTTTTGCAAGCCGTTTTTATAGATGATTGCCGTGAAGGTTTTGTGCAGGGAGTATTTTTCCAGCGGATCTCCCGCAATGGCGTGGGCGGCAACTACCCCGTAGACTTCTTTTTTCCCATTATATTCAATGGAAAACACCGAACCGGAAAACAGATTGGAACGGACGCTCATGTCATTCGTTTCCCGGGATTGGAAAATATAGGCATCCGAAGGAATGGCATTGCTGGTGGCGGAAGCTTGGAGTTCAATGTTGGCCTTGCGCAGGGAATTCACTTCCTGCTGCAGTTCTTGCAATTTTTCCAAAATGGCGGCTTTTGTCATATTGGGAACTACGGGCGCCTGGCGGAGCGTGCCCGCTGCGGGAGCAACGATTTTAAGTTTGGGAAGAGAAGTTTCAAGCGGCACTTTTTTGAGGCCGGAAACGGATTTTTCCGTCGTTGCTTTCACGGTGGAAGTGATCATTTTTGACTTTCCCTGGGCCATCGCTGCCCCCGGAAAAGCAAACATAAAAATAAAAAGGGAAATAAAGATTTTTCTCATATTTATATCATAGCAAGCCCTTCGTGCGCAAACAAGGGTCAAAAGGCCTACTTTGAAGTAGGCCTTTATAATAGGACGGGCTTGCGGTTATTTTCCGGTATAGTTCTGAGAAGTCAGTTCCTCAAATCCCGCTTTTAAAATCGGGAAAGCCTGCTGGGCGTCATCTAAGGGGCGGGCGGCCGTTTCCATGGGGCAGCTGCCGGTTTTGGAGCGGTTTAAAATATAGTCCACCTCTTTGTCGGCCGTGTAGGCAATGTGGTACTTTTTTAAGATCGGGATGGCCTCTTTGGAAAGCATTCCCGTGTGCAAACTGGCTGCACCGCCGTAGGCAAGCAGCAAGGCCGACGCCCGCCCGGTTACCTTATCGTACATTTGGGCACCTTTTAAATTGCCGGTTTCCAGGTGTTTTAACAGCGGGCCTAAGCCGCGGCCGTTGTAGGTTTCAACGCGTCCGTCCGGAAAGACGGCCACCAAATCATGCCCTTTGGCAAGGGCCAGCAGTTCTTCCTGCGATACCGTGCGCTGAGAAACAGCACTGCAGGCGCAGAGTAATAAACAGCCGGTTAATAAGCTCATCAATTTTTGCATGGCGATCTCCTGTAGAAGCAGTATGTGTATAGTATAGAATATGGAGCCGGCTCCAGCGCAAGCATTTTTTTCGGCAAGTTTAAATTGCCCCAAAGCAGGGGCCACTGGGGTAAACCGTTTAAAAAAATACCCGCCTTGCGGGCGGGTATTGATAAGAGAAGAAAAACTTAAATTTGGTTTTCTTCCAAGATTTTTTTAAGCGTGTCGGCCGATTTTTTAAGGGCGGACACTTCTTCTTCGTTTAACTGCAGAGGCACATGGGTTTCCACCCCTTGGCTGTTGACGATGGCCGGCAAGCTGAGCGCCACGCCGCTGATGCCGTATTCCCCGTTCATCTGGGCAGAAATCGGCAGGATGGATTTTTCGTCGCGCACGATGGCTTCGCAAATGCGTTTGACGGACATGGCAATCCCGTAATAGGTGGCTTTCTTGCGGGCGATGATTTCGTAGGCGCTGTTTTTGACATCTTCGGCAATTTTCCGGGTAGCTTCCTGGTGGTTGAAGTGCCCGCGCATTTCGCAGAATTTGTCCAGCTTAATGCCCGAGACGTTGGCGCAGCTCCAAGCGGCAATTTCGCTGTCGCCGTGCTCGCCGATGATAAAGGCGTGCACGCTGCGGCTGTCCACGTTTAAGTGCTGGCCCAAGTTGTATTTCAAGCGGGCGGTGTCAAGCACGGTGCCGGAGCCCAGCACGCGGTTGGGCGCGTAGCCGCTGAGCTTGAGGGCTACGGAAGTTAAAATATCCACCGGGTTGGCTACAATGAGCAAAATGCCTTTAAAATCCCGTTTGGTAATTTCGGGAATGATGGACTTAAAGATAGCGATGTTCTTTTTGACCAAATCCAACCGGGTTTCGCCGGGTTTCTGGTTGGCGCCGGCGGTGATAATAATAAGGCCCGCGTCTTTTAAATCATCATAATTGCCGGCATAAATTTCCATCGGTTTGGCAAACGGAATGCCGTGGCTGATGTCCAACGCTTCGCCTTCGGCGCGGGCTTGGTCGCTGTCAATAAGCACCATTTCGGTAAACAGGCCGCTTTGCATTAAGCTAAAGGCCGAGGCCGCCCCTACAAATCCGCAGCCGATAATCCCCACTTTGTTAAAATTTACGAAATTTTGTTCCATACAATTCTCCTTACTCCATATATATTATTTTATCAAATATGGAACGTTCAAAATAGCATAAAAAAGCCCCGTCATAAAACGGGGCTGAAGAGATTAAAAATAAAAACGGCCGGCCAAGGCTGCGCTCAAGCCGGAACGGTCTGAAAGAACGGCTCCGTCTTTTGTGATTTTGGAGGAAAAGTTATATTTCAGATCCAAGCCCAAGGCAAAGGCCTGCGTAAAGCGGTACTCTACCCCGCCGGTAATGTGCGGGAAAAATTTGCTGTCGCTTAAATCATCGAGCTCCGTATGGAGGTAGCTTAGCCCCAGGCCGAGCCAATAACTCCAGTTTTGCAGGCCCTTATTCCATTTATAATAGACGGTTACCGGGATGGCATAGGTTTCTTCCGTGGCGGTGCCCAGGCCGTGTAACTTCAGTTCATTTTCTCCGTAAAAATCCAGTCCGGCCTTGACGCCGATTTTGTTTTCCTCGGAAGAAGGCCATTCGTGCAAAACTTCCAACGCAAAAATTCCGCCCGACTTGCTCAACTCTCTGTTATAGGCCGTAGCGTAGTCAAACAGGTCTTGCATCGTTTGGGGGTCATTTTCGCCGTAACCCAACTTTACGGCAGCCCCCCAGTCTCCCGCCGCTGCGAAAGGGGCAAAACAAGATAAACAAAATAGGGTAAGAAGCAGTTTTTCATGGGGATATCCTCCGGTTAAATATAGCGTTATGATAGCGGCTTTGAAAGCGAAAATCAATATCTTGGAAATATCGTCCAGCGGGCAAGGCAGGCTGGATAATTGCTATAATTAAAAAGTAAATTAAAGAGAAAAGAGGTAGAGATGTTTACAAGTAATTTTAATCCGTGGCACCATGTGTCTCCCGGCGACAAAAGAACCCTGCCGGACGTGGTAAACGGCGTTATTGAAATTCCCAAAGGCACGCGCGCCAAATACGAATTGGACAAAGAAAGCGGCCTTTTGCGCTTAGACCGCGTGTTGTATTCTTCCGTGTATTATCCCGCCAACTATGGTTTTATCCCCCGCACGTACGGGGCGGACAGAGACCCGCTGGATATCTTGATTCTTTCCCAGGCCGAAGTCGTGCCGCTGTGCATTGTGCCGGCGCGCATTATTGGCGTAATGCGCATGTTGGACAACGGCGAGGCCGACGATAAAATCATCGGCGTGGCGCAGGGCGACCCGAACGTCAGCCACTATACGGATATTTCCCAGCTGCCGGAACATTTGGTTTCGGAAACGATGAGCTTTTTTGAAGATTATAAAAAATTGGAAAATAAGAGCGTCGTGGTGGAAAAAATCTTTGACAAGAAAACAGCCGTTAAAATTTTGCAGGAAGCGTTTATCGCGTATGAAGAAAAATTTGTTACGTACAGCAATTTTTCCCACTACTGCGAAAAGTAATCTTGTCCGGTATTTTAAAAAGCTCCCCGTTCGGGGAGCTTTTTTTATGCGCGTAAAGTGCAGTTTTACGGAAGGCCGGGGAAAAAATCCACCATTTGAATGGTAAAATCCGGCGAGAATTCCACATATTGAATTGTAAAGTCCGGCATAAATTCCACAAATTGCCATTCCCCGCATTTGTTGGGTGAGAAAACAGTGTTTTGTACCCGCAAGTCCGGCCGGAAGGGAACTTTTTGGACGGTAAAGTCGGCCATAAATTCCACTACCTGCACCCGTCCATATAGGGGAATGCCGTTATAGGTGCAGTCGTCCGCAATTTCCCCCGCGCCGGCCAGCGCAGCACATGCCAACAGGGTCATGGTTAATATATATTTTTTCATAGGGATTCCTGCTTAGTATGATAGCAAGAAAAAAGTATTTTTGCCACTTGCTTTAGCAAAAATCGCACGTAACGCTTCGGTGCAACCGCTGTTAAACAAAAGGTAAAATTTCAGCGGGAAAACGTAACCGTTACCGTATTGTTGCCCAACATCTGCACCCATTGCTGCGGGTTTTGCACCGTGCCGATGCGGGTGTAGCGGTAGCTGGAAGGAAAATCTTTGTAAAAAAGCACTAAACAATCGTTTCCAAACAGCATTAAATCCCCCGCTTTAATGTGCCCGGCCGTTTTGGGTTGGGCCGGCAGCGGGCGGGAAAGATAATGATATTTTTCGTTGTTGTTTAAATCATTCATCGTAACCGTCAGCGGCGTGCTCTCGGCAAAGGCGCGTGCGGTGGGATTGTCCGCCAAAATGACGGGAAAAGATTTTTGGTTAATCAGGAGGTTCATAGTCAAGGCGTTTTGCGGTTTCGCGTCAAGCGTGTTGCTTTCTGCCTGCCAAGCCAAGCAGGCAGAAAGCAAAAGAATAACGGCCGACAAACTGCTCAAAAAACGCATATCCGTTTTCTACTTTAAGTTGTCCTTAAAGAATTTTTCTATTTTATCAAACGGGATTTTTTGCAGGTTGTCGTACAGATCCACGTGCGTAGCCCCCGGGATGATGAGGAGTTCTTTATTGTCCCCCGTCAGCTTTTTAAACGCGTCTTCGCTAAAGTAGCGGCTGTGGGCTTTTTCGCCGTGGATCATGAGCACCGCACTGCGGATTTCATTGCTGTAGGCCAGAATGGGCAGGTTCATTAAAGACAGGGTGGAGGTCATCGTCCAGTTGCCGTTGGAATTGATGGAGCGTTTATGAAAGCCGCGCGGCGTTTTGTAATAATGCCAATAGTCCTGCACAAACCAAGGCTCTTGGCCGGTTAATTTTTCGGGCAGGCCGGGCTGAGGTGCATACGTGCCGGACTCAAAATCCCGGGTGCGCTGGGCATTTAGCTGTTCTTTTTGGGCGTAGCGGGCGTCGGCGTCCATGGCGTCAAAATAGCCCTTGGCGGAAACGCGCGTCATATCGTACATCGTAGACGTAACGGTAGCCTTGATGCGGGTGTCCATGGCGGCGGCGTTGATGGCAAACCCACCAAAGCCGCAAATTCCCAAAATCCCGATCTGCTGCGGATTGACGTTTTTCTGCGTGCTTAAAAAATCTACCGCGGCGCTGAAATCTTCGGTGTTGATGTCCGGCGAAGCAATGTTGCGGGGCTTGCCGGAGCTTTCCCCCGTGTAAGAAGGGTCAAACGCCAAGGTGATAAATCCGCGCTGGGCCAAGGTTTGGGCATACAGGCCGGAAGCTTGCTCCTTCACGGCGCCAAACGGGCCCGATAGGGCGATAGCGGGCAATTTTTCCCCTTTTTTAATGGATTTAGGGGCGTATAAGTCCCCTGCTAATTTGATGCCAAAGCGGTTTTTAAAAGAAACTTTTTTTACCGTTACCAAGTCGCTTTTGGCGAAAGTTTTATCCCATGTTTTTGCATTTACCATCGTATTTCCTCCCAAAAAACAAAGTACAGGCAAGAGCCCAATGAGTATTTTTTTCATAGGTATCCTCCATGTAAGTATATTGTAAATGCTGGAGTTAACTCTAAGTCAAGGGTTTTTATGGGGCATTTTTGTACGGGGTAATGCGGCAGAATGGCGGAAGATAAAAATGACAGACAGATTTTTCCGGGTGTGAGACTTTGTAAGGAGACGGGGTCTTTCTCAAAACATATACTGGTATTGTGAAAACCGCCCTATCCCCCCCATTAATTTTCCAAAATCCACGCTGATTTGATTGCACGCTTTTTCCTCCGTCGCATCGCGATTTTTCATCTATGACCACCGGTGTCATACCATGCTTTTTAGATATGCTAAATATGTAAAAATATAAAATTTGTTACAATAAAAATGCATTGGTGAAAATTAGGTAGAGGGGCTAGGGTAACCATGAAAAAAATTATTATAAGCTGTTTGTTTATCCTATCTTGCTATGTAGGTTTGCATGCGCAATCTACAGGAGAGATTTTAACCTTTCCCCCTAGTCCGGAAAAGGGGTTTTTCTGGGGCTATGCACTCTACCTGCCCAAAACCATGAATACCTCTCACAAATTGCCCATTCTGCTGATTATGACCGATTGCGGAGTAACAGACTCTATTCAAGAAACAGAAGAAAAAACGCTGTTTCGTTTGCGCCATGAACTCAGCGAATATCCTATCGCCGATGAACTGGGTGTGCCTTTAGTCATGCCTATCGTGCAACGGCCGGAAGATTTCTATACGCATGCGTTAAGCCGGGCCGTATTTACATCGCAAGAAGAACCATTTAAGCGGCTGGATTTACAAGTATTAAATATGCTCCGGGATGCGCGTCAACAATTAAGTAAACGCCATATTCATACAAAAAATAAATTTTTAGTAACGGGATTTTCAGCAGCGGGCGTATTTGCCTGGCGTTGGGCCATGCTCCATCCCGAATACGTCCTTGCATTGGCCACCGGCGGAGCATTGTACCATATGCTGCCGATTGAAGAATTAAACGCAGAGCGTTTAATCTATCCCGTTGGGGTAGCCGATATGCAAGAATATACCGGGAGAAAATTTAATAAAAAAGCGTGGTCAAAAATTCCGATTTTATCTACCAATGGAGAAATGGACGATAACGACACTTTCTTATATGAAGAGTGTTTTGCAGAAAAAGTAGAACGTCCTGTGCTGCAAAAAGTGTTACCCGGAAAAGACGTTTTTGAACGCCGGGCACAATCTTTGCAATTATTAGCTAAACTAGCCCCCAATGTACAAACACATCTATATCCTTGGCTGGGGCATGAACCTGTTACCCAAGACGTCATCGCATTTTTTAGACAATACGTTCCCGCTCCTGCATTTCAACTGACAGATACGTCTGATCGGAAACCGGATTTCCCCGTTAATATCGTTAAAGCCATGTGGGGAAACGACCCACAGATTCCCGAAATATACAAACAATGGATCGCAGAGAATGATTTCGTATTACTAACCTCCGCTTCGCATCCATATTGGGTATACAATCAATATGCCGAAATAATTATCTCCTGCAACGGTGAAAAAATAATTCAGTCCCAAAAGGCTGGAAGTTTTTCGGATGGGGAAAAAACTTTTATATCATTTAAATTTACCCCAAGTGACTGGGAAAATTTAATAAAGAAAAAAGGATGTAAATTTAGTATTCATGCTTTACATCCGCAATTTTTACATATCCCAGATACGCTGACCGTTCCTCCATTCAATTCCCAAAATCTACGCTGATGTGCTTGCACGCTTTGCCCTTATTGCATACCGATTTTTTGTCCATGCCCAACAGTTCCAGGCCCTGCTTGGGCAGGTTCATAACGGCGCGGTGTAATGTTAGCATTAAAGAAAAGGAGGCTTCCCCCTATGCCGGACACGCGGATACATAGGTCACGGAAGAACATTAATTATACCCTTCTATCTTGTGTAAGAAATCCCCTGCCGAAAAAATTACAAATATGGAAAAGGTCAAAAAATGTGTTTCCAAACTGCCCGGGACAATAAAAAACAGGGTGCCTCACTTTTTTGGGGAAAATACCTTTAAACCCTTGAAATAAATTGACATGTTTCCTAACGTAAAAAGAGCAAAAAAGAGCCCGCTTCTTAGAAGAAACGGGCTCTCGTCTAAATACGGAGAGGGAGGGATTCGAACCCTCGATACGGGAATTAACCCGTATAACGGTTTAGCAAACCGCCGCTTTCGGCCTCTCAGCCACCTCTCCAAAAGGGTTTTTCTTGCCGTATTTCCGACGGCTTATATATTATAACAAAATTTAAACCGCTTGTCTGGCTTATCCGCGGGCGTGTTAAAAACTTTTCTTTAACCCTTCCGCCAGCGGAGTAAACTTTTGACCGGTTAACTGCTGCCACTTTTTGCCCGAGCAAATCCAATGCCCCGGCACGGTCGCCTCGGTTACTTTGTCGTAATTTAAAGCCGGCTGGGCCCCGCTGATGTGGGCGGCCAATTCGTATATCCACGCCGCCGTGCGCAGCAGCCATTTGGGGGCGTGCGGCATAAACGGCTTGTGGCAGTTCATGGCGCGGGCCATTTCGGTAATGAAATAATCCCAGGAATACACGGCGTCTTCCGTTACAAAGAAGGTTTGTTTGTCAGTATCCGGGCGGGCAAACGCCAGCCACAGCGCCTGCACCAGATCGTCCACATGCACAAAGCTGAAGTATCCGTTGCCGGAAGTGTTTACCATCACGCCGCGGCGTACCCAGAGCGCGATTTTCGAGACGCCCGAATCGTTTTTTCCGTATACGATGGGCGGGCGGATGATCGTCCATTTTACGCCGGGGCGCAGGGTATGCACGGCCTGCTCTCCCCCCCATTTGGTAATTCCATAGTCGGACACGGGATTCGGCGTCATTTCTTCGGTACGGGGATGATCTTTGTCCGGCGCGTAGCCGCTGGCCGCCAAGCTGGAGACGTGCACAAAAGTCTTGATTTCCGGCATTTCGTTTACGGCCTGCACCACGTTGCGGGTGGCGGTAACGTTGGCTTTTTCAAAATCTTCGCGTTTAAACCCGAAAATGGCGGCCGCCAGGTGGAACACCCCCACGCAGCCTTTCAGGGCGCGTTTGAGGGATTCTACGTCATTATAATCGGCTTGGATGAGCGTAACCGAAGGATTGGCAGGCTGCTCCTTGGGGGTGCGGCGGGTAACAATGCGCACGTTGAAGCCTTCCTGCAAGAGTTTGTCCGTCAGCGCGCGGCCGATAAATCCGTTGCCGCCGGTAATTAAAAGGGTATTTTTCATAATTGCGTTACTCCACTTGGATATCAATGGATTCTATTAAATCGTCGGTCGTTTCGGAGACTTTTTTCTTAATCTGATCTTTTACCTTGTCCCCGTCCAAATCCTGATTGATAAAATTTTCTTTCCGGCGGGCATTGCGCCGTACAAAATCAAAATTAAAGGTGAATCGTTTTAAGCCTTTTTCAATGTCGGCCTTGGTGGGAATTTCGCCGTATTTGATTTTGTTGATGGGGGTTACTTTGTCTTCCTGCGGAAAATACCACAACAGCGAATACATAATCGCGCATAACAAAACAAACGTGATGAGCTTATTAAACGTTTCCAAGTTATAGAGCCCGAACAAGTTGGAGATTACCGACAATACCATAATCACGCCCGTCCACATGGCAAATACCACGCCGATAAACGTCCAGCCGGAAGTGCCGAAATCCGGGTAGAGCACCATGACGGTAAAACAACATAAAATCAAAAGCGCAAAACGCTGCCATCCGTTCATATTATATCTCCTGACGGAACTCTACGCTGACGGTGAGTTCGTCTTTTTCGTAATACATCGGCAGCGGCGCAAAAGGGCCGGCGTTGATGACGGCGGACGTGGCGGCGAAGTCAAAGGTATCATCCCCGGATTTGCGCGCTACCTGCAAATCTTTTATTTTGCCGTCGCGGGCGATGGCAAAGGAAACCAAGGCCGAAAGTTCCGTTCCGGCGGGGCGCCGTTTTTCCCATTCAATCCACAGCGAGTTGCGCACTTGGGTAATGTACCACGGATAGGGGAAATTGGCAAAATCGGTTTGAATGTTGCCGCCGGCAAATTCGCCTTCTTTAGAGGCCGTCCCCCCTCCCGCCTGTGCTTTGGAATCGGCGGCGTCGTCCAGCACGCTGGGGGCCGCCAGCGGGGCGGGTTTAGGCTGGGCTTTTTTGGTTTGTTTTTTAGTTGTAATTTCCGATTTGGAAGCGTAGGCTTTTTTGTTTGTTTTGGGGGCGGGCTTGGCCACGGCTTCTTTGGCGGGCGCCGGCGCCTGTACGGCGGCTTTGGGCGCTTTTACGGGCGAGGCCGCTTCCTGCCCGGTGGTGGCTACCACCTTGCCCGTGCCGATAAAATCAATGGTATACGTGGCCGCGGCCTTCTTGGCGCTGGGCGCCAACAAAAGGAGCAAAAACAGTGCGGCCAAAATATGCAGGCCGCCGGATAGGGCCAGATATCGGTTCATTAGTTTTTAGAAAGTACTCCAATTCCCAGCTTGGCGGCGCCGAGTTTTTTGGCAATGTCAAACACGTCCACCACCTGTTGTATCGGCACGTCTTTATCTGCCTGTACAAGAATGGTCTTTTTGCTGGCTTTTCCCATGCGCAAAATCAATTCGCGTTCCAGATTTTTGAGCGTCAGCTTTTTGTTCATCACGCTGATCGTGCCGTCTTTTTGCACTTCAATGCGGATGACGTCGTCCTCCGCTTGGGTGTTGATGGCTTGGGATTTGGGCAAATCCACCGTCATCTGCATTTGCACCAGCATCGGACTCATGACCATAAAAATGATGAGCAAAATCAGCGTGATGTCGATAAAAGGCACCATGTTGATTTCTGCCATTACCGTTCTGTTTTTGTGCGTGCTCATAGCTTAAAACTCGCCGGATTCGTCGTTGTGGCGGTAGATGATTTCGTTGGCCGCGCTTTCCAGTTCCTTGGCAAAATAGTTGGTTTTGGAAAGGAAGTAGTTGTAGGCGATTACGGCCGGAATAGCCACAAATAAGCCGGCCGCCGTGTTGATAAGCGCTTCTGCAATGCCGGCCGCCACAACGGAAGCGCCTGCTCCCGCGGCGGTGGTGGAAGCCAAATCTTTAAACGCGTGCATCACACCGATGACCGTGCCGAACAGCCCGATAAACGGGGTAATGCTTCCCAAGGTGCCCAGTACGGTCAGGCGGCGCTGGAGTTTGGAAATTTCCCAGTCGATAATGGAATCGGAAATTTTTTCCAATTCGGCGTCCGAGCGGTGGCGTTCGCGCACGAGGCGCAAAATCAGGGCCGCGGCAGGCGTATTTTTGACGATGTCTTTATGGCAGGCGTCTTCCACTTTTTGGTAATTTTCCGAGCGGATGGGATGGCGGCAGTAGGCAAGCAGCTTGCGTGAGAGCGAAATGGAAGAACGCAATTTAAAAAAGCGTTCCAAAATGACGGAAATGGAATATACCGACAGCAGCAACAATAAAATTAATACCGGCCCGCCGGCGGCTAAAAGCTCGCGCACGTTGGTCATATTGGAAAAGTCCATATTTTCTAATCTCCTTAGGGTTGCCCCTTTACAAAAAATATAATAAAAAGCTGAATTAAGATATTGGCCATCAGCCCGCCGGCCACATCGTCAAACACTACGCCGAAGGCATTTTCCATCCGGTCAAACGTTTTGACCAGCCACGGCTTTAGCGTGTCAAACGTACGAAACAGCACAAACGCCGCCGCCAAGTACGGCCAAGTGCGGGGCAAAAAGGCCATGGCGGTAATATAGCCGGCCATTTCGTCAATCACAATTTTGGGATTATCGTGCCCCGTATACCCCTTAAATTGTACTTTTTTACAGATAATTACGGCAAATACCCAAAACGCCAGCATGGCAATCAGGTACAGCATCGCATCCCGGGGGAAAACCAATACCAGCGCCACCCCCCACAGCGTGCCCAAAAAGCCGGCTCCCGTATTTTTCTTATATTTAAATACCAGCGGCGGCAGATAGCTTACAAACAGCCCCGTCGCCAGCGCCCGAATGATTACTTGCATACCGGCAAACTCCAGGATTTTTTAAGCAAATCCCAGTTGTTTTTCAAATACGAAATCGCGCTGATCCACGTAATCACCGCCGCAATGGCGGTAATGGCGTACGGAATTTTTTGAAGCGTGATAAAAAGAATAATGCACACGCTTTTGGCGCCGCCCGTCAAAATATGGGCCAGGTGGTATACGTCCAGCACAAAGAAAATCGTTCCCACGGCGGTCATTTGAATAACGGTCTTGAATTTCCCCCACCGTTCCGCCGCCATTACTTTGCCTTCCAGCGCGGCAATCACGCGCAGGGTGGAAATCATCAGTTCGCGCAGCAGAATAAAGAATACCGCCCAAATCGGGATATCCAGTTCTTTAATGCCTACAAAGGCAAAGAAGGCCGCCGCCACCAGTATTTTATCCACAAACGGGTCTACAATGGCGCCAAAGGGCGTGATGGTATTGGTTTCGCGGGCGATTTTTCCGTCCACCCAGTCGGTGCTGGCGGCCAGAATAAAAATAAGCGTCGCCACGAGGCGCGACCAGGCAAACGGCATTAAAATAAACAAAAACATCACGATAGACAGCGCAGCGCGCGTGAGGGTGATTTTATTGGCTAGCGTCATCATTTGTTAAATCCTCCAAATACGTCCGCCGGGAGCGGTTTGTTCTTCTGGGTATTTTTTAAATCGGCCCGCGTAACCATCAGTTCCGATTGAATGGTAATGACCTGCGGGAAAAAATCCCGCTTGGAAAGCGTTAAATACAGCGTATATTCTTCCCCCTCTTTGGGTGTAAGCACCAAAACGGCGGTCTGCCCGTCCTGCTTTTGGACGGCGGCGGAATGCTTTTCAAGCAGGGCCGTGTAGTTGCCGAAGTCAAACAGGGCCTGATTGGGCTGGCCTTGCTGCCAGTCCGCCCAGGAAAGGGTGGTAACGTGCTGGTTGTTTTCGTCCAAAATAACGATGTCTTTTTTGTCGGTAACGGCCGTTTGCTCCAAGAACCCGTCCGGGCTGAGGGTATCCAGGCGCAGGCGGTTTTGGGCGCGGTCGTAGAATAATTTTCCTTGGGAGCGGCTTACTTCCACGCCGTCGTAAGAAGTGTTTTGGATAAAATCGGTTTGCAACAACGCCAATTTTTCGTCCCATTGTTTTAGTTTGTCCGCCAGCTGTTGGGCCGTCAGGTCGGGCAGCGGCGCCGGCTTGGGTTTGGCGGCGGGTGCGGGTGCTGGTTTAGGAGCGGGTTGAACCGGCTGCACTTCTTGGGCCTGCGGTTGGGCCGGGGCCGTTTCTTTCGGCTCGGGCTGATCGGAACAGGCGGCCAACACAAATGCGGCGCAGACTACCGCCCACAGGGGGTTATTTATAGACAGTTTCATAGGTTTCTTCCTGATAATTTTTGTCGTACGGAAGGGAGTTTAATTCTTCCAAGGCTTGGTCAATCATTTCATAATGGATTTCCCAGCGGTTGGAGCCTTCCGGTTTGGAAATATATCCTTTCATTTCCAGCACGCTTAGCATATTGGTGGCGCGTGCGCTGGAACCAAAGTGTGCTTTTAACAAATCCTGCGATACGCGGCGGCGTTCCTTGATTAGGTTTAACGCCTGGATTAATTCTTCGCGGCTGGCGCCCAGCCCGTCCTGCGGGCGTTGGTGCGGGTTTTGTTCGGCTACGATCTGCACGGGATAGTCGGGCCCGCCCTGCGCACGCAGGAAATCGGCCACGGCTTTGATTTCTTTCTCGGACACATACGCCCCCTGAATGCGAAGCGGGTTTTTGTCCGAGGTGCTTTGAAAGAGCATATCGCCTTTGCCCAGCAAATCTTCGGCGCCGGTGGAATCCAAAATGACTTTGGAGTCGATAGACGACGCCACCTGCAAAGCAATGCGCGAAGGCAGGTTGGCCTTAATTACGCCGGTAATTACTTTTACCGAAGGCCGCTGCGTGCACAAAATGAGGTGTATGCCCAGCGCGCGCCCCATTTGCGCCAAGCGCTGGATGGAGTCTTCAATAGAGGCTTTGGTCTGGAGCATCAGGTCGGCCATTTCGTCAATAATCACGAAGATGTAGAACATCTTTTCTTCGTTGTTCTGGGCGGCCCACTGGTTGTAGCCTTCAATGTTTTTCACTTTGGCCAGCTGCATAATCTGCAGGCGTTTTTCCATCACTTTTACCAGCATCTGCAGCGATTTGGCGGCGCCGTTGGCGTCGGTTACCACGTCCACGTCGTCGCAAGAGGTTTTGGGGTCGTACAGATACGGAATGCCTTCGTACAACGTAAGCTCCACGCGTTTGGGGTCAATCATTAAAAATTTGACTTCGTCCGGGCGGTGCTTGTACATCAGCGACATAATAATCGTATGCAGACAAATGGATTTACCGCTGTTGGTGGCCCCGGCAATTAAAATATGCGGCCATTTTTCGGCGGCGGAGCCGGCCGGGTTGCCGTCTGCGTAGCGGCCCAGCGCAATGGGAAGCACCGCTTTGGAAGAGGCGTACACGGGCGACTGCAGAATTTCCTTCATCGTTACCATGACCGGGCGGTCGTTTGGAATTTCAAAGCCGACGGCGTTTTTGCCCGGAATGGGCGCCTGCACGCGGATGGCGCGCGCCTCCATGCTGGCCTGAATGTCCTGCGTGCGGGCCGTGATAGAGGCAATGGTAACGCCCGGGTCGGGCTTGATTTCATAGCGGGTTACCACAGGCCCCGGCGATACGCCGGTTACGCTGGCGCGGATATCAAAGCTTTTTAAGGTGTCTTCCAGGCGGCGGGTGGCTTGGGCGATTTCTTCGTCCGTCGGGCCGACGACGCCGTCTCCCGCCGGGTTGTTCAGCAGGCTAAGGGGCGGAAGAACGAATGTTTTGGGATCAAATTTTTTCACTTCGCCGGTTTCTTCGCCGTCGGGCGTTTGGGCGTTTTGGGCCGGAACCGGGGCGGAGAGTTCTTCGCGGCGGGGCAGCGTGATTTGTTCGGCTACCGGGCGGCGGATTTCGGGCTTGGAGCGGTGAATTTCGGGCGCGTGGTGGATTTCTTCCGCCACGGGGCGGGCCGGTTCTTGGGCGGATTTTTCTTTTATTTCCGCACGCCCTTCGCTGACGCGTTGTTTCAGCTCGGCGCGGGCGTCCATCCAGCCGTTAAAATCGTTGCGGATAAACTCCACCGTTTTTTGCAAAATAACCGCCCACGGAATGGCAAACAGCATATGAATGCCTACCAAGGCCAACGCCAGCGAAAACACGGTGGCCCCCACCGTTCCGCTGACGCTTTTAAGCGCATAAAAAAGCGATTGCCCCGCCTTGCCGCCGCTGATAAGCGAATCGGTAAAAATAAGTTTAAGAAGCGTCAGCAGGCTGGAGAAGGCGGCCAAAGTAACCGAAGAGCCCAACAGAAAAAATAAAAAGGAAGTGCTTTTATTGCGGATGGTTTGAATCAGCCAATACGCCAAAAACAGCGGAATCAGCCCCGATCCCTGCCCCAAGAGCTGGAAAAGGTAAGTGGACACTTCGTCCCCCGCCGGGCCTTTGGAAACGTTAAACCACAAGATGCAGAACAGCCACAGGCACAGCGCGCCGGCTAAAATATACAGCACCGTGCGCATCCAGGCGCGGGAAGAGGTTTTTTTCGTTTTCTTTTTAGATTTTTTGGCGGCGTAATAATACTTTGGCATATCCTTATTTTACATTTTTTTACGAAGTATTTGGATATTTCTGCCCCCAACAAAAAAAGCCGTATAAAAAACGCCGCAGTCTTTTCCTCATTGCGGGAGAAAAAGACTGCGAAACGCTGCAAAATAAATTTATTTTTCCACTACTTTTCCTTTTTGAATTTGAAATGGCTTGCCCGCATAGTAGAGTTCAATGACCTTAGCGGCTTGATCCTGGTATACAAACACGTCTAGCGGTTCTTTCCCGGCGCCGGAAAGCTGCACCCGGGTCAGGATGGGGCGGTTGGGCAACGTTTCCAAAAATCCTTTTATAAAATTGGGGCCTTCAAACGTGTATTTGGAAACCACATAATAAAATTCCTTGAGCGTCAGTTGCTTGTTGGGGTATTTGGCCAGATTCGCCACCAAGGTGCGCTGCAAGTCCAGCAATTCCTGGTCGGTGCCCAGGTTATCTCTCTTCCAAACGGCGCGGGATACGAATTTAACGTTGTCCAGCGAAATAAAAGCTACGTCGCTTGGCAAATTAAGAGCGGGCGGCTGTTGGAGGCGGGCCAGCATTATTTTATAAGCACTTTGCACCGGAACCTGCGAATGAAGATAAATGCGCGTTATTTCCCGAAGTTCGGCCCGGCTGAGCATTTGTTTGCCTAGGGAAGAAGACAAATCTTTATAAAATTTGGGAAAATGCGTGCTGTATCCCCCTTCTTTCATAAAAATACTGCGGGATAAACTTTCAAATCCTTTGCTGCCTATAGGCAATTTTTGGGCATAAACCGATGAGGAAAGCCCGGCAAACAGAAGCGTAAGAAACGTAAAAAGCAAGGTCGTTTTTTCATAGGAATTCATTCTCTCTTTCGTGTTATTAATTATATTCTAGGTTTTATCGAATACCCCCACAAGAGACAAAAGGCCCATTTTGAACATGGGCCTTTTTGGAAGGTAAAGCATAAAAAACCCCGCTTTTACGCGGGGTTTCAAATTACATATTTTCAGCAATCGGTGTGGCCGGAGGCACGGGTGCGGGCTTTTGGCCCCAGGTAACGTTGTAGTTAATGCCGTCCGCTTCCAAGGAAATTTTTCCTTGGCTGTAGAGGACGCCCAACGCCAAGTACAGCACCGAGCTGGACAGACGGAACATAATTTTAAGCTGCCACGAAGAGGCCGTTTTATGTTCTGTCAGATACTCCGTCATACGGGAGACGGCAGTTTGAATGTTTTCTTGTAGCGGCGTCATACTTATACCCGTTCAATGGCAAACAGCGCATCGCCTTGTTTAACGGGCTTGCCGTTGTCTACCAATACTTTTTTAATGATGCACGGGAATTCGGCGCGCATTTCGTTAAACACTTTCATCGCTTCAATCAAGCAGATAACGTCGCCTTTTTCCACTCGGGCGCCTTCTTTTACAAAGGGCGGAGCCGACGGAGTGGAACCGCGGAAGAAGATACCCATCAACGAGGATTTAATTACTTCTTTATATTGTTCCTGGGCGGGCACGGCCGGATGCGCACCGGAAGCCGCAACAGCACTTCCGCCCACGCTTACCGGTACCGGCACCATGGCGGGTTTGGCTTTTACCAAGCGCAGGTACAGCCCTTTTTGATCGTATTCAATCGTGTCCAGGTTGTTGTCCTGCATAAAACCGTAAAGCTGTTTGACTTCCTTTAAAATCGGGGATTCCTTCACGGCAGGCGTTTTAGCCGCTTTGGCTTTTTTGGCCGGAGCCGTTTTTTTGGTTGCTGTTTTTTTCATAAAAGAAATAACCTCGTGTTTCTGATTGATACCAAAACTGCTTTTATTTATTTTACATAATTTTGACCGTCTTGATACAGGACGTTTGCCTTTTGAGGGGTTTGCGGGCGGTCTAAAATTTCTTCCCGAAGGAGTTTTTTCTCGTCTATCGGCTGGTCGATTCCCAGGGTGCGTTTTACTTCAAAGGCGGAAATGGAAAAATTCAGTCCGGCCGCTTCGGAATTTTTATATCCGTAGCTGGTTACCCCAATTACGTTTCCGCTTTTCTTGTGTACCAGCGGCCCGCCGCTGTTGCCGCGGTTGGTGGAAACGTCGGATTGAATGACGTCTACGCCGTTTTCGTCTTTTACGGCGCTGATAATCCCCTCGCTTACGCTCCAAAATTCTTCCATCGGGTTTCCTACCGCAAAGACGGAATCCCCCGTCTGATAGTGGGAGCGGTCGGCATCCAGCTTAAAATAGGGAAAAGTCCCCTCCGCCTTCAACAGCGCCAAATCGCGGGAATCATTTACTTTTATCACCCGCGCATACCGAAACGGCGGTTCTGCGCGGCGGGGTTCAAAGGGAAGATCTTCATACAGGTAGTAGCGTACGTCGCGATTGCCGCTTACGACGTGGGCGTTGGTAATCATATATCCGTCCGGGCTGATAAAAAACCCCGTTCCGTGCCCCTGGGGCGTTTCCACATACGTCGTTTTTTCCATAAACGGGCGGTAGCGGCGGTCGTTGCGGGCCAAAGCGGGCGAAATGCCGGGCTGAAATACAATCCGGTTTTCTTCCAATTCTTTCATCATTTGCTGCAGGCAGGCGCGCAGGTCGTCTTCCAGCGTTTGGCGGATGCTTCCCCCCGCCGAAGAAGTGTATACGGGGGCAATCAGCGGGAACAAAACGGAAAAAGTAAGTTTGTTAAACCAATACGCCCCGATTGCGGTATTGCTAAACTCCAGATAGCTTACCCGGTCGGCGTCCAGTTTAATAAGGGGCATGCGGGTGTGCGGGTCGCGCAGGGTAAGCACGGTAAACGTATGAAATTTGGGAATGCGGTACTTGCGCGCCCAGAGAAAGCCGTCCTCCGCTTCCAGCGAAGAATAGACCTCGTTTTCTTCGGTTACTTTATAATCCAGCTCGGCGATATAATCATATTGGCGGCGAAAGCGGTACTCGTTTACGTCCGCCTGCGAAAAAAGCGTGCCCAAAGCGTCCGCAGCGGCCACGGCGGCGCCGTCGTCAATGCGAAACGTATAGGAATTAATCGGGGTCAGATTGTCGTCTTTAAAGGTAAAGGCCTGCTGGAGAAATCTATCCGCGGGAACCATTACGCTGGCTTCTATTTTGTCGTCAAACGGAGGCGTTTTGTAAATGCCCCGCTTAATCCGGCCGTGATAATTGCAGCCGAAAGCAAACAACAACAAAAATACCAACGTTCCGGGCAGAAAGCGCCGTGCGTTTCGTGTAAAGCAAACCATATATTGATTATAGCAAACTAACGAAAAGGGCTGACAAAGAGGATCTCTTTTTGCTCATAAAAAACCCCGCCTGCAGGCGGGGTTTAAAACGGAAATGTTTTTATTTCTGGGCAGCGGCCTTCTTGGCGGCGGCTTCCTGGGCAACGGCAGCTTGAGAAGATCGTTCGTATTCTAAGCGGAGAGATTCAAAATCTTTGAGCAATTTTTGTTGCTTTTGGGATAATTCTTTCCCTTCCCGTTGTGCCTTGGCCGCTTGGTGCAACGCTTTGCCGTAGCGTCTGTTAAAACGCTGAAAATCACGTTGTACCTTTTTAAAAGGACGCACAACCGGTTCCACCATGGCCGCTTCAGCGGGCTTTAACTCTTGCTTAGAGGCCTTCTCTTGTTGTTCGCGAATACGCTGTGAAGACGCCTTCATTTCTTCAATCAGCTGTTTTTGGGCGTTGATGCGTTCCTGATCTTGGCGGTCGTAGCGGTTGCAGTCGGCTTCGGTAATGTCTAAATTTTTAAGAAGAGCCTCTTTCTGGGCATTATGGCGCTGCCAATCAAAGCAATCGGCATGGGCATAATGTTTTCCTTGGTCGTCTTCCCAAGAGGAAATAGCCCCGCAGGCCGGGTTAATCGGCTTGCCGCAAACGGCACAGGTGTGGGTGGCGTATTTGGAATCCACTTTCAGTTCACATTCGTTGCGCTTGGCCGCCGTTTGAAAGAAAGAAGTGTCTTCGCTGGCTTTCCAGCCTTTATAGAATTGGCAGGCGCACGGCGAATGTTTTTTGACGTACCAATCGCGTTTGGGGGTAATTTGGTAGCCGTCGGATTTTAAAATTTTTTCATGGCAGACGGCACACTGGGTGTAGTCTTCTTCTTTTACGGTAGGCAAAGCTTTGGCGGCAGGCTGGGGCGCCTCTTTTGTTTTAGGCGCTTCCTGCAGGGCAGCAGCCGCCCGCACCGCACTCATTTGTTTGGCAAATTTTTTGTTAAAGGCAACTGGATCAAAGGTGACCGGAATTTTGGTATCCCAGGCAAAACCGTTGCCCATCGGAATTCCATACGTGGCCTGCGCCGACGTATAGACGGGCATGGCAAAAACGGCCAGCAACAGAAAACGGATGATTTTCATAGTAATCCTCCTTACGGATATATGCTAATAGTATCAGTTTTATTGAAAAGAAAACAAGGGCCTAAAGGCCTAATTTCCGCTGGGTCTTTGGCAATAGGCCAGCAAACGCTGGCAGACGTTTAGCAACCGGGCCGCCGCCGCGGGCAGGGCCTCTTGCGGGGGAGGCGTTAGGCTGAAGCGCAAAATTTCCCGCTCGTCCGGCTGCGAGAGCGCCTGCAGGAGCTGCCACTTGGTTGTTATATAGCGGCCGGTGCGCATATAATGGGCGGCTTGGAGCATAAAGAAGGCGGATTTCCCGAGCAATTTTAAAAAATCAGCACTTAATTGCCCGTGCACCCATGTATGCACCAGGGCATGGTAAATGTTTCCGGCCGCGGTTTGGACGGCCTGGCGGGCATCCTCGCAAGCGGGCGGCGGCAATACGTCTGCCAGCCCGCCATAGAGCCAATGCGTATCCTGCATAAATTGAAACAAATCCGCCCGGGGCCAGTTTTTTAAATCTTCCTTTCCGCCAAAGAACCCGCATACCGGGTGCGTAAGGGTTGTGGGCATATGCGAAAGAATTTCTTTATAAAGAGAAATATCCTGCGCCGTAAGCGTGTCCAGCACCACCACGGCGTCTATATCGCTGGACGGGGTTTGTTCTCCCCGCCGGAAACTCCCCTGCAGGCCTACGGCTTGGAGCCTGCGTTTAAAAACCGGCTGCAGCTGTCGGATTAATTCGTTCATCCACGGGTAAATATCAAAAGGCATTTTTCCCCCTTAAAAACAAAATCCCCGGAGCGATTGATACCGCTCCGGGGATAACAGCGTGTGAAACTATTTGAGCAAGGCTTTTCTGGAAAGTCTTACTTTTCCGTTATTGTCAATTTCCACGCATTTTACTTCCACAATGTCGCCGAGTTTTAACACGTCTTCGACTTTGTTGATGCGGTGTTTTTCAATTTCGGAAATGTGCAACAGTCCGTCCTTGCCGGGCAAGATTTCCACAAACGCGCCGAAAGGCTGAATGGAGACTACTTTCCCTTTGTAAATTTTGTTTACTTCGGGTTCCGCGGTCATCATTTCAATTTCGGCTTTGGCCTGATCCAAGCGGTCGCTGTTGGCGGCGGCAATGGTTACAATGCCGTCTTCGGCGATGTCAATCTTGGCTTCGGTGGATTCGGTGATGCGTTTGATGTTCTTGCCGCCGGGGCCGATTAAGGCGCCGATTTTGTCCACCGGGATTCTCATTTTGTAGATGATCGGAGCGAAGCGGGAAATGTTCTTTCTCGGTTCGGCGATCGTTTTTTCCATGTGATCCATGATGAACATGCGGCCTTGGGTGGCTTGGGAAATGGCCTGGCGCAAAACGTCCAGCGGGATGCCGGTTTTGAGTTTTACGTCCATCTGGAAGGCCGTAATCCCTTTGCGCGAACCGGTCAGTTTAAAGTCCATATCGCCCAAGTGGTCTTCCAAGCCCATAATATCGGACAGCACTACAAATTTGCCTTCGCCGGAGATGGCGCCCATCGCAATGCCGGAGCAGGCCGATTTCATCGGTACGCCCGCATCAAACAGGGCCAAAGATCCGCCGCAGACGCTGGCCATGGAGGAAGAACCGTTGGATTCCATGATGTCGGACACCACGCGAATCGTGTACGGGAATTCTTCTTCGCTGGGGATAAGCGGCATTAACGCGCGGCGAGCCAGTTCCCCGTGGCCGATTTCGCGGCGGCCCGGAGAGCGATCTGGCTTGCATTCGCCCGTGGCAAAGCCCGGGAAGTTGTAGTGCAGCATAAAGCGTTCGTAGGTGGTGTCGTCCAACCCTTCCACCATTTGCTGGTCATCGGGGGTGCCCAATGTGGCAACCGCCAAAGACTGGGTTTGCCCGCGGGTGAACAAGGCGGAACCGTGGGCGCGGGGCAAGAGGCCGACCATAGAGCTCAAGGGTCTGATTTCGTCGGGTTTGCGGCCGTCCACGCGCACGCCTTCGTGCAGCACCAGGTTGCGGGATTCTTCATACATGATGTTTTCCAGCGCGATGCCCGCATACACGGCGGCGTTTTCGCCGTAATTCGGGGTCAGCTCTTCGGTAAACGAAGCTTTCAGCTGAGCTACCTGCGTATCGCGGGTTTGCTTGTCGGAAAACGCATGCAGAATTTTTTTGGCTTCTTCGCGGAATTTGCCGTTGGCCAGATCCGCCACTTCCTGCGGCAGTTTTTCCACGACGTATTCAAATTTCGGTTTGCCGGCCATTTCGCGCAGTTTCATTTGCGCGGCGCACATTTTGTCAATTTCCGGCTTGGCAATTTCCATCGCTTTGATGATGGCTTCTTCTTCTACTTCTTTGGCACCGCCTTCCACCATCAGCAGCCCCTGCGCGGAACCGGCAATGACCAAGTCCATATCGCAGGATTCCTGTTCTTTTTTGGTGGGGTTGACGATGTACTGCCCGTCTTTGCGGCCGATGCGCACGGCGGCTACGGGTTCGTTGAAAGGAATGGAAGAAATGACCAGCGCGGCGGACGAAGCCAGTACGGATAATACATCGGCGTCGTGTTTATCGTCGCTGGAGATAACCATCGCCGTTACGTTGGTTTCGCAGGCGAAACCTTCCGGGAAAATGGGGCGGATGGTGCGGTCAATAATACGGGAAGACAGCGTTTCTTTCTTGCTGGCGCGGCCTTCGCGTTTGAAAAAACCGCCGGGGATTTTGCCCGCGGCGTAGGTTCTTTCTTTGTAATTGACGGTAAGAGGCGTAAAATCGGAGATACCCGGTTTTTGCTCTTTCGTGGAAACGGCGGTAGCCAGCACCATGGTTTCCCCCAAGGTGGCCACTACAGCCCCGTCGGACTGTTTGGCGATTAAGCCGGTTTCCAGCTTAATGGTTTGTCCGCCGACGGTTACTTCCACATTGTGAATATCAAATTTGTGGTTGAAATTTTGCATTAGAGGTTATTTCCTTAATTTAAGTTCTTGGGTTACTTTTTGGTATTTTTCAAAGTCGGTTCTTTTGAGGTAGGCGAGCAAGCGTCTTCTTTGGCCGACCAATTTGTTAAGCCCTCTTTCGCCCGCAAAATCTTTCGGGTTGGCTTTGAGGTGGTTGGAAATATACTGAATGCGTTCCGTGATGAGCGCAATTTGTACGGCGGCAGAGCCGGTATCATTAGCGCTGGATTGGAATTTGCTGATGATGTCTTTTCTGTCTTGCATCGAAAGTACCATTGTTTTGTACACTTAGATTGTATTCTGCCGACCAAGCATTCCTTATCCCAAGGGATACCGAGCCGGAGGCCAATCTTCTCCTATGTTTAATTTTTATACTTACTTAAAGTACATATTTATTATACCAAATAAAAAGGATAAAGAACACGCCCGGTGCTCTTTATCCTTTCTGTTGTTTATACTATAGCAAATTTGGAGCGTTTTTTCCTGCTTATCTGACGCCCCCAACACATAAAAACGGAGCCCCCGCAAAAGAGGGCTCCGTTTGGCGTTCGGTTAAAATGTTAGTTTTTCCCCTGCCCTTTTTTTACCAGGCGCTGCAGCTGGAGTTCCAAAAGGTCAGCCGATACAAGCCCGCTGGCGCGGAGTTCGCTGATTTCTTGCTGCAATTCCGCTACCGAGGCGTCCATCCCCCAGCGTTCTCTAAGCGAAGGAATCAGCCTTTCCACAATCAGGTGCCCCTCTTCGTAAAAGTATTCGTTGGGGTGCATGCGGCAGTAGGTAAGGAACTTGGCCACATCGTTGTACTTTTTATAGAGCTTGTTAAACGTTTGAATGCGGACGTTTAATTGGGCCGTTTCCCGCGGGGCCAAGGCTTTAAGCAGCGGGTTTTGAATATCGGTATGAAGCGCTTTTACGTCCGCCTGTTTGATTTCCCCTTTGTCTAAGAGTTGCTTGGCCTCGTCCAAACGCTGGGCCGTTTGGCGGAGATAATTTTGCGCCAGCGGCAGCAGAATTTCGTGCGCTTGCCGCGCCGCCGGGCCTTTGGCGTCCAGCGTGCGAAGGGTATTGTCAAACAGTACGCCTTCTCTGTACCGGGCAAGCACTTGGGCGTAGTCGGTATTTTCCGTAAGGGTGCGGGGATTCCCGGCCGCGCGGGGCAAAGCGGCGTTTTTCTGCGCAGCCCACCACTTAAGCATGCTTAAGGTTTGCTGCGGGGTCGCGTTGGCGGTGCCCAACAGATATAAGGTTTGGCCGGTTTTGTCGCTGGACAATTTGCCGGACAGCCCTTTGCGGATGTCGGCCGCCATGCCGTCAAAAAATGCTTTTTGGGGAGGTTTGTTGTAGTTTAAGAAGATTTTTACCAGTTCTTCGTCGCTAAAGGTGGCCAGCCATTTGCCGGTGAAATTCGTCCAGGCCGTAAGCGGGATGCTGCCCTGAATGGGTTTGCCAATGGAAAGCACCACTTGTTTGAGCGGCCGCAAGTGCACGGGGAGCGTATTGCTTTTGGCTTCATCCAGCAAATTGTAAAAATTGATGGCCACTTGCTGTTCCTTGAGCGTTTTGTTGGCCAGAAAACGGGGCAGCTGACCGTTGTGGGAGGTCATCCATAACTTGGTGTCAATGACGGTCAAGACTTTATCCGTCCCGGTTCGTTCCAAAATGTCCGTTATATTTCTGATATTGAGCGTAGGATTATCCTGCGCAAATTGTTTGTAGAACATCGTGCTGTAGAGGTGTTCCGTGCGCGGCACCATGTAGCTGGTTTGTTTGGACGGATTGTAATAAAAGAATTCTTTGTCCAAGTTTTTAAACGTGTTTAGCAAGAGGGCTCTTTCGTTGGGGCTGCAGCGCATGGAGAGGATTTCTTTATAAGAAGGCATTAAAGATTCCAACGCTTCCATCCCCGTGCGGAAAGAGAACAAATCCTGAATGTCGGGATTTACTTGGTTTTCCGCCATGGCGTCTTGCTGGAAAATTTGCCGGTTGATGGCGGATTCTACGGCGGACATATTTTGAAAATTCTCTTCAATTTGGGCGTTTTTCATGCGGTTGGGCGCGGGCAAATCCTGCTGCGTATTTTTCAAAATACGGTCTTCGCCGGTTCTTTTTGTTTTGGGAGTTTTGGGCAGGACGTCCGTGCTGTAAAATTCTTTGACGGATTTTTTCCACATTTCTTTCGGGGTCAGAAAATACTGATCGTTTTTGTTCGGCACGTTTTCCACCGACTCCAAAATAACCATAGAATTGTCTTGCAGGGCCGCGCCGGCTGCCGGGGCCGCCGAGGAAGCCGCCGCCGAAGGAGAAACGAGTTTGGACGCTTCCGCCGCCTGTTTTGCGGCTTGGGGAACTACGGCCGGGGGCGCGGGTTTGGCCATTTTTTCGGCATTTTTGGAGCCAAAGAACCCTTTTAACAATTTGGTAAACGTATTGGCCTGCGCCGGCGCGGCGTTAATGCCCGCCATGCACACAAATAAAGAAATCAATAGAATTTTGGCTGTTTTGCGGCGAGGATTCATATATTTAGCAACCTCTAATGTTTAATTTATGTCTATACTTCTTTATTATAATAAGAATCTTAGTGCTTTGTTACAAGGGTCTAAAGACCTAACTAAGCCTAGGCCTTGCCTGCGTGCCGCTAAAAAGCCATAAAAAACGCCCGCCGGAGATATAGCGGGCGAAGGGTGTTCTTGTAGGAGAGATAGAAACACACTTTTTAAAAAACATACCCCAAATGAAGCGCAGCGTAACGCTCGGTATTGTAGAGCTCCAGATCGGATAGGGTGTGGAAATCTCTAAACTCCCGGCTGATCCAAGCAAATTCCCGATCCAGGCGCTGCTTTTTAATCAGCTGGGTGGCTACGGTTTTTTGTAATGCGGTATTCATACAGCGCCTCCTTGCGTTAAATTTGTCCTGCTTGATATTAATAAGATAGCGTTTTCGTCGTAAAAATAACAGGGTCGTTGGGCCCAAGGGCCCAGGAAATTTGGGCCCAGCTTTTTGGGGTTGCTTGTCCCATTTTTATTTTTCCCCCGGGCCCATTCTTTTTTGGGCCTTTGGGCCTATCTTTTTATTTGATATACTTCCTATATGCAAACGCTGGATGATTGGACGCAAAAATATCTCTCCCGCCCGCCGCTCACGCGCGGCGATATTCTGCCGCTTCTTTCCCTGTCCGACCCGGCCCCTCTGTTTCGGAAGGCCGATTCGATCCGCCGCCGGTTTGTGGGGGACGGCGTGTACCTGCGCGCGCTGATTGAATTTTCCAACTATTGCAAAAACGATTGTATGTACTGCGGCATTCGCCGCTCCAACGCCCAAGCCGTGCGCTACCGGATGACGCCGAACGAAATAACCCATACCGCCCGCCAGGCGGTAGCGGCCGGATATAAAACGGTGGTGCTCCAATCGGGTGAAGACCTTTGGTTTGACGCGGATAAAATGAGCGATATCATCCGCCGCATTAAAAATTTGGGCGCGGCCGTTACGCTAAGCCTGGGCGAAAAGACGCGCGAAGAATACGCCGCTTACCGCAAAGCCGGTGCCGACCGCTACCTGCTGCGCATTGAAACGACCGACAAAAACCTCTACGAAAAGTTGGATCCGGCCATGAGCTGGGACAACCGCGTGCGCTGTTTGGAAGATTTAAAAGAACTGGGCTATGAAGTAGGATCCGGCTCGTTGGTAGGGCTGCCGGGGCAGACCTTGGAAAGCCTGGCGGAAGATTTGCTGTTTTTTAAATCCCTGCCGGTGGACATGGCCGGCATCGGCCCGTTTATCCCCCACCCGCATACGCCGCTTGCGCAGGAAAAGGCGGACGGCCATTTTGAGCTTTCGCTTAAAATGATGGCCATTATGCGCCTGATGCTGCCGGACATCAATATCCCGGCCACCACCGCCATGGAAACGCTCCACCCCCAAGGGCGGCTGTTGGCCTTGCAATGCGGGGCCAACGTCATTATGCCAAACGTTACGGCGGAAACCTTCTGCAAGAATTACGAACTCTACCCCGGCAAGCCGCACCCGGGCGCCCGCGCCGCCGCGGCCTGGCAGGAGCAGCTGGCCTCCATCGGGCGCAGCGTTTCGGCGGGGTACGGCTTTCACGGGGACTACCTCAAAGAACAGCGCGCCGCCCGCTGAGCTTCCCCCTGCAGAAAAAATTTCCTTTTCTTTTGGAAATGTATTACAATATAGAGGACAAAACGGACTTTCCGTCCGTTGGGATTATTTTTTGTATTGGAGAGACGACCGCATATGGTAAAAAAGACCGTTAAAAAAGCGGCAAAAACCGCCGCTAAAAAGGCCGTAAAAAAAGCAGTAAAATATGTCTACTCGTTTGGAGCGGGTAAAGCCGAAGGAAACGGCAAAATGAAAGAGTTGTTGGGCGGCAAAGGTGCCAACTTAGCCGAAATGGCCGGCCAATTAAAACTCCCCGTCCCCCCCGGATTTACGATTACCACCGAAGTCTGCACCTATTATTGGAACAACAAACGCACCTATCCCAAAACGTTGAAAGCCGACGTGGAAGCCAACCTCAAGAAAATTGAACGCGAAACCAAAAAACAGTTCGGTTCCGAAAAGAACCCGCTGTTGGTGTCCGTCCGTTCCGGTGCGCGCGCTTCTATGCCGGGTATGATGGAAACGATTTTAAACATCGGTCTTACCGAAAAAACCATTCCCGGCATGATTGCCAAAACCGGCGACGCCCGCTTTGTCTACGATGCGTACCGCCGCCTGATTATGATGTATTCCGACGTTGTGATGGAAAAAGCCGCCGGCATTGAACCCAAAGACGGCGAAGGCATCCGCAAAATTTTGGACGGCATGCTGGAAGAGTTGAAAAACAAACTCGGCGTGTCGGACGATACGCACATTCCGGCCGAAGAACTGCAGAAACTGTGCGTGCAGTTTAAAGCCACCGTCAAAAAAGTACTCAAAAAAGACTTTCCGGACGACCCCATGGAACAGCTCTGGGGCGCCATCGGTGCGGTGTTTGCCTCCTGGAACGGCAAACGCGCCATTGCCTACCGCAACATTGAAAACATCCCGCACGACTGGGGTACCGCCGTCAACGTACAGACGATGGTATTTGGCAATATGGGCGACACCAGCGCCACGGGCGTGGCATTTACCCGCAACCCCGGCACCGGCGACAGCCACTTCTACGGCGAATACTTAATCAACGCCCAGGGCGAAGACGTGGTGGCCGGTATCCGCACCCCCTCTCCGATGAACAAATGGTCTGCCAATGCGCATTCCAAACACCTGCCCACCTTGGAAAAAGTAATGCCCAAAGTGTATAAGGAATTGGACGCCATCCAGAAAAAGCTGGAAAAACATTTCCACGATATGCTGGATATTGAATTTACCATTGAAGACCAAAAACTCTGGATGCTGCAGTGCCGCGTAGGCAAGAGAAACGGCACCGCGGCCGTGCAGATGGCGCTGGATATGGTCAAAGAAAGACTGATCAGCAAAGAAGAAGCCGTCCTGCGCGTAACGCCCACCCAGCTGGGCGAACTGCTGCTGCCGGCCATTGACCCCAAAGCCGAAGCGGGCGTGAAGCCCATTGCGCAAGGCTTGCCGGCGGGCCCCGGCGGCGCGGCGGGTAAAATTGTATTTAACTCGTTAGACGCCATTAAACTGCAGGAAGCGGGCCAAAACGCCATTTTGGTGCGCGAAGAAACCAACCCCGAAGACATTGAAGGCATGCGCGCGGCGGCGGGTATTTTAACCCAGCGCGGCGGCATGACCTCGCACGCGGCTTTGGTGGCGCGCGGCTGGGGTAAATGCTGCATTGTGGGCTGCGGCGAATTGGAAATCAATTTGAATGCCAAAACCGTCAAAATGGGCGGCAAAACCTTTAAAGAAGGCGACGAGCTGACCTTAAACGGTACCAAAGGCTACGTGTATGAAGGCGCGCTGAAGATGTTGGCCGCGGGCGAAGGAAACAAAAACTTGGCGGCTTTTCTCGCGCTGTGCGATAAAGTGCGCACGATGAAAGTGCGCGCCAACGCCGATACGGAAGAAGACGCCATTAAAGCCCGCAAATTCGGCGCCGAAGGGATTGGGCTGTTCCGCATTGAACACATGTTCTACGGCAAAAATTCCGACAAACCCTTGTTCATCCTGCGCAAGATGATTCTTTCCGGCAGCGAAGAAGAACGCAAAGCCGCCGTGGAAGAACTCTTCCCGTATATGAAAAAGGAAATCAAAGCCACGATGAAGGCCATGGCCGGTTTCGGCGTTACCGTGCGCTTGATGGATCCGCCGCTGCACGAATTTGTGCCCACTTTGCCCGAAAAACAGGCCGAATTGGCCAAAGCGCTGGGCATCACGATGGACGTATTCAAAGACCGTGCCGCCAGCCTGCACGAAGTCAACCCGATGATGGGGCACCGCGGCATTCGCTTGGGTGTAACCTATCCGGAAATTACCACCATGCAGTCCCGCGCCATTTTTGAATCCGCGGCCGAACTGATTAAAGAAGGCGTCAAAGCCCAGCCGGAAGTAATGATTCCGCTGACCTGCGACGTAAACGAAATCATCAGTCAGAAGAAGCTCATCCGCGCCGCTTACGATGAAGTCGTGGCCAAAACGAAAGTCAAAAAGCTCAACTTCTCCGTGGGGACGATGATTGAAATCCCCCGTGCGGCGGTGTTGGCCTATGAGGTGGCCCAGGAAACGGACTTCTTCTCTTTCGGCACCAACGACCTGACGCAGATGACCTTTGGCTTCTCGCGCGACGATATCGGCTCTTTCCTGCCCGAATACTTAAAACAGGGTATTTTGGAAGCCGATCCGTTCCAAACGCTGGATCAGCGCGGGGTAGGGATGCTCATTGAGCACGCCGTTGCCGAAGGGCGCGACGCCAAACCGAACCTAAAAGTAGGTATCTGCGGCGAGCACGGCGGAGACCCCGAAAGCGTGGAATTCTGCCACCGCGAAGGGTTTACGTATGTGTCCTGCTCGGCGTTCCGCGTGCCGATCGCCCGCTTGGCCGCCGCACAGGCTGCCGCCAAAGACGTGTTGGCTAAAAAACGCAAATAATCAGTTGGTTTAAATCCTTGCCGGGGCCTTTAAAAAGGCCCCGGTTTTTTGTTTTCTCTGCCGCCCACGGGCAGGGCGGGATTGTAATTGTTCCTTGAAAAATACCACTTTAGATATTAAAATATAAGGGTAAGATAAAAATATGAAAGGATCCTTTCAGTATTTTTAGCTGTTTTTTGTTTTATCATTATTTATAAGGAACAGAATATGAAAAAAATATTCGTTTTGTTGCTTTTTTGCTTATGTGCCTGTATGCCGGCCCATGCGTGGGTGTTTCTGCAATCGGTGCAGGAGAATAAAAACACCAGCGTGTTGCTGCCCAAAATTATCAACCGGCAGGCGCACATACGGGTGTGTATGGATCTGTTAGACCAAAACAGCCGACCGAGTTCCAACCCGTCCACCGCCAACGAAAATTCCGACACCTATCAGAAAATCCGCCCGATTATTGAATCCAGCTATCAAATGTGGATGGATACTTTGCGCAACACCATTCAAAGCTCCGGGCGAAGTGCGGAATTTGCGGATGTCCTTTCACTGTTGCCCAAGAAAAAACTTACTTTTGAATTTATTAACCCGGATTTGTCGCCCTGTGTAGACGATAAAGCGCAGGATCTGTACGTTCGGGTGGTGCCTGGCGTCCAGGCGCCCGGCGCGGCGGCTTATGTGCGCGTGCATAACAATTTGGTCGCCATGACGCTGGACAAGTGGGATGTTTATTCTCCGGAGGAACTCCGAGGGCATGTCCTGCACGAAATCGGGCATACTTTTGGTTTGGGCGATATGTATCAGTCCAGCGCCAAAAAGAGCTACAACAGCCGCACCTACACCACGGCGGACATTCAACCCCTGTGGGAAACCGCCGCCTGTATGAATGACAGCTGCAACGGATATACGAAAAGAGTCCCCTATTCCGAAACGCAGGCGGTGTGGGATGAAGCGCGCGGGGGCTTTAGATCCATTTCCAAGTCCCGCTATAAAACGGTTTTTGTAGAAAATTCCGCCGAAAAGCTGACTTGCGACGATATGGATGGTCTAGTCAACTTGCTGGATTATTATTTCCCTGAAAAAATGTCCAAGCGGCGCACGGAAGGGTGGCTGAGTTTTTGCCGCGACAAAAACCTGGCGTATGCCTATTCGCTGCCGTTTACGGTAACGCCCGAGGAAAAAGCGGCTTTTGCCCAATTTGTCAAAAAAGGGCGCCTGGGGCTTTCCCCCTTAATCGGCAAGACGGAATTTTTGGCCAATTATACCAAAAACATTGTAAACGGCACGGCGCCGACGGGATACTCCTTGCGCCGCAAACAGTTGCAGCAGCAGGCCAAGCAGGAACTTTCTCAAGCCGTAGTAGGAAATCAAAAGCCTGCCGCCGCAGCGCCTACCGTACCCGATGAATGCCCTGTATGCCACAAGCCTTTGCGGGGAACGGATGCCATCCGTTTGTGCGACCGGGATTCAAAACGCCGTATTCGGGGCGGTTGCGTCTATCTTCACAGAGGCTGCAAAGGCAATTTGGGAAACCCAGATGCTTTGAAGAGTTTTTTAAAAACGGTGGATCCCAAATATGTAGGCCATTCGGAGAAGACACGTGTTGCTTTCTAAAAAACCCCGCTTATGAAGCGGGGTTTTTCGTTCGGTCGATTCAGCAGCAAACGGACTGACCGTCTGAAAAGAGTTGACAGTACGCCTGCTATTTAAGTAAAGTAACCCTAGCTTGTGGGGAGGTGTGTCCTTATGTGTGGGTGGCTTGGTATTTTGCTGGTGGTGGTGATAGCCGCGGGGATTTGGTATTTTTTCCCCCGCCGGCAGGCGTTGTATGCCGGGGTAAATCCGCCCATTATTGAATTTTTAACTACCGAGCTAAAGCGTTTTCCTCTGCACCAAGCGGTATTTCAGAATGACGTGGCAGCCGTACAGCAGCTGTTAAAAGAAGGGCATTCTATTGAAGAAGAAACCGACGACGGCCAAACCGTACTGCATATCGCGGCGGAATGCGGGCTGGAAGAAATGTGCCGGTTCGTTATCAAACAGGGTGTGAAAGTGGACTCTTTGGACAATTTTGGCGGAACGGCGCTGCATGCTGCGGCGGCCTGCCAAAACGGGGTGGGCGTGATACGCGTGCTGATAGAAAACGGGGCCGATGCGCATCTGAAAGACGCCGCCGGCATGACGCCGGGTGCACTGGCGGAAAAATACAAACATTTTAAAATTGCGGCTTACTTAAAACTGCGCGGCGACTAAACAGGTACACCCCTGGTAAACAGACAAAATTTTATTGTAATATCTATATTACTCTGTAAATTGGAAGGCGGCAAATACAAGGAAGCGCTTTCGTCTTGCTCTAAGGCGTATGAACTTTATCAAAAAAACATGGCCTACGCCAAACAGCATAAGGTAGCCGTTCGCGCGGCGGTGGCGTCGTCCAATATGCCTTTTATTACCGATCCCATTATTTTGTTCCCGGATCTGCAGGAAGACGTAATTTTTGCCCGCGTGATGAAAGGCGATTTAAAGCTTTCCCAAGCGTTAAAAGAAAACGCCTCGTTAACCGGGCAGGGCGGCCTGATTGGATTCTTGCGCGGCGCCAACAAACGGATGCCCAATGCGTTTTCGTACGTGACGGAATCTTTCCGCAACTGGAAAGGCTGTTCAAAAGCTTTGGCGGAAGCCCAATCCGAAGTGGCGGTAGATCCGGCGCAGTTCTGTGTAAAATAATAAGACCGGTTTATCACAAAAAGCCTTCCCTTGAGCGGGGAAGGCTTTTTTATGGGCTCATTTAGAGAAGAATGGGCCGTTTGGCTCATTTTTTTCTAGGTCTTTTTTCTGTTCCCCCTTGGGCCCAAAGGCCCTTTTTTTTATTCTCCCAAAGAGCCATACTGTGTATATACAGGAGGCAACTTATGCAACTATCCGCCGACAACTTTTTAATTATGAGTATGGAATTTATCGCCGTTTCTTCCCAAGGTTCCCAAGCGCCGTTTTTATCTTAATTCTCGCAGTATCTCCTTTTCCGCCTGTCTTTCAAAGACAGGCGGTTTTTTGCCCAAGGCGCGCAAACAGAAAAAACAGATTTTTAAGCCCTTTTCTCTTTACGACTTCGGGATTATTTACTAAAATATAACAATGAAAGCTTTTCCCATAATTGTATCCTCTCCGTCCGGCGCCGGCAAGACGACGATCGTGGACGCGGTGCTCAAGCGCAACAAAACCGTTTCCCGCGTGATTACCGCCACCACCCGCGCCCCCCGCACCGGGGAAAAAGACGGCGTGGATTATTTATTTTGGAGCATTAAGCAGTTTGAACAGGCCATTAAAAAAGGTCAAATGCTGGAATGGGCGCAGGTGCATACGCACTACTACGGTATTCCCAAAAAATCGGTGGACAGCCTGATGAAAAAAGGCATTTGCCCGATTTTGGTGATTGACGTGCAAGGCGCCCGCACCGTAAAAGCGCAATATCCGGACGCGGCAATGGTGTTTATCGTGCCGCCCAGCTTAAAAGAGCTTAAAAAGCGCATTTTGGGCCGCAACGACAATACGCAGGATATTGAGCTGCGTTTGGAAACGGCCAAAAAAGAAATGCTGGAGCTGGATCATTACGATTACGCCCTGCTTAATGACGATTTGGAAGAAGCCGTAGACAATATGGCCGGCATTATTGCCGCGGAGCAATGCCGTGTAAGCCGGCAGGATTTAAAAATTAAAAACCTGAAGTAACAAAGCGAGGGAGCGAGAATATGTCCGTAAAAAACGATAAAGAATTTGATGCCAAATTGATGAACTTTGACGGCGACCGCTACGACGTAGTGGTATTGGCGTCCATTTGGGCCAAGGAACTCAAGAAAAAAGACGAATATAAAAACCAGCCCAATGCGGTAGTCATCAAAGTGGCGTTGGACGATATCTTATCCAACCGCGTTTCCAAAGACGAAGTGCTTCGCATCAGCAAAGAAAACTTGGAAGCTGAATTAAAAGCCCAGGAAGAAGCCCGCAAAGAAGCGGAACGCAAAGCCAAAGAACCGATGAAACTGTAATTATGGCAAACGATTCGCTGCGCCGGCTGGCTGTAGAGTTTAAAAATTTTCTGGCCGCCCAGGACGAGGACGAATTTATTTCGGCGGCTGCGCCTTCCCGCGCGGCCGCTGTTGCGTCCGGCGCGCCGAAAGAGCCCTTGCCCCGCATGCCGGAAGGCGAAACGCTGACGGTAGAATTTCCGCGGGCCCAGCAGGCCGCCGCAGCCGTGCAGCCGGAGCCTGTTTCCGTTACCGATGTTTCTGCTTCAGGAAATGTAATGAACACTGCCCAAAAAACGGCTGCCCTTGCGGAATTGGCCGAAACGATTAAAAACTGTACCCGCTGCCCGCTGGGCAGCACCCGCATTCACGCCGTTCCCGGCGAAGGAAACGTGGACGCCGAGCTGATGTTTGTGGGCGAAGGCCCCGGATACGACGAAGACCGCCAAGGCCGCCCGTTTGTGGGCCGCGCGGGCCAGCTGTTGGACAAAATGATTGCCGCCATGGGCCTTTCGCGCGAGCAGGTGTTTATTGCCAACATTGCCAAATGCCACCCGATGACCGATCCGCTCCACCCCGAAAAACACGGCAACGACCGCGCCCCAAACGCGGGCGAAATTGCCTGCTGCCGCAAATATATTGAACAGCAAATTGCCATTGTCTGCCCGAAATACGTGGTGGCCTTGGGCGGAGTATCCGCCAAGGCGCTGATTGCGGATGCCAAGTCGCTGGGCGCGCTGCGCGGCAAATTCTACGATTTACACCTAGACAGCGTAACCCTTCCCCGCCCCGTCCAGATTATAGCCACCTTCCACCCGGCCGCGCTCTTGCGCAACCCGGGCTGGAAAAAGGACGCTTGGATTGATTTGCAAATGGTCATGGCTAAACTGGGCCTAAAAGCCCCTCACAAATAAGTTATGTACTGCAAAGTAGTGTTTGACGTTCCGTTAGACCGCGATTTTGATTACGCCGTTCCGGCAGAATTGGAAAATAAAATAATGCCCGGGGTGCGCGTAACGGCGCCGTTTGGGCGGGTGCTGACGGGCGGCATGGTAACGTCCGTAAGCGAAATCTGCACCGCGCCAAAGGGTGTGACGCTAAAGGAAATTGCTTCCGTGGTAGACAAGCGGCCGCTTTTCGGTTCCGATTTATTCCCGCTGATGCGTTTTATGAAAGCCCAATGGGGCGGGCCGATCGGGCAGATTTTATTTTCGCTCGTTCCCCCTCAGCCCTATTTCAAATTGGATAACGCCCCCACTTCCGTTCATATAGACATCAAAACGCCTTCTATGCGCTTAACTCCCTGCCAGGAAACAGCCTTGCAAACGGTGCGCGCGTTTGCGGCGTACGAATTTCATCCGGTGCTTTTAAACGGCCCTTCCTATACGGGCAAGACCGAAACGGTGCTTCGCCTGGCGGGCGAGGTGCTGGCGGGCTACGGCCAAGTGCTTATCACCGTGCCCGACATCGCGGCGGCGCGGCAGTTTATCAGCGAAGCGGAAGAACGCTTTGGGGCGGACAATGTGTTTTGCTGGCACAGCCGGATGCTTTTAAGCAAAAAGAAAAAATACTTTTCCGCCGTTTCCAACGGCCTGCCCTGTGTGGTGATTGCCACGCGCTCCGGTGCGCTGCTGCCGTTTAAAAACCTGCGTTTGGCGGCCGTGTTGGATGAAGGGGACGATAATTATAAACAAGAAGAAAACAAACCCTATTATCACTTGCGCGAACTATTGATGTTCCGCGCCAAAATGCACGGGGCGGTGTTGTTGTTCGTGTCGGCTACGCCCAGTTTAGAGCTCTTGCAAAAAGTGCACCGGCAAGAAGTGGCGCAGCTTTCGTTTACGCAGGCGGTGCCGGGGCATGCGTTTACGCCGCAAATTAAACTGACGGATAAAAAAGGCGAAAAAAGCCGCTTTCTGTCCGATTTTTTGCTCGCCCAGCTGACGGAGAATTTACAGCGAAAAGAAACCTCCCTTTTAATTTTAAACCGCCGCGGCTATTCCAACGCGTATTATTGTTTAAATTGCGGCGCGTACGCCAAGTGCAAAAAATGCGGCGCCATTTTAGCGCGCGAAAATACGCCCGAGCACGGCGACCGCCTGGTCTGCAAAAAATGCGGCCATACCGAAACGCTGCAGCAGGAGTGCCCGCATTGCCATAACTTGATTTTTAAATCCCGCGGCGGCGGCACGCAAAAAGTGGTTACGGAGCTTGCCAAATTCTTTCCCAAAGCGCATTTGCTCCGCCTGGACTCCGATACCCTTAAAACCAAGGCCGGGCAGGGATTTGAAGCGTTAAACGCCCTTAAAAGCGGGCGGGCGGACATTATTGTGGGCACGCGGCTTGCGTCGGGCGCGTTGCGGGGCGCCAAAATTACGTTGGCGGCGGTGCTGGACGCCGAGTTGGAACTGGACGGGCCGGATTTCCGCGCTTCGGAAAAATACGGACAGATGCTTTTTGCCCTGCGCGGGCATTTGTCGGGCGTTTCCGACGGGCGGCTTATTATCCAGGCGGCCGATAAAGAAGCGTATGACTATGAGCACCTTTTTGCAGGCGATTACAACGCCGCTGCCCAAAGCGAGCTTGCCCTGCGGGAAAGTTTTGCCTATCCGCCTTACGTACACTTGGCCAAAATGCTGATTAAAGCCAAAGACGCCGATGTGCTGGCAGCCGAAACGGCGCGCATCAAACGCTTGGCGGCGCCGCTGGTTTGCCAGACGTTGGGGCCGGTGTGGTGCGCCAAAAAGACGGACGTTCTTAAAAAACAGTATTTGCTTTTTAAGACGGACGAAGCCCGCTGGCTGGAGCTGGTGGCCGCGCTGGACAGTTTTGTCCCGGTCAAAAAAGCGTCGGTCAAACTGTCAGCCGATCCCTATGATTTTTATTAAGGAGAAAAGATGAATTGGACGGATTTGTTTCGTTTTTCCCCCCGCGCGAGCCGGCAGGAATATGCCTTTGTTTCTTTGTGCACGCAAGGCATTTCGCTTCTTTTTTATGCGCTGCAGGGGCGCTTTGCCTCGGAGGGCCTTTCGTGGATTCAATTTATTTTGGCCTTGGCGTTTGGCTTTGTATCGGCCGTGTTATTGTGGGCGGTGTTTTGGGTAGGGCTGGCGGTTTCCTTCCGGCGGATGCATGATATGAATTTGTCCGGCCTGTGGTATGTGGGGTATTACGTGGCGGTGGTGTGCGTCGGAGTCGTATTTTCGGAAATCTGGTGGGTGGCTACGGTATTGGGCGTAGCGGCGATGCTGTTTTTATGTCTTAAAAAACCGTCTTCCTCCAACCGTTTCGCCGCGGCTGCACCGGCTTTTATGCCCGGGGTATTTTCCAAACGGGGCGTTTTTGCGGCCGCGGTAGTGGCCTGCATATTGCTGTCCGTCGGGCAAGTGGCGCTTTCGCGTTGGCAGCTTGCGTCCGCGCAAAAATCCTTCCCCGCCCGGCAAATTCAATCCGTTCCCGCCCGCTAACCTTTTTTTCCGCACACCAGAGACGGCAGGTTTGCTATACTGTATATACAAAAGGGGGTTCTTATGATAGGAAGAATGGGCCGATTAGGCTATTTTATCCGCTTGTGCATTTTAAGCGTACTGTATGGATTGGGCGTGCTGTTTTTTACCATGGGTGGAAAGGGGCAATCCCTAAATCCGGTGGCGCTGTTATTCTTGTTTTTGGGAAGCGGCATTTTGCTGGTTTCTTTTTTATCGTGGCTAAGCGCCACGGTGCGCCGGCTGCATGATATGGATTTTTCCGGCTGGTGGGTGTTGCTGGTGTGTTTGTTTCCCATTTTGGTTTTGGTGCTGTGCCTGTGGCCCGGCATACAGGGATATAACCGCTTTGGCCCGCCGATCCGGTACTAACAAACAAAATTTGAGCCGCCGCCCGCCGAAGAACCGGCGGGCGGTTTGGCGTGGTATATGGTAAAATATAAAAGATAACCCGTTTCGATGGAGAAAACAACATGACTGTGGAAGAACAAATTAATTTTTTAACGCGCGGCTGCGTGGACGTGGTAACCAAAGCCGACTTGGCCAAAAAACTGGAAAGCGGAAAAACGCTTAAGGTAAAACTCGGCTGCGACCCGACCAGCGCCGACCTGCACCTGGGGCACAGTGTGGCGCTTTCCCTGCTGCGCCGCTTTCAGGATTTGGGGCATAAAGCCGTGCTGGTCATTGGCGATTTTACCGCCGCCGTGGGCGACCCTTCCGGCCGCGATTCCACCCGCCCGGTTCTTCCGCGCGAGAAAATTTTGGAGAACGCTAAAACCTATACGGAGCAGGCATTTAAAGTGTTGGATCCGTCCAAAACGGAAATCCGTTTTAACAGCGAATGGCTGGAGCCGTTTGTCTCCGGCAAGGAATTGATGCAAACCCTGCAGAAAGTAACGGTGGCGCAGGTGTTGGAACGAGATGATTTTAAAAAACGGATGGCGGCCGGAAACCCGATCAGCATGCTGGAAGTGCTCTACAGCTTGTTTCAGGGGCAGGATTCCGTGGCGCTGGAAGCGGATGTGGAATTGGGCGGAACAGACCAAATTTTCAATTTGTTGGTAGGCCGCCAGCTGCAGAAAAACCACGGGCAGGAACCGCAGGTAGCCATTACGGTGCCGCTGTTGGTGGGATTGGACGGCGTGAAAAAGATGTCCAAGTCCTACGGCAACTATGTGGGATTAAACGACGAGCCGGGCGATATGTTTGGCAAGCTGATGTCTATTCCGGATGAACTGATGCCGATGTACTACGAACTGTTGACCTCGGAAAATATGCAGGACATAAAAGCCATGCACCCCATGGCCGCCAAGAAGAAACTGGCCGGCCTGTTGGTAACGCGTTTTCACGGGGAAGAAGCGGCGCGGGCGGCGTTGGAAAATTTTGAAAAAGTATTTTCCAAAAAAGAACTCCCCACCGATATGCCGGAATTTAAGCCCGAAGCCGGGGCGATGCTCTCGGCGGTCATTTTCGCGGCGGGTGCGGCACAAAGCAAAAATAAAGCCCGCGGGCTGATTGAACAGGGCGCTGTGCGGTTAAAAGGCGAAAAAGTAAGTGCGGACGGGCCTTTGTCCTTTGAACCGGGCGATGTGCTGCAGGTGGGCAAGCGCCACTTTTTTAAACTGGTAAAATAAAAACGGAATGAAAAAATTTATCCTTTTGCTTTGCGTTTGCGTGTGTTTGCTGGCCGGAGGCTGCTGGGCGGTAAAGGCTTGCTTTTTTAGCAAGGGGCCGCTGGTAGTGGTGAAGATTGAGCCGGGCCAAAGCGGCAGCGAAGTGGCGCATATGCTAAAGGAAAAGGGAATTATCCGCAGTGAGCTGTTGTTTAAGGCTTTGCTGCGGCTGACGTCTTCCGCACGCGATTTAAAAGCCGGCCGGTTTGATTTGCGCAAAAATACGTCCGCCTTTGAAGTGATTAACTGCATCAAAAGCGGCAAGTGCACGCATTACGAAAAAGTTACCTTTTTAGAGGGCTGGCGGAGCGAAGAAATTTCCGAACTGCTGGCGGAAAAAGGAATTACGGACGCCCGCGCATTTTTGGATATTGTGCGCGAGAAAAACCTGGAAGGATATCTTTTCCCCTCCACGTATTTGTTTGCCGAAAATACGCCTGCGCAAAAAGTGGTGGATGAAATGCTGGCGCAGTACCGCAAAAATATCGCGCCGCTGTTTCGCAAATATCCGACGAATTTGACCGAAAGACAAGTGCTTACCGTCGCTTCCATTGTGGAGCGGGAAGCCGTCGTGCATGACGAGCGGCCCAAAATTGCGGCGGTGTATTTGAACCGTTTCCGCATCGGCAAACGTTTGGAGGCCGATCCGACCGTTCAATATGCGCTGGGATTTAATTTAAAGGAAAACCGCTACTGGAAAAAAGGCCTTACCTACAAAGACCTGCGCATTAATTCTCCCTACAACACCTACCGCAACGCCGGCCTGCCGCCGGGGCCGATTTGCAACCCCAGCCGGGAATCGGTGTTGGGCGTGCTGAACCCGGAGAAAAATTTTGACGCGCTCTATTTCGTGGCCGACCGCGGCGGAAGGCATGTATTTTCCAAAACGTTTGACGAGCACCGCCAAAACATCCGCCGCATACGAAGCCGCTGAGTACCATTTAAAATCCCGCCGTTTCCGGCGGGATTTTTTTATGGGCTATTCTTTAAAGTATAACGGCCTTAGCGAGTTGGCCACCGCCAAAAGCGATACGCCCACATCCGCAAATACCGCGGCCCACATATTGGCCATTCCCATTACGCCCAAGGCCAATACGCCTGCTTTTACCGCCAGCGCAAATACCACGTTTTGCTTGATAATGCGCAGGGTTTTGCGGGAAATCCGTATCCCGGCGGCAATTTTTTGGATTTCGTCTGTCATCAGCACTACGTCGGCGGCTTCGATGGCGGCGTCCGAGCCCAATGCTCCCATCGCCAGGGCCAAGTCGGCCCGGGCCAGCACCGGCGCGTCGTTGATGCCGTCTCCCGCAAAAGCCGTTACGGCGCCTTTGGGGGCATTGGCAATAAGTTCTTCCACCTTCTCCACCTTGCCGGCCGGCAAAAGCCCGCCGTAAGCTTTTGTAATGCCCAATTCCTGGGCGGTTTTTTCAACGGCGGAGGGTTGATCCCCACTTAAAATAACAAGCTCTTTAACCAGCTTTTTTAATTGTTTTACGGCTTCCTTGGCCCCGGGTTTAGGCATATCCCCCAGTTCCAAACGGCCTTTGTAAACGCCGTTCTGCGCTACATATACACACGTGCCGCTCCCGGCTTGCATTCCTTCCACGCCAAACCGTTCCAATAAGCGGGCGTTCCCGGCCAAAATAACGTCTTGTCCCTGCTTATACTCAATTCCTTCTCCGGCACGTTCCAGCACGCTTTCCCCTTCTGTTAAGGGGCGTTTTTGGGCTTTGGCCGCATGCAAAATGGCTTTGGCCACCGGGTGGTTGGAATGGCCTTCTGCCCGGGCCGCCAGCTCCAGCACTTCTTGCGCTTGAACTCCGTCCGCCGGTACCACCGCCGTTACTTCAAACACGCCTTGTGTTAAGGTTCCTGTTTTATCCAATGCCAGCGTATAGATGTGCGCCAAACGTTCCAGATAAGAGCCGCCTTTAATTAAAATGCCGTTTTTGGCAGCCCCCCCAATTCCGCCAAAAAAACCCAGCGGAACCGATAACACCAGCGCACACGGGCACGAAATGACTAAAAAGATAAGCGCCCGGTAAAACCACGTTTTAAACGACGCGTCCGCCCAAACCAGCGGCGGAATCACCGCCACCAATACTGCCACCGCCACCACGGCGGGCGTATAGATGCGGGCAAAACGGGTGATAAATTTTTCGGCAGAAGATTTTTTGCTGGCGGCATGTTCGGCCAGTTCCAAAATTTTGGCTACCGCCGAATGGGCATACGTCTTTTGCGTACGGATGTGCAGCGTGCCGTCCACGCTAATACAGCCGGCCAGCACTTCTTGCCCGGCTTTTGCGCCGACCGGGCGCGATTCGCCGGTAAGGGCCGACGTATCAATATGCCCGGAGCCCGACAGAATGACTCCGTCCAAAGCCACCCGCTCCCCCGGAAGGACGAGTGTCGTTTCGCCAATTTGCACGTCCTGCGGGGAGACTTTTTCTTCTTTTCCGTTGCGAATAACGCGTGCAAAGTCCGGCCGCAAGTCCATTAATTTGACAATACTGCTGCGCGATTTTCCGGCGGCAGCTTCCTGCAGCATTTCCCCAATTTGGTAAAACAGCATCACAGCCGCCGCTTCAGGGTATTCCCCAATTGCAAACGCGCCAAAGGTGGCAATAGTCATTAAAAAGTTTTCGTCAAAAAATTTTCCCTGGCGGATATTTTGAAGCGATTTAACCAGCACTTCCCCCCCGCTGATCAGGTAGGAAAGAATATAGAGCGGCAGTTTTACCCACCCTTCGGCTGGCAATAACAGCGCGGCCGCAAATAATACTGCCGCCAAAGCCAATTTTTTCCATCCGTTTTCTTCCGGGTGCGTTTCCTGGCCGTGTGCCGCGGCGCAGGCGCTGCAGTCGTGGCATGGGGTTTGTTTGCAATCCTGACTCATAATTCCTCCCGCACGTGTTCCAACCCTTGGTTGAAAATCCGTTTTACGTGTTCATCCGCCAGCGAATAAAAAATTGTCTTGCCCTGGCGGCGGTTTTTGACCAATTTGTTTTGTTTTAAAAAGCGCAGTTGGTGGGAAATGGCCGAATGCGTCATCCCCAGCTCATCGGCAATGTGCTGCACGCATTGCTCGCAGTCAAAAAGCGCGCACAAAATGCGCAGGCGGGTGCTGTCTCCAAACACTTTAAAAAGATCCGCCAAATCATACAAGGTTTCTTCCGGCAGCTCGAGCGAAGGCTTGCACACGTGCGCAGTCGAAAGTTTTGTTTTCTTATTCATAGCAAATATCCTTTTTATTATTACATATGAACATATGTTCATATATTATTATAATAATTGTTTTTAATTTTTTCAAGCATTTTATTTTTATCTTGAGCCGGGAAAGAAAAATTGTATACTATTTGGGTAGCAACTTACAGAAAGGAGTGTATATGAACAAACAGGGCTTTACGTTAATTGAAATACTGGTAGTCGTATTGATTATCGGTATTCTGTCGGCCATTGCGCTGCCGCAGTATGAATCGGCGGTGGAAAAATCCCGCATGTCGGAGGCTTTAATTAATTTAAAAGCAATCACGGATGCCAGCCAGCGCTATTTTCAGGCAAATCCGAACGAAGGCATTATTGATCATAAAAACAAAATTGCCGACGTGGATTTAAGAGGCGGTACGTGGGACAACTCGGGAAAGGTCTATACGACTGACTTATTTAGATATGAATTGGGAACCGCCAGCTTGGGCAGAACGGTGGCGTACCGCTCGGATAATTTGGCCAACGCCAAAAATTCCTATATCTATTATGTATGGCAATTGCCGGACTTAGGACAAGGGGGCACGCTGAAAGGTTGTTCCGTTGGCAGAGAAGACCCGGAAATAGGCGAACAAATGTGCAAATTCTTCTTGGGTATGTAAGTATTTCGCAAAATAAAAGCCCGGTCAGCTGACCGGGCTTTTTTAATGGACTAGAGATTTTTAAGACGTCTTACAATTTCCTTGGCGGCCGTCATCGGATTGGGAATGCGCAGGCGGGAATAGGCCGAACGCATATAATAGAGGTCGCGGTTTTTCCCGGTAAGCCGCTCAAACACCTGTGCCAAATGCGGGGCCAGGTTTTTATCTTCCGGCACCAAGCGGGCACAGCGGGCATTGGCCAAAATTTTGGCGTTATAAAACTGATGGTTCGCCGCGGCATGTGGAAAGGGCACCAAAATAGCCGGCAGGTGGCAATACATCAGCTCCGCCAGCGTGCTGGCGCCGCTTCGGCATACGGCCAAATCCGCCACATGCATAAGGGCATAAATTTCGTGCGAATACGGCATCACGGACACATTGGAAAACCCGGTATATTCCTGCCGTATCACGCCAAACCAGCGTTCCCCGGTAATATGAATAAACTGCCAAGAAGCCAGTTTGGGTGCCAATTTGCGGATAATTTGCGCGCAGGCGGCGTTTAGCCCTTTGGCGCCTTGGCTGCCGCCAAAAATAAGCGCCGTCCGCTTTTGAGGATCCAGCCCCAAGCCTTCCAAAACGGCGTTGCGGTCGGGCTTTTCGGCAAATTCCCGGCGAATAGGCGTGCTGGTAAGCACGGCATTTTTGATTTTCTTTTTGACGGGAAGCCCCAGCATAAACAAATCGGCAAATTTGCCGCATACTTTATTGGCTAATCCCAGCCGGGCGTTGGAATCGTGTACGGCGGTTTTAATTCCCATAAAATGCGCCGTAAAAATCAGCGGGAACGAAATGTATCCCCCCGTTCCAATGGCGGCGTCCGGGCGGAAATCTTTGATGATGCGGCGGGTTTCCAGCAAAGACTTAAAAAATTTGTATACAAAGCGGATGTGCCGCAGCGGGTTTACGGAGCGGGGCAGGCCGGTAAAATCAATTTCCCGGTAGCGCAGTTTGTGCGTTTCCAAAATTTGGGCGGCGGGATCGTTCTTGCGTACGATAAAAAGCACCGCCAGCCCTTGGCGCCTGAGCTCTTTGCCCAAGGCCAACCCCGGATAAAAATGTCCCCCCGTTCCGCCGGAGGCAATTAAGAATCGTCTGTTCATAGTTTATTTATTCCTGTTTTTGTAATTGGTAATATCTTCGCGCAGGTTGTTTTGGGTGTTGTCCACTGCGGCTAAGTTTAAAATAATACCCATCATCACCAGCGTCATGATGACGGAAGATCCGCCATACGAGAAAAACGGCAGTGCAATCCCTTTGGTGGGCAGCAAGCCGATGGCCATGGCCATATTAAAAAAGGCCTGCATACAAATAGTAATCGTCAGCCCGAAGATCACCAGACCGTTAAACTGCGTCTTGGCCACGCGCGCCAAACTGATGCCGCGGATGAGCAGCCAGCAGAAAAACACCAAAATCACCACCACGCGCACCAGTCCCAGTTCTTCGCACATGATGGAAAAGATAAAGTCCGTATGGGCGGCGGGCAGGTATTCCAGTTTCAGCTCGCTGTTGCCCAGGCCTTTTCCAAACCAGCCGCCGGAACCCACCGCCAAGAACGACTGCACCAGCTGATAGCCGCTGCTGCCGGCGGTGGCGAAAGGATCCAGAAAGGAAAAAATGCGTTCCCTTCGGTAACTGACAAAAAATAACTGCTGTATAGCAAGCGGCGCAAGCACCACGGCCGGCACCGCCAAGTGCTTCAGCCGGGCCCCGGCCACCAGGAGCATAAACACAAACACCGCCCCCATTAAAGTAGGCGTGCCGATGTCTTTCTCGGCTAAAATAAGCCCCAGCGTAATGCCGGCTACCGCCATGGGTTTAATAAGCAGTCTCCAGTTTTTGGTTAGTTTGCCCGATACGCCGTTTAAATAATCCGCTATATAGATGACCAGCGTTACCTTGGCAATTTCGGACGGCTGTAATTTGAAAAATCCAAAATCAATCCAGCGGTGCACATTGGCCTGGGCGCGGGTAAATAATACCACAATCAGCAATACCCAGGTAACGTACATCAGATTCATGGGCGAAAAAATTTTCAGTTTTTGCAGTTTGTCATACGTCTGGGACAAGAACAACGCCGCCGCAATGCCCAGCGTGTCAAACAAAATTTGGCGTTTAAAATAAGCGGTAGAATCAAACGCGCTGGAAGAATACGTAAAAATCAGCCCGAACAATACAAACGCAAACGTGATAAACGCAATGCGCTTATCCAGCTGCAAGGGCTGCCAACCGCCGCGCGCGGGAGCCGGCTTGGTGCCGCTTGGGCGGAAGGACGCCCCCCGGCCTTTGTACTCAGCCGGCGCCTTGCGTATGAAGTTATTGCGCCGCTTGGGCGCTTTGTTAAATAGCCGAACCATAGTTTACCTGATTTTTAACGACGCCAACGCCAACAGCATCAGCATAGCCCCCACAATCCAAAAGCGTACGATGACTTTCGGTTCCGGCACGCCTAAAAGTTCAAAATGATGGTGTATGGGCGCCATTTTAAAGAGCCGTTTGCCGTGGGTGAGTTTAAAGTATCCCATCTGCAGCATGACCGAAAGCGTTTCCAACACGAAAATTCCGCCGGCAATGGGCAGCAACAGCTCTTGCTTGACGCACAGCGCCGCCGTTCCGATAACACCGCCCAAAAACAGCGAGCTCGTATCCCCCATAAACACTTGCGCCGGATAGGCGTTAAACCACAAGAACCCCAAGCACGCGCCGATCAGCGCCCCCATAAATACGGTAATTTCCCCCGCGCCGGGCACGTAAATAATTTTCAAATAATCGGCAAAATTCACGTTGCCCGCCAAATAGGCAAAAATGGCATACGTGGCCGCCGTAAATACCATGCATCCGCTGGCCAGCCCGTCCAGTCCGTCCGTCAGGTTTGTGGCGTTGGAAGAGCCCACAATCACCAGCATGGCAAACGCAAAATAAAAGACGGACAAATCCACAAACATCTTGCTCATATACGGAATAATCAGCGAAGTGGTGTAGTTGCCGTTGGGCGGATTAAGCGCCAGGTAGCCCACCACCACTACGGCCGTAAAGAGCTGGATGGCCAGCTTGATGGAAGATTTCATCCCTTCCGGATTCTTTTTTACCAGTTTGGTGTAATCGTCCATTACGCCCGCAATGCCCAGCGTAACGGTGGTAAAGAGGAGCAGCCAAATATAATTGCTGTCCCACCGCGCCCACAACAGGACGCTGACCACCAAGCTGAGAAAAATCAAGATTCCCCCCATCGTAGGCGTGCCGCTTTTAGAAAGGTGCGAGGCCGGGCCGTATTCGCGTTCAATCTGCTGAATCTTGTACGAGCGCAGTTTGGCCACCACTTTTGGCCCGATCAGGAGCGTCAGCAAAAAAGACGTAACAATCGCCGCGCCGGTGCGAAAGGTAATATAGCTAAAGATATTTAAAAAGCTAATGTCGCCTGTAAATAACGAAAGATAGTATAACATCGGGTTTAAATCTCCTTAAGTATATTTTCAAAATTCATCGCACGGGACGCTTTTACCAGGCACGTGCCGCCTTTTTTAAGCGCGGCGGAAAGTTCCTTCGTCCAGCCGCTGGGGGTGAGCGAGTAGAACGCGTGAATGCCGGGGACGTCTTTTAATTTGTCATACGCATACTTCATTTCCGGCCCGGCCAAAAACGCATATTCCACCCCGTTGTCCTGCAGTTGGCGGGCAATCAGGCGGTGGTATTCTTTGGAAGTTTCCCCCAGTTCTTTCATATCACCCAGCACGGCAATGCGCGGGGTGGCGGTTTCCCGTCCCAAAATTTCCAGCGCGTTTTGCATACTGGCGGGGTTGGCGTTGTAGCAGTCCAAAATAAATTCTACTCCGTCTTTTTGCAATCTTTCCATACGCATGGGCATAGGGGTATAGGAAAGGAGGCCTTTTTTGACGTTGTCCATATACAGCCCCAGCGCAATGGCGGCCGCCGCGGCGGCGGCGGCGTTTAGCTTATCGTGGCGCTGCAGCATAATGTCCAGCACGTAGGCTTCGCCTTTGTAAGTAAAGGAAAATTTTTCCGTTTCCAAAATTTGCAAATCCGCCCCCGGATGAAACCCGAACGAAAGGCTTTTTCCCTTGTATTGGGTTTTTAAGCGGGCGAGCAGGGGGTCGTCTGCGTTATACACTAGCGTCCCGCCGCTGTTGAGGCATTCGGCAATTTCGGTTTTGGTTTTGTAGACGGTTTCCAAATCGTGGAAAAACTCTAAATGCGCCGCCGACACATTGGTAATCACCGCCACGTCCGGCACCGCCAGCGAAGCAATTTCGCGGATATCGCCGGGATGGGAAGCCCCCAGCTCAAAAACGCCGTACTGGTGTTTGGGCTGAATTTCCAAGAGCGAAAACGGCACCCCGAACTGATTGTTAAAATTGCCCATATTGGCAATGGTTTCCCCCGCCGTTTCGCAAATGGCGCGCAACATTTGCTTGGTGGTGCTTTTGCCGTTAGATCCGGTAATGGCGGCCACTTTGAGGGTGCTGTTTAAGCGGTGGTATTTGGCTAGTGCCTGCAGGGCTTTTAACGAATCGTCCACCAGTATAAAAGAGACGTCTGAACCGGCGGGAAGGGCAAACCCTTTTTCGGCCAGTACTACGCTGGCCCCTTTTTGCAAGACTTGGGGAATAAATTGGCGGGCGTCGTGATTTTTGCCTTTCAGCGCGAGGAACGCATCGCCGGGGCGGATGACGCGGGAATCCGTTACAAACGACGTAACAACGGCCTGGGGATGGGAAGACACCAGCTCCGCATGGGTAATTTGGGCAATTTTACTGACGGTTAAATTAAGCTTCATACATACTCCTTACAAAAATCAAATGCATACGCCCTTACGGGAAACATCAAAAATCGGTTTGATCCGGCGCCACGCCTTTCATGGCCAGCATCCGTTCCATAATTTCTTTAAATACGGGCGCCGCCGTGCTGCTGCCGAAAGAATACTTTTCCGGGTTATCCAGCACCACCAGCACCGTAAACTGCGGGTCGGACACGGGGGCAAACCCGCAGAACGACACAATATGCTGCCGCTTGGCATAGCCGCCTTCTTTGCTCAGTTTTTCGGCGGTTCCGGTTTTCCCCGCCACATTGTAGCCTTTAATTTGCGCCCGCTTGCCGGAACCCACTTCCACCACGCTTTGCAGGGCTTTTTTCATTACTTCGGTGGTTTCTTCTTTTAGCACGCGGCGGATTTTAACGGGCTTTGATTTCACGTCCACTTTTCCGCCCGCGTATTCAATGCGGTCAATGATGTGCGGCTGCATCAAAATACCGCCGTTGGCAATGGCCGAATAGGCGTTAATCAGCTGGATAGGCGTTACCGCCACGCCGTAGCCGTAGCCTTTGCTGGCGGTGTCCACCACCGTCCAGCGGCTGTACGGGGGCACATTGCCTTTGGATTCGCCGTTAAAGTTGATGTCCGTCTTGGTGCCAAAGCCAAAGGCCTTGAGATAATAAAATAAATTTTTGGCGCCCAGTTCCAGTGCAATTTTCCCCGCGCCGATGTTGGAGGAAAGCTGCAAAATTTCCGGAATGGTCAGGAAGTCTTTTTTATGCTGGTTGTCTCTTATCACCACGCCGCGGGCCACTTCCCACTTGCGGTCGGACATATCAATCTGGTCGGTAATGTGCACGACGCCCGCGTCCAGCGCCGAGGAAATGGCAATGCTTTTAAAGGTGGAGCCCGGCTCGTACGTAAACTGGAACGCCAGCGACTGCCCGTCTTTGGCCGGGTAGGAGGCCGCCGCCAGAATTTTGCCCGTTTTGGGCTCTTGCACAATGGCAATGCCATGCTTGGCGCCGATGGCTTCCACTTCTTTTTTAAGGGCGCTTTCGGCGTAGAACTGGGCCACGGCGTCAATGGTTAAATAAACATTGGCTACGGAAAGTTCTTCTTTTAATTTGCGGTCGTAAATAATTTCGCCGCGGCGGGCGCGTTTGGCGCGTTTTTTGCTGATGTCTTGGCTCAGCTCGCGGTTGTACATTTGCTCAATGCCCGACAGACCGAAATTTTTGGAATTGGACGCCCCGATTAAATCAATGGCGCTGCTTCCGTACGGGTGGATGCGTTCGTATTCGGGGGTCAACTCCAGCCCTTGCCCCAGCCGGGTGCGCAAAATTTGGGAAATTTTGATGTATTTATCCGGTTTAATTTTCTTGGCCACAAAGAAGAAATTAGACGCGCGGTTCCATTTTTCCAAAATGCGCCGTTTGGGCATTTCCAGCGTTTCGGCCAAAAACGCCACCGTTTTGTTTTTATCCTGCACGTAGCGTTTGTTTACCCCGCAGGAATGGGTGCGGACGGACTCGGCCAGTTCGCGGCCGTTTACGTCCAGAATTTTGCCGCGCAGGCGGTCTTCCGCCAAATAGTTGTAAATGGCGCGCTCGGCCTTGGAAGAAAATTCTTCATACAAAAAAGTCTGCATATAAAACAGCCGCACAAAAATGCACAGCGGCGCCAGCAAAATGACCAGGCCCGCCACGCGCATGCGGTTTTTGACGTTGAACACAAAGGGAGAACCAGACTTTCTTTTAAACATATTTATTTTTCTTCCAGTACTACAATTTCATGCGGTTTGGCCGGCACCATGCCCAGTTTTTCTTCCGCCAGGCGCGTAATGCTGCCCGGCCCGGACATGCGGGAAATTTCCAGCTGCAAGTATTGGTTGCGCGCTTCTTTAATTTCCACTTCATTTTGCAGTTGGCTGATCGTGCGGCCCGAGCGGTTGATTTCAATGCGCATCACCGCCACGCCAAAGAGAAATAACGCCAACACAAATACCATGCCGAAAATTTTCATAATTTAATCCTTTCAATTACCCGCAGTTTGGCGCTTCGGGCCCGCCGGTTTTGGCGTACCTCTTCGTACGGCGCGGAAATGGCGTGTTTGTTGACAAGCAGCCACTCCCCGCTGCGGGCCAATTCTTTAAAACGGGTTTTGACCAACCGGTCTTCCAGCGAGTGGAATGTAAGAATGGCCGCCCGTCCGCCGGGTTTTACAATATCCCCCAGCGCGCCCAAGGCGCTTTCCACCGTTTCCAATTCCCGGTTGCAGGCAATGCGCAGGGCTTGGAAGGTTTGGGTGGCGGGGTGTGTTTTGCCGCGTTTGCCGCCGTAGACTTCTTCCACCAGTTTGGCCAGCTGAGCGGTAGTTTGCAGGGGCTGCTGGCGGCGGGCCTTCATAATGGCCAGCGCAATGGCCGTGGCGTTGCGCTCTTCGCCGTATTCTTTTAAAATCCGTTCCAGCTCATCCATCGGCCAGGTGTTGACGATTACCTGCGCACTCAGCGGGTTTTGGCGGTCAAAACGCATATCAAGCGGCCCGTCGTGCACAATGCTAAAGCCCCGTTGGGGATTGTCCAGCTGGTAGGAACTGAGGCCCAAATCAAACAAGGCGCCGTCCGCCCCCGCAAGGCCCAGTTTGTGCAGTTCCTGCGGGGCTTGGGTATAGCTGGCGTGAAAAGCAATCAAGCGGGGGTCGTTTACGCGCTGGCGCGCCATTTGCAGGGCTTCTTCGTCCTTATCAAAGCCCAAAATGCGGGCCTGCGGCCCCAAGCGGCTTAAGAAAAATTTAGTATGCCCCCCCAGCCCCAGCGTGCCGTCTACATACACGCCTTGGGGGTTGGTTAACAAAAAATCCGCAATCAGCGGCGCCATAATGGGAATGTGAACCCAGTTTTCGCTCATCAGTTAAAACCTCCCTTATAGGAGTTGGTGGGCACCATTTGCAGTTTATTAATTTTGGTTTTCTGCGGGGCCGGTTGGCTGGATTTCTGGACGGCCGGCCGTGCGGGCGCCGGGTTGGAAACCGGCTTGCCGGCTGCTTGCGCTGCGGCCGGGCGTTGGGCGGGCGCGGAGGCTTTTTTCGCGTCCGACTGCAAAATTTTTCCTTCCTCGTACGCTTTTTGCAAATCGTGCCGCCAGACGTTTTCCAGCACGCTGATGCGGTTAAACGGCATGCCATAAGCGCGGTAGAGCGCCTGGTGCAAGGGCGTCTTGGCCTTCAGTTCGTTGCAGAAACGGTAAAATTCATCCCGGCTGCGGGTTTTAAGCAGATAGGAAACTACGCTGTAGGCTTGCGTGTACCAGAGCTCGGCCTGAGAGGTGCTGTAAGCGTCCAGCGTTTCCAACACGGTCATTTCCTCAAACGGAATAATTTCTCCTTTTAAAATGCGGCGCAGGCTGCGGTCTACCCAGCTGGGTTTTTGTTTGGTGGTGTTAATTTGCATATATACCGCCATCCCTTCCGACAGCCACAGCGGCGAGATCGTAGGCAGGAAATATCCGTCAAAATACAAGTGCGTCAATTCGTGCACGGACAGCGGGTAAAAACTGTCCCCCTCAATCACATACATCGTGTCCGCCCGCAAATCGGACGACGCCCCCGACCACGCCGGGCGTTTGGTAAAAGCCATATAGCTGTTCTTCTGGCCAAACAGCATGACCAAAATTTTGTTGGGTTTAATGATGATCGTAAACGGGGTTAAATCCAGCATCAAATTGCCGTGTATATTGTCCAGCACGGTTTTAATGGTGGGCGTAACCGGGTTTTTTTCGCGGTAAATCAGATAGTTGAACGTATCCGCCGTCAAAAAACCGGGCGGCGGCGGCATCCAGCGCACTTTTTGGGCGGAATCGGCGGGGCGGAAGACTTGCGCCGGCAAATCTTCTATGCTGTCTTCGGGCGCGATGGTCACGATTTTTTCCAGACCCGAAATCATTTCGTCAAATTGTTTCTGATCGGCTTGGTTGGAAGGCGCGTTTGGCGTACGCGGCTCCGGCATGGGCGGGAGGGAAATTTCCGGCCGCAGTTCCCGCGCGCGGCCGCGTTCGTCTTCTTGGGGGGCCGCCGCCGGCTCCAGCGGAACCGGTTTGACGCTGGCCGGTTTAACGGGCTCTATCACGTCCGGCCGCGGAGCAGGCGCAAAAAGGTCTTTCACCATTTCCTTTGGACTTAGCCCAAACGAACGCAGCAGCGGCGGTGCTACCAGCACCGCAGCCAAAATCCACAGGAAAATGACGAGTTTCTTAATCATATTTTATGCTTCGCGTTTTTCAAACAGCGCCAAATGGCGTTTTTTATCGTCGCACGGCAAACTGTAGCGTTCTACGCCCAAGAGTACCGCGCCGCAGGCGTGCGGGTCGCACACGTCCGTCTGCGGGTGTTCCCCCTGAAAAGCGATAAACACGCCCCCCGGCTTAACGGCGCTTAAACAAGCCGCCAAAATATCGGGCAGCTGGCCCATGGCGCGCTCGGTTAAAAAATCAAAGGCGAATTTCGTTCCCTGCCCCAGCCGCACTTTTTTTACTTTGGCGTTTGAAAGGCCCAGCTGCAAGAGGGCCCAGTTCATAAACGAACAGCGTTTTTCCAGGCTTTCAATCAGCGTTACCTGCGCCTGCGGCAAGGCAACGGCCAGCGTAATGCCGATATATCCCGCCCCGGCCCCGGCATCCGCCGCGTGGCAGGAAGAAAGATTTTTAATATGCGCCATGGCATAAATTTTGGCGGCGGCGGTCAGCCCGTCGCAAATATGGCGGGAGAGAATTTCTTCCAAGCTGGAGGCACTGGTTAAATTTAAAAAATCTTTTTTTTCCCACACCAGCTTGGCATATTGCACCAGCCGGTCGGCTTGCTCGGCGGAAAGAGGCAGGCCCGCCCGGGCCGCAAAATCAATGAGCTGCTTTTGCATTTTTAAGCCTCCTAAAGCGTTCAATATGCACGGCCAAAAGCTGCAAATCCGCCGGCGTTACGCCCGGAATACGGCCGGCTTGGCCCAAGGTTTGCGGTTTAACCGCCGCCAGCTTTTGGGCACTTTCAAACAACAGGCCGCGCACGGAGGACGGGTCAAACCCTTCGGGAATTTTGACGCTGTCCATTTCGGCCAGCCGCTCGGCGTCTTTTTTGTTGCGCTCGTAATAGCCGGCGTATTTGTGATAAATATCCGCATGGGTGCGGGCTTTTTGCACCGTCCAGGGGAAGAGTTCCGTTTCGTCCTCATCCGCCGGGGCGTTGGGGTGGTCAATCAGTTTTTGGCACAGCGCTTTGTATTTTTCAAAGGGCGCCTGGTATTTTTTGTCCAGCATGCCCAGTTTAAAGGCGTGCGGCATAAGGCGCAGGTCTGCATTGTCGTTGCGCAACAGAATGCGGTACTCCGCACGGGAGGTAAACATCCGGTACGGCTCGTTGACGCCTTTGTTGATTAAATCGTCAATCAGCACGCCGATGTAGGCTTCGTCGCGCCGCAGGACAAAAGGCTCCTTGCCCTGCACCTTCAGCGCGGCGTTGATGCCCGCCATAATCCCCTGCCCGCCGGCCTCTTCGTAGCCGGTGGTGCCGTTAATCTGCCCCGCCATAAACAGCCCGGGGATCCGTTTGCTTTCCAGCGAAGGGAACAAATCGCGCGGGTCGGAAAAATCGTACTCAATGGCATATCCGGGCCGCGTAATGGTGGCTTTTTCCATGCCCGGGACGGATTTAATCAGCGCGCGCTGAACGTCTTCGGGCATGCTGGTGGAAAAGCCTTGTATATAAAATTCTTCGGTGTGAAAGCCTTCCGGCTCCAAAAAGAGCGGGTGGCTGGTAACGTCCGGAAATTTTTTGATTTTATCTTCCACCGACGGACAATACCGCGGCCCCAAGCTGTGAATGTTGCCGCTGTACATGGCGGAGCGTTGGAAATTGCTGCGCAGGATTTTGTCCGTTTCCAGGGTGGTGCGGGTAATGTAGCAGCTTAAAAAAGTGCGTTTGGACTGTTCGGTTACGTCCGTAAAATGCGAAATGGGCTGGAGCGGATTGTCGGACGGCTGGAGACGGAATTTGGAATAATCCAGCCCGCGGGCGTTAATGCGCATCGGCGTGCCCGTTTTAAAGCGCAGGATATTTAGTTTCAGCTCTTCCCGCAGGTTTTTGGCCAGCCCGTCCGAAGGCATATCGTTGTAGCGGCCGCCGCGGAACATTTCCGTGCCGATGTGAATCGTCCCCGCCAAAAAAGTGCCCGTAGTCAAGATCACGCTTTTGGTGTGATAAAACGTGTTGCGAAGCGTCAGCACGCCGTCTACCGCGTTGTCGGAGACCGAAATTTTGACGGCTTCGTCCTGCATGATATCCAGGTTGGGCTGGAGTTCCAGAAAATGCTTGAAGGTAAATTGATAGACTTTTTTGTCGCACTGCACGCGCGGGGAATGCACCGCCGGGCCTTTGCCGGTGTTGAGCATATGGTAATGCAGGGCGGCGTGATCGGTTACGCGCCCCATGGCTCCGCCCAGCGCGTCAATTTCGCGCACGATTTGGCCTTTGGCAATGCCGCCGATAGAGGGATTGCACGACATTTGAGCAACCGTATCTAAGCTTTGGCTAAGCAGCAGGGTCTTGGCGCCCAGTTTGGCAGCCGCCAGCGCGGCTTCGCAGCCGGCATGCCCGCCCCCAATCACAATGACATCATACTGATCTTCACAAACAAACATTTATTTCCCCATACAAAACTTCGAGAAGATAATCCCCAGCACGTCATCGGGGGTAACTTCTCCGATTAAATCTTGCAAATCATTCAACGCCCGGCGCAGATGTTCGGCGTAAATTTCCCCGCCGGCGTGCGATTCCAAGCGAATCAGCGCGCTTTCCAGCTCCGTTTGGGCCCGCAGCAGCGCTTCGTAATGGCGCAGGTTGGAAATCATCAGTCCGTCCGCCGTCTGCGCTTCGGTTACGTCGGCCGTAATCAAATCTTTCAGCGCGTTTAACCCGTCCCCCGTTTTGCACGAAACCGAGACGGACGGATATTGCTCCTGCGCTTGCAGCGTGGGGCGGCTAGCGGATAAATCGCTCTTGTTCCACACCAGCACGGTGCGTTTGTTTTGGCGGCGGATGTCCTGCCATAATTCCTGTTCTTCCGGCGTAAGCGGGCGGGACGCATCCAGCACGAATAAAATCAAATCCGCCGCTTCCATTGCGCGGTGGCTGCGGCGCATGCCTTCTTTTTCCGCCGGATCCAAGGCGTGTTCGCGAATGCCGGCGGTATCGGTTAAAATAATTTTTTGGCCGTTTATTTCCAGCGTTTCTTCCACGGTGTCGCGCGTCGTGCCGCTTTGGTCGGACACGATGGCCCGGTCAAACCCCACCAGCGCATTAAGCAGGCTGGATTTGCCGCTGTTGGGCGCGCCCACGATGGCGGTTTTTAATCCGTCTTTAATGTATTTGCCGACGGAAAAAGTATCCGCGAGCGCTTTAATGTGCCCCAAAACGGCGCTGAGTTCCCCCCGCACAAAATCGTCCGACAGGGGCGTCATTTCCTCGTCCACATCATCCAGGCGCACCTCAATCTGCGCCAGCAATTCGGAAAGGCGTTTTTTGATTTCTTCCAGCCGCGCCGACAGTTTTCCGTCCAGCGAGTCCATCGCCAATTTGTGCGCGGCTTTGTTGCCCGAGGCAATTAAATCGCACAATCCCTGCGCTTCCACCAAGTCCATTTTCCCGTTTAAAAAAGCCCGCTGGGAAAATTCCCCCCGCTTGGCCATCACCGCGCCGTTTTGGCACAACAGCTCCAGCAGCCGGCCTTTGATGTAGGGCGAGGCGTGAACGGCAAACTCCGCCACGTCTTCTCCGGTAAAAGAATGCGGGGCCTGAAAATACGTAACAAGGGCTTTATCCAAAACCGCGTCTCCGTCGTAAATCGTGCGAAGCGCCTGCTTGCGCGGTTCGGGCGGTTGCGGGCGGCGAGTAAGCACCGCGAGCAGACGGCAAACTTCCGGGCCGGACAGCCGCACCAAAGCGACCGCCCCGCCAGCTCCCGTAGCCAAAGCGCAGATGGTATGTTGCATAGGTATATTTTATCACTTTTTGGGGCTGTTTTTGGGCGGTTTTTTCTCCTCGTAAAAACCGCCTTTTTCCGACCCGCGCAAAAAAGAATAAAAAAAGCTATACTTGTACTAGGAAAACGCCGCAGCGTTTCCCGCTCCGTGCGGCCCGCGCCTAAGCGGAGGGATAGGGTTTTGATGAGGAGATTTTGATATGGCTAAAAAAGTATTGGTTTTAACCGGCAGTCCGCGCCAGCTGGGCAACAGCGCCCTCTTGGCCGATGCTTTTATACAGGGCGTGAAAGCCGCCGGGCATACGGCCCAAGTGTTTGAAACCGCTTTTCATCCGGTTTTGCCCTGCAAAGCCTGCGACAAATGCTGGACGACCGGCAAACCGTGCGTTTTTAAGGACGATTTTGAAAAACTGGCCCCGATGCTGGAAGAAGCCGACGTGCTGGTGTTGTGCACGCCGCTGTATTGGTTTAATATGACGGCCCAGCTTAAAGCCGCGGTGGACAAGCTCTACGCCTATATGAAGCCCAACGCGCCGCGGAAACTGAAAATTAAAGAATGCGTGCTGCTTTCCGCCGCCGAAGGCAATGAACAGGACGGCGATTATGAAGGCTTGAAAGCCACCTACAAGGCCATTGCCGATTATTTAAAATGGACAGACCGCGGCATGATTTTGGCCGGCGGCACCTGGGACGCGGGCGACGTGATTAAAACCGGCAAGCTAAAAGAAGCCCTGGAGCTGGGCCGCACCCTTTAAACGCAAGTTGGCTTTTTATGACATAAAAAACCCCGGCTTTTTAGGCCGGGGTTTTTGGTTGGTGCAAATTATTTGTTTTCCGTTTTGGGCTGTTCGGCCGGCGCGTCAAAGAGCGGGCCGCAGCTGCAAGCCGGTTTTTCTTCGGCCTTCGGGGCCGGTTCGGCGGCAGGCTGCTGCACCGGGGTAACAGTCAGCGTTTCCTGCACGGTAATGGTTTCGTGCACCGTTACGGTTTCCTGCACCGGGGTTTGCGCCGCTTGCACAGGGGCCGGTTGGGCCGCTTCCTGGGCGGGCGTTTCCGCCTCGCCTGCACAGCAGGAGCAGGATTCGTGGTATTCGTTTAATTCTTTTTCTTTTTCCGCTTCGGCTACGGCTTCTTGGGCGGGCGTTTGTTCGGGAATGTCTTCCCCGATGACGCCGGGCACAAAATCCGCCGGGGCAGTGTGGGCGTGCGCCAGCTCAAGGGCTTTTTCGGTGGGGCGCAGGGTTACTTTGCGCCATTTGCCTTCCCCTTCCGAGGCGGTGGTAACAAATTCGTTGCCTTCCACGGCGCGGTGGATGTAGCGGCGCAGCTGGGCACTCATCGGGCGGAAGCGGAAGACGCTGTTGCCGCGTTTAATCATATCAATGCCTTTGGCAATTTCGGCGTCAATTTTGTCTTCGGCTTTTCTCCAGTAGTTCTGCGTGTCGGTAATGACGGAGATCGGCTTGTCAAAATGGCGGCTTAAGGCCAACGTGCACAAGTATTGAATGGCTTCCAGCGTTTTGCCTTCTTTTCCAATTACAATAGCCGGGTGGTCGCAGTCAAACGTAAGTAAAATGCGCTGTTGTTTTTCGTCCCACCAGACGTTCAAATTTTCCACTTTCACGCCCATATGCGTAAGCACTTTTTCCAAGTATTCTTTGGCTTCCTGCATGGGAGCTTTTAAATTTTCCGGAATGACGGCATTTTGAATGGCCTCGCTCGGCAGCAATTGCGGCTCGTTGGCTTTGGGCTGTTTTTCGCGGGCTTCACGCGGCTGCGTGTTGGTATATTCGCTCTTGCGGGAGTTTCTGCGTCCGCCGCGGGATTCGGAGCGGTCTTTGCGGCCGCGGCCGCCGCGGGAAGACTTGGAGGAACGTTTTTTCGGCACGTCCATATAGATTTGGGAATCCAAATCCGCCGTGCTCCAGCGTTTTTGGCGCAGTTCCACCACCGCCGGGCGGGCCCCAATGCCCAAAAAGCCTTTTTTGGGGTTTTCCAATACGGTTACTTCCACTTGGTCTCTTCTTAATCCTAATTCTTTTAGCCCTTTTGCAATGGCTTCGGATACTTCTCTTGCTTGTACTTTAATTTTGCTTGGCATAACAAATTGGCTCCTTAATTCGCTTTCGCGATTTTTTTATTAACAAAGGTTTGAATTCCGAACGTGAGCAGGCTGTTGGTCAGCCAGTACAGCACCAACCCCGAAGGGAAATTCATAAACAACAAGGTAAAAATAAGCGGCATATATTTAAACATGGCAGCCTGCGCCGGATCCGTCCCGGCGGGGATGTTGCCTTTTTGCTGGAAATACATCACCGCACCCATTAAAATGGGCAGTAAATAGTACGGATCTTTAGACGACAAATCCGTAATCCAGAACACAAACTTCGCCCCGTGCAAAGACCACGACGTCCGCAGGGCGTTGTACAACGCCAGGAAAATAGGCAGCTGAATGAGCATCGGCAGGCAGCCCGCCAGCGGGTTGACTTTGTATTTGCGGTACAAGGCCAGCGTTTCGCGGTTGAGGGATTCCGGATTGCCTTTGTATTTATCCTGGATGCGTTTCATTTCGGGTTGGATTTTGCGCATTTGAGCGGCCGATTTAAGCTGCATCAGCGTAAATTTAAACAAGATTGCCTGCAGCAAAACGGTAATCATAATAATGGCTACGCCGTAGTTGCCCGTCCAGCCGTAGAACATTTCCAAGATGTTGCGGGCAATTTTACCCAGCGCACCAAAGAAACCGAACGCGATGGAACGGTCTAAATGATACGGCAGGGTTAAGAACTGCTTATAATCTTTCGGCCCGAAATAAAAATCCGATTTATACGTTTCTTTGGATTTGGCTTCCACCGTTACGCCCGGCACGCCGACGGAAAACTGCGGCCCTTCCAACGTACCTTCGCCGGCAAGGCCCCACAACCGTTTTTGCGTACCGATTTTTTCTTTAGAAGCGGCCAAATCGCCCGGCTTCCAGCCTTGCGGAATCAGCACCGCCAGGAAGTAGCGGTTTTCAATGCCGGCCCACAACCAGGGCAGTTCGGGCTGTTTGTCGCCTTTGGCAAAGACTTCCAAGGTCGGTTTTTTCTTATTTTTCTCCTGCACCAAATACACCGCTTTCGACTCGCGCTCGTTGTCGTTCATTTCGCTTTTGACGGTGGCGAGCCCCGGGCCGAAATTCCAATTCCACGGCGATACGGCCAGCGCCTGAGCGGTGTTGTTTTCAAACGTAACGGACACATTGTTAATGCCGTTATCGTTAAAACGGTACTCTTTATATACGCTGAACCCGGGGACGATATCCCCCACAAACGTAATGGAATTTTTGGTGCGGGCAAATTCCGCAAAGTCTACCTGCGGCAAGGTGGCAAAGTACCCCTCTCCTTTGTAAGGGGTTAAATCCACATCTTCAATGGTATCTTTAAACAGGTAGGTTTTGATACCCGCCCCTTTGGAAGAAAAAGTAACATCGGCCTGAGGAAGGCTGAGGGTAAAGAATTCTTCGGGTTTGGGAGCGGAAGCGGTTTCTTTGCTGACGGGAGAGGCACTGGCCAAGACGGCTTGTGCGGCCGTTTGGCGCTGGGATTCTTGTTCGGCTTTTTTCAGCTGGGCCTCGGCGGCTTGCTGCGCCGCGCGGGCTCGCGGAATGGTTACAAACTGGTTGTAACCCGTAATTATCAGCAAGAACAACATTGCCGTAATTAGAAACTGTCTGTTCATAAAACTCCTCTTATTTCAGCGCCGCATGCGTCCGGCGATGCAGCGTCTAAGAGGAAACTTCCCGCTAGACAGAAAAAACAGTACTAGGGCACCGGGTCATATCCGCCCGGATGCAAAGGGTGGCATTTTAACACCCGCACCAGCGCGAGCCATCCCCCTTTAAACGCGCCGTGTTTGGTGATCGCTTGCTTTGCGTATTGGCTGCATGTCGGCTCAAAGCGGCACACGCCCCTGGGCCCCAAAAAAGGGCGAACCAGCAACATAAAGATGTTGAGAAGCAAAAGCAACAAATCCTTTAATAAAAGCGAAAGTCTGTTCATATTCCCTTCAATAATATGCGGTTAAGACTTATTTTCTGAAGAGTGTTTTAATAAAGCGGCTTTGCCGCACAGTGTCTTGAGCGCTTCCTGCGCTGCGTGCACATGGGTTATTTTTTCGCTTTCCCGGGGGCTGAAAACAAGGTCAGTCCCTTCTTTTATATTTTTTCTGTTCAGTCTGAAAGCTTCTCTTAAAAGTCTTTTGGCGCGGTTGCGTACAACCGCCGGGCCCAGTTTTCTGGACACCACTACCGCAAAACGGGCCGGCCGGGTATTCTCCGGGCCGGACCGCCACCACAGTATAACGCCGTTATACTGCAGTTTGGCACCGCCATGGATGACCTGCTGAAAATCTTTCTTGAGGTGCAGGCGGCTACTTCGCGGCAGACCGTAAGACGGCATATCATTAAGCTCTGATCAATTCGTGGCGGCCTTTGGCTCTTCTGGCGCTGAGTACTTTTCTCCCGCCGGCGGTAGCCATTCTGGCTCTGAATCCGATATGTTTGGCACGTCTTCTTTTGTTAGGTCTGTAGGTCGGTAACATGTTTCTCTTATACGTTAATTCTGGCCCGGAAACCGGACTGGAAAGAACGTATCTCCTGTATTAATTTAAAATGGTTTCTGTGTGAAACGTACTGATATTATATCTTTTCTGCGGGGCATTTGCCAAGCATTTTGCGCGAAAGCATTTCAAGCAAATCCCGCCTTCCGAAAAGAAGGCGGGAGAGGAAAAAAACGGTTTATTTGACGGGCGTGGCAAAAACGGGCTTGTCTAATAAGCTGCGGTCAATAATCTGCCCGCTGTTGCTGGACGGGAAGTAAATAATCACTTTCTTTTGAGGATTCAACAATTCCTCGGCTCTGCCCGCCGGATGATACACAATCCCGGCCGGAATTTCATATACGATAAAATCCCCCATCAACAGGCTGGTATAGGGTTTTCCTTGCCCCTTAAAAGCCTGGTGCAAATCGCGGGCCAAATCGGCTTGGCCGTCATAAAACCGCTTGGGGGCGGGTTCCATGGAGAGCTCGCCCGAAAGAGAGATTGAAATAGGAGTCGCGCGTTTGGGCGTAAGCGAAGCAATTTTGTCTTGCAAGACGGGCGGCACCCAGTCGGCCGGGTGCACGTCAAACGAACCGTCCGCGTAGCGCACCGCCATGCTGTCATAGCGCAGCAGGCCAATGCCTTCTACCCTCGCCGGGCTCGAGAGCACAATTACCTGCACCGGCTGCCCGTTTATCGGATGTGCCGGCAAATCATATACGCGGCCGAACCCCAAAGACGGGTCAAACAGCGAAGCCAAAGACTTTAACTCCTGGATTTTATAAGAGGCACCGGCCCGTTCAAACGAAATATCAAAAAACGGAGAAGGATTATTTTGCGCGTAGGCCTTTTCATACGTTTCCGCAAAGTTTTTGGGGGCCTGCTCAGGCGTTAAGAATTCCGCTTTTCCATCTTCGTGGAGAATTAAATAGCTGCCCGCCGGGCACGCTTGTTCTACATCGGAAAAATAGCGCAGGCGGTCGTTTTTGACCACAATAATTTGTTTGCCCGTTTTTTGGCTGACCAAACGCACCGGTTTGGGCGTCGTTTTCATCAAATAGCGAATGGTAGCCTTTAACTGATGGGTCTTTTTAAAATGTTTGGCTTCCAAACGCACGAGGCGCGCCGTTTCGCCGGAAGGAAGCTGATGAACTTCTTGCAAAGAGGCGGGCGGAGGCAGCTGGCGGGCCACTTGCTGCGCTACCCGTTGCGAAAGGGCCTTGTCCAGCGGGGCGCTTTCGGTTTCAAATGGAATTTCCAGCTGGACGGGATCCCCCGGAAAGCGAATGGTAAGCTGGCGGCCCGCCGCTTGAGCCGCGGCGGAGGATACCGCCGGCAGGCGGCCGAGATTTTGGGAAGCGCCTTTAAGCAAAGTTTTCTCGGAAGACTGGGTGGCCGCTTTGACGACCGTAGTCAGTTTTTTCCCCCCTTGTGCATAGGCGGAACAAACACAGCCGGCACTGCATAACAAAGTTAACAAAATGCGCATTTTGCGGTAAAACATATCTGTCGTTCTCCTGTTTCTAATTTCTAAACCTCTTTTATTATTATTTCAAATTCGCAGGGTGCAAACAAGGAGCAAAAGACCCATTTGGGCGTGGGTCTTGCGGGTAGGTCTTTCTCGGATATTTCAAAATTTGCTATTCTTTTACTAATGATATTTACCGACTCGGGAATTATTCTTTTGCGGCAGGATTTCCGTGAAGCCGACCGGATGGTTTCGCTCTATACGCGCGAACACGGGCGGATTCACGTGCGCCTGCCCGGGGTGGCGCGCGCGGCGGGCAAATTAAAAGCCTTAAGCGAGCCCTTTGTCTATGCCGATTACCGTATTTATGTGCGCCGCGGCGGCGTGGTGGGAACGGTTACCGGCGGCAAACTGCACCAGGTATTTCCGACCATCCGCAAAGATTTAAAAAGAACGGCGCTTGCGTTTCATTTTTGCGAGCTGTTCCAGCGGCTGACCCCGCTCCACCAACCCAGCGAAGAAAAATTTGAACTGCTTTTGGCCTCGCTTACGGAACTGGAATACGGCGAGCCCAACCCCGCCTTTGCCGCCGCATTTACCCTGCGGCTGATGATGCTGGCCGGGTTTGGCTTAGACCACCCGGTGCTTCAAATTTCCCCGGAATTTTGGCGGCGCATGCACGAGGATAAACTTTCCTCTTTGGTGTTTACCGACGCGGAAGATTTGCTTTCTTTAGCCAAATGCAACAGCGTATGCCGCCGCTTTTTAAACCGCTATTTGTCTTACCCCCTTCACACGCTCAAGAGCTTTGGCCTGGAAGATACGGAAGACCTACATCAAGAGCATGAAATGCCCCTGCCGGACTGGGCCCCGCTGGAAACGGCTTCCGCCCATTAAGGTTGGCATTTTTTTCGGGCCCGTTTCGCTTTTAAAATAATAAGAGATAAATACAGGAGGATGTTGATTCGTGAATAAATGGATGAAAACCGTACTCGTTTTAGCCGCCTTGGCTATGCCAATATACCCTGCCCAAGCCGGCGGATTTTTTGGGAAAAAGCCCCAAGTTCTTTCGTGGCAGGAAGCCCTGACCAACGCCAACCGAAAAGTGGACAATGAAGGAGCCGCCTCCGTTTTGGGCGTGCGGGTGGGCGAGCACGTGCGCCGCATCGGGCTGCACGCCACGCTGCACAAGCATATGCAGGATTTCTTTCAATCTTTGCGCCGCACCGGAAGCACTGAAGCGGCGGCGCGCAAATGCCAAGCCAATTATGAGCTTATCAAACAAACCGCTTTACGCAACCCGTTGTTTGCCCATTACGAGCTGACGGCGCTTGTCCCGGGCGACTTTTGCACGCTTTCCGCCCAAGAATTAACCCGTATTCGGCGGTTTTTCCAAGGCGTCCAACCGCTTGAGCAGGCCCTGGCCTACCAAAAAGTGTTTCTGCTTACCTTAAAAGAAGGAACCGCGCGGATGTGGTTTGTGGTGAACCCGCAGGATAAAACCCTCACGTTTAACTACAACGACCCGCGGGATTTGGAGACCCTGGACGAACTGAAAACGGATTGGAAACCCCTCTTGGTTAAATAACAAAAGCCCCGGCCAAAACCGGGGCTTTTTATCGCGTGTAAACGGGTTAGGCCAGCAACTCGTCCATATCCGGGTAAATGTCTTCCAGCGAATGATAGATTTTAAAGGCGTTTTCCCGCACGAATTGGGTGGGTTTTTTGATTTGCGGCACCACGCAGGTGCGCATGCGGGCGGAAATGGCCGCCGTAGCCCCGGCGACGGAATCTTCAAACACCAAACATTCCGACACGTCCACCCCCAACTTTTGGGCGGTTTTCAAATACACTTCCGGATCGGGTTTGGGGCGGAATACATCGTCGGACGTGGTAACCGAGGAAAAATACTTTTTAATTCCTTTCTTTTCCAGCAAAAACATCACCCAGCGCGTAATGTTGGAGGAGGCCAGCGCCACCTTCAGCCCCCGGTTATAAAAAAACTCCACCGCTTGTTTGGCGCCGGGGCGAAAGCGGATTTCTCCGTCGTTGGCCAGGTATTCTTCAAAAATTTCCCCCGTCCGCACGTGCAGTTTCTGCATATCGGTCTGCGGGCCAAAATGCTGCAAAATAAAGCGGGCCGCCTCCTCCCGGCTGATGCCTACGCACGATTCAAACAGTTCATACGTAAAATTTAATCCGTCTTCGGCGGCGGCTTTCTTGTAGCATTCAAAATAAATCGGTTCGGTGTCGAACAACAAGCCGTCCATATCAAAAATAACCGTCGTAATCATATAGGGGTATTATAGCAGTTTTTGCGCGGGCAAACTTCTGCGCCGAAGGTTTGTATTTTATATAATGTATGTAATTATGAAATACGGTATGAATTTTCAGGATATGATATCCGCCCTAAACACCTATTGGACTAAACAAGGCTGCGTCCTCGTTCAGCCCTATGACGTTGAAAAAGGCGCCGGCACCTATAACCCGGAAACCTTTTTCGGCTCTTTGACCACCAAACCCGTCAAGCGCGCCTACGTGGAACCCTGCCGCCGCCCGGCGGACGGCCGCTACGGCGAAAACCCCAACCGCTTGGGCAAATACTATCAGTATCAAGTCATTATGAAACCCGCCCCGGCCAACATTCAGGAAATCTATTTAAACTCTTTAAAAGCCATCGGCCTAGACCCCAAACAGCACGACGTCCGCTGGATTGAAGACGACTGGCAGTCCCCCACGTTAGGGGCGTCCGGCGTCGGCTGGGAAATTTGGCTGGACGGAATGGAAATTACCCAATTTACCTATTTCCAAAATATGGCGGGCTACGCGCTGCACCCCATTACGGTGGAAATTACCTACGGCTTGGAACGCATTGCCATGTATTGCCAGAAAGTGGACAATGTTTTTGACATCCGCTGGAACGACGAAATTACCTACCGCGACGTCCACCACGAAGGCGAGCGGCAGTTTTCGCATTATTATTTTGAAGAATCCAACGTAGACCACCTGCGCCGCTATATTCAGGAATGCGAAGAAGAATGCATGGCCTTGTGCAAAAAAGGCCTGTATCTGCCGGCGTATGACAACGCGATGAAACTTTCGCACTATTTTAATATGTTGGAAGCGCGCGGGGCGATTTCCGTGTCCGACCGCACCAATAACATCACCAAAATCCGCAACTTGGCCAAAGCCTGCGCCAAAACCTATGTGGAAAGCGTAGAAAAACAAGAACACCAAAACGAGGAGGCCGCCAAATGAATGCTTTGCTGGAAATCGGCGTAGAACACTTGCCCGCCCGCTTTATGGCGCCTGCCTTAAAGCAACTGGAAACGTTAACCGCCCAACTGTTGGACGAAAAAAGAATTGCTTATAAATCGGTGGAATCTTTCGGCACGTACCGCCGCTTAGTCGTGTATATAGAAGACTTGGCCGAAAAATCGGCCGACGTGCAAAAAGAAGTTAAAGGGCCGCCTGCCAAACTGTTAAAAGACGCCAACGGCCATTTTACCCCCCAAAGCGCCGGGTTTGCGCAAAAGAACGGCATCGCTCCCGAAAAATTGACCGTCGTGGAAACGGAAAAAGGCCCCTTTATCTATGCGGTAGTCAAAATCAAAGGCGAAAAAACGGCCAAACTCCTGCCGGAAATTTTTACCCGCATCGTTACCGGGTTGGAATTTGCCAAAAATATGGTGTGGGAAGAATCGGGCCTGCGCTACGGCCGCCCGATCCGCTCGCTCATCGGGCTTTACGGCAGCAAGGTGGTCAAATTTACGGTAGCCGGCGTAACCTCCAACCGCAACACCTATCCGCTTTCTTCCTTCGGCCGCAAGCCGATTAAAGTGGAAAAGGCCGACAAAGCCTATTATGTGGATTTGCTCCGCTCCCAGCCGCAGCCCATTTTGGTACTGCCGCAGGAACGCAAAGAAGCGTTGATTAAGACCGTTTCCAACGAAGCCAAGGTGCGCGGCTACCAAGCCGATTTAGACCCGGAATTAATTGAAGAAACCGTCTGGTTTACCGAACACCCCGTGGCCGTAGGCGGCGATTTTGAAATTAAATTTTTAACCCTGCCCAAAGAATTGGTTACCACGGTGCTTAAGAAACAAATCAAAATGTTCCCCGTCCTAAACGACAAGGGCGAACTGCAGCCGTATTTCATCGCCGTGCGCGACGGAATTTCCGTCAACCAAAACGAAGTGCGCGACGGGTTTAAAAAAGTGATGTCCGCCCGCCTCTCGGACGCGGTGTTCTTCTTTGAAAACGACAAAAAAGACGGACTGGAAACGTTTAAAGAAAAACTCAAAAACGTGCAATTTCTGGAAGGGCTTGGATCCATGTACGAAAAATCGGCCCGCACCGAGAAATTGGCGGATTGGCTGTGCGATAAGCTGGGCCAGTCTTCTCTGCGTGATACCGTGGACTATGCGGCCTCGCACGCCTATGCCGATTTGGCCAGCCACGTCGTGTACGAATTCCCCGAATTGCAAGGCTATATGGGCGGGCAATATGCCGCCTTGGAAGGCCGCCAAGACGCCGCCAAAGCGATGGAAGAATTTTACTATCCGCTCACTTCGTCTTCCCAATTGCCGGAAACCAAAGACGCCTGCATCGTATCGCTGTCCGGTAAAATTGATACGTTGGTAGGCAACTTTTTAATCGGCCAAATTCCGACGGGAAGCGAAGATCCTTTCGCCCTGCGCCGCCAAGCCTTTGGCGCGGTGCGCATCCTGCTGGAAGGAAAAATGAATGTGTCGCTTAAAGAATTGGTGGAAAAATCGGCTTCTTTGTATCCGGCCGGTACGCCGGATAAAGGCTTAAAAGAACTGCCGGGCTTTCTGTATCAGCGTTTGTCCTTGGTATTGGAACAGCGCGGCCATACGCCTGCGGCCTTAAATGCGGTTATTAATTGGTACGAAATGCCGCTTACGCAAGTAGAGGCGTTGGTGAGCGCGCTGGACACGGTTAAAACGGGCGAAGATTTTGCCCAGCTGTTGGAACCGGCCAAACGCGTGTGCAACCTCCTTAAAAAGGCGGACAACGTAACCGAAACGGTGGATGAAAAATTGTTTGAACTGCCGGCGGAAAAAGCGTTGTACGACAAAATCCACGAGGTGGACGGCCAACTGGGCTGTGCGGTACACACCGCCTGCACGCAGGAAGAATACCTGCGCATTCTTAAGACCTACGGCGCGTTTAGAGAGCCTTTGGAAATGTTCTTTAAAGACGTCATGGTCAACGTGCCGGATGCGGCCGTGCGGCAAAACCGCCTGGCGCTGTTGGCGCGGGTGCGCCGTTACCTGACGCAGACGGTGGCGGACATTACCAAACTGTAAGTTATTACATCCATAAAAAACCCGGCTGCTTGAGCCGGGTTTTTTATTTTAAAACTCCCAAACCGTTTCATCCGTGCTGGAACTTAATTTTTTGCCCCCCAAAGAAGAACAGAGAGATTTTCCTTTGTCATCTCTTCCAATGCAAATTCGTTTATTTAAACGGGCTTGCGTTCCCCCGTAGCTTGGGCCTACTAATTGAATGACGTAAGAGGTGCATCCTCCGCGAATCGGGCACACATACGGATTTCGAATTCCTTCATCAAAATTGTAAAAATAGTATTTTCCCGTACATTCCAAACCGTCCACACAGTCCAAGCTGTTTAATCCTATGGACAAATCATCCAAAGTACAGGTGTCGCTCTCTCCTTTTTCCAGCTCACATACGGCAGCAGCATTTTGAATGGTCTTCAACAAAGAAAGCGCCTCTGCCGCACGGGATTTTTCTACCGCTTTTTCATACTGGGGCAGCGCCACCGCGGATAAAATGCCAATAATTAATACTACAACCAATAATTCTATCAACGTGAAGCCTTGTTGCATAGAAATTCTCCTTTTCAAGAACTATATATACTATATCAAAAAAATTCTATTAAGCCCTCTCTCCGACGGTAAAATTACCCCTTGAAAAGTTTTAAATTCCGCCTATACTATCCATACAGGAAGTAAGTCCGTAGGCCCTGCCGGGGGCTGCTTGGTAAGCGGACAAAAGCGGTGACGTGAGGCAGTGTTGCTGTTGTTGTAAAGGTGCCGAGCCGGAAGAAGTTGGCCTGTGCGCTAGGGAGAGCCAGGATGGTTGGGTTACGTAACTGTCCGGGAGCTTGGTAAGGCATGGGGCCGGACGTATCTGGCCGCGGACGGGGCAGGGCGCTAAGTGTTGTTCCGTCTGGAAGTTAGGGCGCCGACGCGGAGACGTAAAGCGGTGTAGTGCGGCAAGAGGGTTACGTCGTACAAAGTCGTGTATAGCGGGTTTCCGGCGGTTGATGTAATTGCTTCGGCCGAGTGGAAACGAGAAGCGGCATAAGTCCCGGTGTAAGTTGGTTGGGCCTATCCTGAGAGCAGTAGATAAAGCAGTGAAGGAGTGAGAATGGAGACGTCAAGATGAACCCCTCGGTTTGAATAACCGGGGGGTTCCGCTTTATATCCTTAAAAACCCAGTGCCTTGGCACCGGGTTTTTTGTAAGAAATTATTCCAATACGCTGGGCGGCGGCAGGAAGGTGGTTTCGGTAGGCGCGCTCTGGGCGGAAGATTCGCCGGAGTCGTTTTCGGTTTCCTCATCCTGCAAAGGGGTTAAAATCATTTCTTCGTAGCTTTCGTCCGGCAGGGGCGCAATATCCACTTCCTGCGGAATATAGACTTCCTGCTGGGCGGGCGTTCTCATTTCCACCCGGCCGGAAGTTTCCGAACGGGAAGACTCGGCCGCAGTGCCCGACGAATAAGCATTGCCGGGGTTCCACCACGCAGGCGGATTTCCGGCACAGGCGGCCGCCAGCACCGCTACGGCCGCTAAGAAAAATATATTTTTCTTCATACTTGTATTATAGCAATATCGCTTCCTATTTGGACACGCCGCCGCTGACCGCCCGTGCGTACAGCGCCCCGGCCCGGTAGCTGCTGCGCACCAAAGGCCCGCTGGCTACTCCTTTAAATCCGATGGACAGGGCATATTCTTCCCACGCGCGGTATTCGGCCGGCTCGGGGTAGCGCGCCACCGGATAATGCGCCGCGGACGGCGTCAAATACTGCCCGATGGTCAATAAATCCACCCCCGCCGCGCGCAAATCGCGCATCAAGGCCCGAATTTGCCCGTCGCTTTCCCCCAGCCCCACCATAAAGCCGGTTTTGGTAAAAATATGCGGCGCCAGTTTTTTGGAATTTTCCAACAGCGTAAGCGTCTGTTTATAATCGGCCCCTATGCGCACGGCCGCATATAAGTCGGGCACCGTTTCCACATTGTGCGCCAGCACATCCGGGCGGGCCTGCAAAACGGTTTGCAGGGCGGATACATCACCGCGCAAATCCGAAATCAGCGGTTCCACCTTTACCTGCGGCGTAAGCGTTTTAATGGCCCTAATCACGCGCGCAAAATGCGCGGCGCCGCCGTCATTCAAATCATCCCGCGTGGGCATGGTTAATACCGCATAGCGGATGCCCCACTCTTTCACGGCCTGCGCCACTCGTTCGGGTTCGTTTTCATCGGGCGGCAGCGGGCGCGCTTTGGTCACCGCGCAAAAGCGGCAGCCGCGCGTGCAAATATCGCCCAACACCATAAATGTAGCATCGCCGCAATTAAAGCACTCCCCCCGGTTGGGGCAGCGGGCGGCATGGCAGACGGTATGCAGCAAGTGTTGGTCAATGGACTGCTGTGCGTGCAAAGCCGCGCTGGAACGCAAGGCCGCTTTGTTGCGGCCCACTAAATCTTTAAGCCACTGGGGCATAGGTGTAGTCATGATTAGTATTATAGCAAAAGCGCTTCCGTGGCGACGAGGGCGATATGATATAATAAAAAAGAAATCTTATTCGGAGAAACGGGTGTGAAACATTTTTTGGTTTTTATCGCGCTGCTTGCCGCGTGCGCCTTTCCGGCCGCCGCGAATACGCCTGCCGCCCAAACGGAAGAACAGCGTTTGCAGGAAGCGGGCGACTTGTATTTTGCGTATAAACAAGACGACGCGCTGGAAGCCTATATCGCCCTTTCCAAAGATACCGGCAACCGCCAGGCGTTTTTAAACGCGGCCTTTATCGCCATGGAGCAGAACAATCCCAAACAAGCGGTAGACATTATGTCCGCCGCGTACAAGCTTCATCCGCAAGACCGGGAAGTCATCGAAATGGCGGCCGAAGCGTATCTGGCGGACGGACAATATATCACGGCCGAAAAATTCCTTTCCCTCTTGCCCGAAGACCCCCGCCGGGCCGGATTTTTTCATATCAATCTGGCGCGGGCACAAATGGGATTAGGCGAAAAAAAGCTGGCCAAATATAACCTAAAAATGGCGGCGCGCGCGGGCACGCATCCGGCGCTGGCCAATTACCTGTTGGGCATTTTGTACGAAGAAGAAAAAGACTATAAAAAAGCGGCGGATGCGTTTCGCAAGGCCACCGTATACGATCACCAATTTATTGAAGCCAAAAAACATTACGCCGCCGCACTGGAAAAATTGGGCAATTACAATGAATCCTACCGCCAGTACCGAATGATTTATTCCTCGGAAAAGAATCTAAAAGACGTCAACGCCGCTTTGGCCCGCCTTAAACCGCGCCTGACCCGCCCGGAAAAAGAAATTACCGGCGGAAAAGAAATCATCAAACATACCTTTGTAAAGCCGCTTCTCCCGCCGGAAAACGTAAAAACCAAACAAATTAAAATAGGCCTGGGTATGCGCTCCAACGGCCGCCCGTCCGCGCGGAATACCGTGCATTTTATTCCCTCGCATGATTTTACCGTTACGGACGCCCAAACCGGGCGCGTCTTGGCCCGCGGCAAAGCCAAAGAAAGCTGGGTGGCCGTCCTTAAAGACGGCAAGGCCCACCTGTTAACGCCGGCCAACAAAAAGATTTTTTTCAAAAAATCCGTCATTGTTACCCCCCGCTCCAACACGCAGGGCGAAGGCCACACCATTATTGTGAAAAACGTAATGAGCGGCGCCGGAATGACCTGGGCCAGCGTGGACGATAAAGAATACCGCGGCCAACTGCAAATTACTCACAACACCACGCTTAACACCCTCATTCCCATTAATATCGTAAATATAGAAGAATACCTGCAAGGCGTCATCGCTTCCGAAATGCCCACCCAATTTCCGATGGACGCCCTGCGCGCGCAAGCCGTGTTGGCGCGCACCTATGCGCTTAAGCACTTGGGCAAACACAAATACTACGGCTACGACCTGTGCGACACGCAAAACTGCCAGGTGTACGGGGGCGTTACGTCCGAAAGCGAACGCGGAAACGCGGCGGTGGAATCCACCATGGGTGAAATTTTGACCTATGAAAATAAACCCATAGAAAGCGTATTTTCGGCCAATTGCGGCGGGGTAACCCAAAGCGCCAAAGAAGCCGGCTGGTATGATACGCCGTATTTGCAGCCCGCATCGGATTATAAAGATTTTGATTTTGACCAACTTCAGCCTTACCACTTTAAAGAGCTGCTGCAATATCCGCACGACGCCTACAGCCGCTACGACAAAAACGTCAGCTTGGCGGCCTTCCGCTGGACACGCGTCGTGGACGAAGAAGACCTGAGCCAACTGATTAAACGCCAGAAAAAAGACATCGGCCGCATCACCGCCCTTATTCCGCAGCGCCGGGGCCGCTCGGGCTACGTAAGCCGATTGCTGGTAAAAGGAACCAAAGGCAATTTAACGCTGAATAAAGAAAACGTCATTCGCAATAATTTAAGCCTGGGCATGCTGCGAAGCAGTTACTTTATCGTGGAGCCCAATTACCAAGACCGCGAATTAAAATTTTTTGTGTTCTACGGCGGAGGCTGGGGCCACGGCGTGGGGTTTGACCAAACCGGCGCCGCCGGACGCGCCGAAGACGGGCAAGGCTATAAAGAAATTTTGCAGCACTATTTCCCGCTGGCCACGTTTGAGTCCCCCTCGCAAAAAAGCGCCCAACCCGCAAAAAAATAATTTTTATTCCGCCCGTAAAAAAACGCCCCGATGATATATCGGGGCGTTTTGGCAGTTAACAGATTTATTGACCGGCCAATTTTTGCTGTGCCGAAGCTTGGATTTGCTGGATTTGTTTTTGTTTCTCCGCCTCCGGCAGATCCGACGCCACCACCTCATTTACCTTTTCATACATCTCCCGCAACACAGGGCGGGCTCTTTCCTGCAGGGCGGCTTTTTGCTCGGCCGAGGCGCCGCGCAAGCCAGGGTCTTTCATAATTTGCGCCAACGAACTGTCCACTTGGCGGTTTAAGCGGGCTTCCTGCATTTGTGGATCGTTTTGAATTTGTTCCAACTGTTTGTTTACATCCTGGCGCAGCTTCATGGAAGCTTGCTGTTTATCCGTTTTGGACGAATCGGGGTTTTGCCAAATTTTCATATATTCGTCGTAGTATTTTTGGTATACCGCATCAATGCGGCGGGCGCCGTCCTCGCCGTACACCATGCCGGCCGTTTGCAGTTTTTCCTGGCGTTCCTGGCTAAGGGACTTGTCAATCGCCGCCAGCTCCTTTTCGCCCGCTTTGTAGCTGCGCGCCAGCGTTTTTCCTTCTTCTTCATCTTTCAGGCGTTGGGCCACTTCCTGCTTTTCCACTTCATCTTCCGCTTCCATTAAGCCCTTGGTGGATTTGCCGCTTTTGGCAATTAAGTCTTCCAACGCTTTGCGGCGTTCGCTTTGGTTGGCCAGCTGCTGCTCGTAATACTGTTCCGGCGGCAAGCCTTGGCGGGCCAGCAGCATATCCTTCTCGCGGAATTCGTCAATCTTGGCTCCCGCCTGCGCGGCCAAATCTTCCCCGTACTGCTTAGAAATTTCCTGCTTTAATAAATTGTCCTTTTCAATGCGTTCCTGTTCAAACTTTTTAAATCCGTTGTCTTCCGACATTTTTTGCAGTTTCTGCTCGTACTTTTGAGCCACTTGCTGTACTTTTTCGGCAATTTGCTCAGAGGTTTGCCCCGGCGCATTGACGACGGCGGCCATTTCGCTTTGGAACGAATCCATTACTTTAGACGCTTCCTGCGCGGCCTCTTGCCCAAACGCCTGCCCCATGCTGTGCACCACCCCCGCCTTTTGGGCGGACACTTGCTCCAGCACCGGCGCAAACGGCCCGGCATGGGCCGCTTCCGGCGAGGCATGACGCTGGAGGTATTTTTCTATATTAGCGTCTTTTTTGCTTTTGGGAAGCAACGCCTTGGCCACGGCGCGGTTAATCCCGCTGGAAAGCCCTTTTAACTGCATTTGCAGCCGTTTTTGCTGTTCTTTGGGAACACTGGCCATAAACGGCGCAAAGGAGCGTTCCCGCTCGGCCTGCATTTGCTCCTGCACGGACGGGCGATAAACCCCCGCCTGCTGGCCGTCAGCTCCCCCCGTATACGAACCGGAAGAAGAGCCATACCGGCCGTAATCGGCGGCAGAAAGCCCTTTGGGGCGGTAGGAAGAAACTGCGGACGACTGCGCCCCAAAAGAACCGCGCACCCCCTTTTGCGGGCGGGCATAAGGTCGGGCGGAAAAAGCGTCCGCCTCGGCATGCCCCGGCCGTCTGATAGACAAATCCGGCCTTCTGGCATACCACTGCACCGCCAGGGCGCGTTTTTCTTCTTTACTGAGGGATTGCTGCGGATCAATGCCCAAAATTTCTTCAGCCTTTAAGTCTGCAATAACACGGCGCTGCTCCTGCCGGATTTGATTGGCCGCCCCGGCCGGAGACACCTGCTGATGATAAGCCGAAATACGCAGCCACGCCAATCCAATGGCGAGTAAAGCAATAATTAAAATTCCCAGCTGAAACAGCCGCTTATTGTTATTCATATGTTATTTCCTTGCCACCGAAACCGGAATTCCCCTCACTTCCGCCGCGCGGCGTTCCAAACTTTCATTTAACGCCACTTGCAGGGCCGCCATTTCTTTGCGGTAGGTTTCGCCGGCTTGGTTTAATTCATTTTGCATTTGGCTCAGGCGTGCCGCCCGGCGGACGATTTGATCCGCCGCGTCTTTGTAGCGCTCAAAAATGTCGCGCGTTTTCAGCACCGCTTCTTTGCCGTACAATTTATCAAATTGGTTTTCAATTTGCTGATGCGCCGCAATCAGCCGCGCCCGCAGCGAAGCCGCTTGGTCATCCGACACCGTAACCACCGGGTCTCCATACGCGGCCACCACGCCGCGGAAGGCTTCATCGGCTTCGTCGCCCACCCGCGTCAGTTCCTGCTCCATTTCCTGCGGATCGGAAACGGACGAGAGCGCCAGCCAATAATCATCTGCCGCCTTATGCAGCACCGGCTGAGCTTTTTGCGCGCAGACGCTTCCGTAATCCCGCTCAATGCCTTCCGTTAATCCGTCTACGGCATCCTGCAGGGTTTGGCGGGAAAGGAGGCTCTGCTCCTCATCCGGCAAGGCCCACGAAGCCGCTTGCTGGTTTTTGGAAAAAGCCGCTATTTTTTGCGAATACAAAGCTGTTGTTTCGTCCAGCTTTGTCGCCAGTTCCTGCGGGGTTTGCGCCGTCAGCGCGGCGGCCATGGCTTCTTCGCGAAATTGAGCCAACAATTCCCCCGTTTCTTGGGCTGCCCGGCGGGCGTGCGCCTGGCGCACTTCATTTTGAAGGGCGTTTTTCTGGGCAAAAATTTGAGAAGAAATCCGCAAGTCCGGCATTTGCGGCAAAAATTCTTTTAAAACGTCTGCGTCCACCAGCGGGCCTTGCACGATAGCTTTCGAGCGTGCTTGCGCCATGGCGCGGTGATGCTGGGCCTTGTTCATATAGCGCTGCAAATTATCGGCCCGGGCCGAGCGGCGTTTGGGGTGCACTTCGTCTTCCGGCGGAGTGCAGGCAACAAATCCGAAGCAAACCAACAAAGCAATTAGGAAGCGAGATGTTTTCATATTTTCATTATACTTCAAAAAGGCCCTTTTGTCAGGCCCTTTTCCGAACGCGCGCGTACTGCAAAAACGCTTAAACGCCCGATAAAAAACCCCGCCGAAGCGGGGTTTTAAAACTTTATTCTTTGCTGATTTCAATGCCCAGTTCTTTCAGCTGGATGTCATCTACCACATTGGGCGAATCCGTCAGCGGGCAGACGGCCTGAGCCGTCTTAGGGAAGGCAATGACCTCGCGGATGGACTCTTCGCCGGCCAGCAGGGCGGTAATGCGGTCTAACCCCAGGCCGATCCCTCCGTGAGGAGGCGCCCCCGCTTCCAGCGCGTTTAACAGCATGCCGAAACGGCGGGCGGATTCTTCTTTGGAGTGTTTCATCAAGGCCAAAATCCGTTCCTGCACTTCGCGGCGGCAGTTGCGCACCGAACCGGAGGCCAGCTCGTTGCCGTTTAACACCAAGTCAAACTGATAGGAGCGGACGGAGCCGGGATCCTTTTCCAAGTTGGGCAGGTCTTCTTCCACCGGGGCCGTAAAGGGGTTGTGTGCGGCGTCCCAGCGGTCTTCTTCCGGGATATATTCCAACAGCGGGAAGTTGGTAATCCACGCAAAAGCCCATTCGCTTTGGCGGGGCAATTCTTTAACCAATTCTTTGCGCAGCGCGCCCATAAACGTTTGGCAGGTGTGCAGGTTGGCGTCGCTTCCTACCAAAATAATATCGCCGTCCAGCGCACTCACGGCTTCTTTTAAAGCGCTCATTTCCTGCGGCGTAAAGAACTTGGCAGAAGGGCCTTCCAGCGCGCCGTCTTTTACTTTCAGCCACACCAATCCTTTCGCGCCGTTCTTTTTGGCCAGTTCCGTCAGTTTATCCAAATGTCCGCGCGAATAGGCGGCGCCTTTTTCGCCGCGCAGCGCACGGATGGCTCCGCCGGCAGCCAAGACTTCTTTAAACACTTTAAACCCGGTGTTCTTGAAAACGTCGTTGACGTTTTTCATTTCCAGGCTGTAGCGCAAATCCGGCTTGTCCGAGCCGTATTTTTCCATAGCGTCATGGTAAGAAAGCTTGGGGAACGGAACGGAAATGTCTTTGCCGGCCGTTTTAAAAATTTCTTTCATCAGCCCTTCCACCACCTCGTGGATATCGTCAATCGTTACGAACGACATTTCCATATCAATCTGCGTATGTTCGGGCTGGCGGTCGGCGCGGAGGTCTTCGTCGCGGAAGCAGCGCGCCAGCTGGAAGTAGCGGTCAATGCCGCTGGCCATCAGCGTTTGCTTGAACATTTGCGGGCTTTGCGGCAAGGCGTAAAATTCGCCGTGGTGCACGCGGGAAGGAACCAAATAGTCGCGTGCGCCTTCCGGGGTGGAGCGCGTCAAAATAGGGGTTTCCACTTCCAGAAATCCTTGCCCGTCCAGATAGCGGCGGGCGGCCTGCATAATGCGGTGGCGCAGCAGTAAATTGGCATACATGTGCGGGTTGCGCAAGTCCAGGTACCGGTATTTTAAACGGATTTCTTCGGCTACCGAGAGGGATTTGTCCACGTCAAACGGGAGCGGAATGGAGGTGTTTAACACTTTAAATTCTTCCGCCACCACTTCAATTTCGCCGGTTTTCATATTTTTGTTTACGGCGCCTTCAATGCGGCGGTTTACGGTGCCCGTTACTTCCACCACGTATTCATTGCGCACGGCGGAAGCTTCGGCAAAGAACGGCTTAGACGGCTCTACCACCACTTGGCAGATGCCGCTTCTGTCCCGCACGTCGATAAACAGCACGCCCCCGTGGTTGCGGTAACTGTTTACCCATCCGCACAGGGTTTGTTTGGTGCCCAGCAGGGAAGCGGTAATGTCCCCGCAATAGTTTGTTCGTTTCATACCAGTTTTTTTACCTCATCAGTTAAAGCTTCAAATGGAATTTGTTTTTGTTCGCCCGTCGTTAAATCCTTGAGCGTAACCGCCTGTTTGGCCAGTTCGTCTTCGCCCAAAATAAGCGCGTACGACGCGCCGCAGCGGTCGGATTGTTTCATTTGGCCTTTGACGTTTTTGTCAAACAAGCCCCCTTCCGTGCGGATGCCCGCGTGGCGAAGGGTTTGCATCAGGTTAAAGGCCGTTTCGTTGCAGGTTTTGTCCAGCGAAACCACATATACGCTTTTTTGTTTGGCGGGCACGGTTTCGCCGCGGGCCATAATCACGCGTTCGGCACCCATCGCCCAGCCGATGGCCGGCGTGGCGGGGCCGCCCATGTGTTTCACCAAAGTATCGTAGCGCCCCCCCGCCGCAATGGCGTTTTGAGAGGCATCCCCCGCCTGAAATTCAAATACCGTGCGGGAATAATAATCCAGCCCGCGCACGAGCATGGGGTCTACTTCAAAATCAATTTTCCCTTTCAGCAGGGCTTGCACTTCGTCAAAATGCGCCTGACATTCGGGGCAAAGCTTCATCGTAGGCACGCGGCCCGCAAAACGGGAGCCGTCTATCTTGCAGTCCAACACGCGCAAGGGGTTTTTCTCCAAGCGGGTTTGGCAATTTTCGCAAAGGGTATCTTTTTCGGCGGAGAGGAAATCAATTAATTCCTGGCGGTAGAGCGGGCGGCATTTGTCACAGCCCAAGCTGTTAATTTTGACCTTATAATTTTTGGCGCCGAATTTGGCCACAATGTCTTTTAACATCAAAATCACTTCGGCATCCGCCGCCGGAGCCGAGTTGCCTATATACTCCGCCCCGATTTGTTCAAACTCGCGGTAGCGGCCCGCCTGCGGGCGTTCGGCGCGGAACATATTGCCGATGTAATAAAACTTCTGAACCGGCGCGTTTTGCGTGAAATTATTTTCCAGATAGGCACGCACCACGCCGGGGGTGCCTTCGGGGCGGATGGCCAATTGGCGGTGCCCCGCATCTTCAAAGGCGTACATCTCTTTTTGGACGATATCGGTAGTTTCGCCGGTGGATTTAATAAACAGCTCTTTAAGTTCCACGGTGGGCAGGCGCAATTCGCCAAACCCATAGAGGGAAAATACGCCGCGGGCGCAATTTTCCAATTCGGTAAAATTTTTGGATTGGGGTTCAAAAATATCTCTGAACCCGCGTACTAGTTTAGACATATAGTTAATTTTAGCATTTTATGTTTCTGCGGGATAGTCATAAAAAGGCCTCCTTGCGGAGGCCTGTGAAAATTATTTTTCTTGTTCTTGGCAATACTGGGTAAGCTCGTAGTTCTTATAGAGTTGGCTGTAATTTTGTTTGACAAGCCGCTCTTTTTTGGAAAGCACGCGCCCGCCCTTTTCTTTCTTGCTGATTTGCTGAAGAACTTCTTTGTTTTCTTGCGCGTAGCGGGAAAGATCGTCCTTTGTTACCACCATATAGAAACCGCATTTTTCCTGCTTTTTGGCGCGGGCTTCTTCCTGCTGTTTCGTTTCCCGGAACTGGGCTTGAATCTGCTCTTGCTGCGCCTTTTTGGCGGCGGCTTCCTGCGCGGCATAGCGGCGGACGTCTTTAATCGTAAGTCCTAAATTCTTTAAATTTTCCCGCGCCTGCACGACATCCTGCGGCATATGCAGGAAGTAGAAATCTTCATAGCGGGCCAAGCTGGCATCATCCGTGGCGTGATACTGGGCAAAGGCCCGGTAAGCGCACAGGGAATTTTTATGTACGTGGCGGCTTTGCGAAAATGAATAATACTCGCCTTCTTCCAGTTCTTTGCCGCAAATATAGCATTTTTTAACCGGTTTCTTTACTTCGGCAACCGGAGGCACGGCACCGGCTTTGGCCACGCCAGCTGGCGAGCCTTCTTCCACCGCTTGAGGAGCGCGTTTTGCAAAAGACTTAGGCTGCAACTGCGGAGGCGTCGGCGTTTTGACCGGTATTTTTTGTACAAAACCGGTGCTGGGAGTCAAGCCGCCGCTTAAAGGGGCCGGGCGAGCCGCCGTACGCTGGGCAACAGGTTGATTCAGCACAGAAGGAGCTTTTTCCGCCGTGCTAGACTCTTCCGCCGCAGCCACCGTTCTTTCTGTTGTGGCAACCGGTACGGCAACCGCAACAGGGGTTTCTGCACTGGCCGATTGGTTAAAACCCTGCCGGGTAACCGGTTTACCGGGGATTTCCGGCAACGTCGTGGTAGACGGGGTTGCCATTTCTTTCAACGCGGCTAACGCAGGCGATACGGGCGGTTGCTCTTTCCAAGTTTTTAACAAGGATTGAATCCGGTTCCGAACTTCCTGCTCTTCCTTGCTGTGCTTAAGCGGAACGCAAACTTCCTTCTTGGCACGCTGGTTGTGATACCAACAAACCAACGTGGCTAAGCGAAGGCCGTCTTCCGAGCTGGGACGAACAACGCCTTGTCCACCAATAATGGAAGGATGCATAATAGAACTTTTGTCGTTAATATGCACTAATCCAAACAAGTGTCCCACTTCGTGGGTAACGACGTATTGATGATAATCCGCCCAAGGGCCTTTGCTTTTCCATTCCGCAACCGGAATTTTAGAAAGCATATTAAAGAAGCGTTTGGAATCGTCACTTAAATAGGAATCCCAGTCCTTCCCGATAGAACTGGGAGAGGAAAAATAACTTTCCCCCGCCAGTTGGGCACTGGCAGCTTTTTTGTATTCTTTGGCGGCGATGGCTTGTTCTTCTTCCGATTTATTTAACGAATTTAACCACCCCATCCATTCTTCTTCCATAAAAAATTGGATTTGCCCAAATCCGTTACCGTCATCCGTAAAATACGGAATAGCACGGCCGCGGACAGAATCGGAACCAATCTTACCCGTAGTGATTTCCAAAGTAAGGTTTAAAGCTTTGGGATTATAGTGAACGTTGCGGGCCATACGGGCCTTATAGATATCTTTTAACGTAAACTTAAGTTCCGGCAGATAGTATTTTTCGGGCAGCCACGCATTGGCTTTATCCCGCCAATCTTTCCAAGCCTGTTCCAGATATGGGGCAATTTCTGTTACACCCCGCCAATAACTGGGGTTGTTCTCCAAATATCCGGTCAGTTCATTCGCGGTGGCCAGTCTGGGGATATTAACAGAAGCCCAAACAACCACTTCTTTTTTCTGCTTGGGGAATATGATATTGGAAAGAAAAAATTCATAATTTCTGATTTTTTGCAAACGCAATACGGACGAATTCCCGGCAGAAAGCTGCTCGTGAGAGGAGTCGTCCCACACGGCAGATCCCCACGAAAAACCCGTGGAAACAAATAACACAAACAGAATAGATAATAAACGTTTCATATGTTCTCCTTGTAGGAGTCTTTTTTAAAAGTATAATTTTAAAAAACAGATTTTCAATGTATACTTTAGCAAAAAATACGCTACAAAACGAGGGCCTTTAGTCCTACATCCACATAGGCCTGGAAATGGAGATATATGCCGGCTGGATGATTCTCTAAAACAAGAAAACCGCGTCTAAACGTGGTTTTTAGCTAAATGGTGGACGTGATCGGGACCCGCCCGACGACCTCCTCCGCTCACTTCGGAAGCGGCTGCGCCTCGTTAGTTTATCCCCTAAAACAAGAAAACCGCGTCTAAACGTGGTTTTTAGCTAAATGGTGGACGTGATCGGGACCCGCCCGACGACCTCCTCCGCTCACTTCGGAAGCGAAACGCGCCTCGTTAGTTTATCCCCTAAAACAAGAAAACCACGCCTAAGCGTGGTTTTAGCTAAATGGTGGACGTGATCGGGATCGAACCGACGACCTCCTCCGCTCACGTCGGAAGCGAAACGCGCCTCGTTCGTTTCTTTGTCCGTAAACAAGAAAACCACGCCTAAGCGTGGTTTTAGCTAAATGGTGGACGTGATCGGGATCGAACCGACGACCTCCTCGTTGCGAACGAGGCGCTCTCCCAGCTGAGCTACACGCCCGAAAAATCGTTTTCGTAAGGACTGGGCCTTCTTGCAACATATTTATTATAGCATATCCGAATTTAAAAAGAAAAATAATTTTATTTTTTCACGTCGTACAAAGTAGTCCTGCGCCACACGGCGCCAATGCGGAAAAGGTCTTGCACTTCTTTTCCGTGCCGCTTTCCTGCGCGCCTGAGGCGTGCCCCTTTTGCGCGGGCGCACACGGCAAAGTGATTTTATTTTCTTGTCTCAAAAAGCTACAATATACATATACTTTTTATTTTGTAGAGGAAATTATGTCTAGCAAATATCGCGTCAAAGACGTGGGCCAGTACTTGGGCCAAGAAATTACCTTAAAGGGCTGGCTGTACAACAAACGCTCCAGCGGCAAGCTGCATTTCCTGCAGCTGCGCGACGGAAGCGGCATCATCCAATGCGTGATGTTTAAAGGAGACGTTTCTCCGGAACAGTTTGAACTGGGCGATAAAGTAACCCAAGAATCTTCCATTATCGTAACCGGTACCGTGCGGGAAGACAAACGCTCCCCCTTGGGCTATGAGCTGGGCGTAAAGAATTTAGAAGTGCTGCAAATGGCCAAAGACTACCCGATTTCCCCCAAAGAACACGGGCCCGAATTTTTGATGAATTACCGCCATTTGTGGCTGAGATCGGCCAAGCAGACCGCTATTTTGCGCATCCGCGACGAAATTATTTTTGCCATTCGCGAATACTTGCATAAAAACGGCTTTGTATTGGCGGACTCCCCCATTTTAACCCCCGCCGCGTGTGAAGGCACCAGCACGCTGTTCGAAACCGATTATTTCGGCGAAAAGGCATTTCTCTCTCAAAGCGGGCAGCTGTATGCCGAGGCCTCTGCCATGGCGCTGGGCCGCACGTATTGTTTCGGCCCCACTTTCCGCGCCGAAAAAAGCAAAACCCGCCGCCATTTAACGGAGTTCTGGATGGTGGAACCCGAAGTGGCCTATAACGATTTGGACGATAATATGGATTTGGCGGAAGACTTTATTAAATACATCATCCGCCAAGTGCTTACCAACCGGGCGGCCGACTTGAAAACTTTGGAGCGTGATACGTCCAAACTGCAAGCCACGGTGGAAAAGAAATTCCCCCGTATTGATTATACGGACGCCATTGAAATTTTGCATAAAAAAGGCAATAACACCCCCTGGGGCGGCGATATCGGCGGCGACGAAGAAACCCTGCTGGGCGAAGATTACGACACCCCGATTATGATTCACCGCTACCCGGCCGCCATTAAGGCTTTCTATATGAAACGCGACCCCAAAAACCCCAAAGTGGTCTTGGCGGTGGACGTGATTGGCCCGGAAGGTGCCGGAGAAATTATCGGCGGCAGCGAAAGAGAGGCCGATTACGACGCCTTGCTCGCCCGTTTGAAAGAACAGGGCTTAGACCCCAAAGGCTACGAGTGGTACCTGGATTTGCGCCGCTACGGCAGCGTGCCCCACTCCGGGTTTGGTATGGGCATTGAACGCATGGTGCGCTGGATTTGCGGTTTGCAGCACGTGCGTGAAACCATTCCGTTCCCGCGCATGATGGACAAAATCCATCCGTAATTCATACAACAGCATTTAAAAACCCCGTGGCAGCCCACGGGGTTTTTTATATTCTAAAAATCCTTTTGTAATTCCTTCTTGCCCACAAAAAACCGGCCCCGCCTGAACTGGCGGAGCCGGTTAACAAAGGGGCACTTCGTCAGCGCCGTTTGGCGGCAGAACGCGTCAGCGTTTTGGCCTGCGCCGGTTTGGCTTTGCATTCCTGCATTAAATCGGCCGGCGTTTTATAGCCCAAGATGTTAGGCTTTTTGCTCAGTCCGCCGTCTTTGGCACCCACCGATACCAAGTAATCGTAAATTTCTTTGTTGCACAGCAAGGCCGCATAGCCAAGCGGCGTCATGGATTGGGCATTCTTCTGCGGCGCGGCGCGGTATTCCAGCATCATGGCCAAGCGCCCTTCTTTGCGCGCCAGACTGACCAAATGTTTGAGCATTTCCAAATTTTGCGTGTTTACCGCCACATGGAAGACGTTTCCCTGCGGGGACGATTCAAACAGGCGCGCCATATTGTCCACCAAATAGGTAACCATTTCGATTTGCCCGTTTTGCACCGCAATAAACAAGGGCGTATAGCCGGCCTTGTTCTTTTTAAATACGGCCGCTTTATTGGACGCAATCACTTTCTTGGCCAGTTCCATATCCCCCGTCTGTGCCGCCGTGAAAATATCATCTTCCGTAACGGGTTTTGTTTGGTTTTTTTGGCCCGCCAGTTCCGGCAGTTCGCGGCCTTCGGCTTTGGCCTGGGCAATCAGCGCGGCATTATCCTGTTCAATTACGCTGTTTTTAACTTCCCGAATGTCTTTATTAAACCATTCCAGCACTTGCCCGCGTTTATTTTTGCGGGCGATCATATACGGAATCAATCCGTCTTTGGCGGCGATGGTCGGGTCGGCGTCGGCTGCCAGCAGGCGGCGCACCACTTCTTCATACCCTTTGGCCGCCCCCCAGTACAAAGCGGTTTGCCCCTGTTTGTTTTGCATATTTACGTCCAGCGGGGCTTGCATCGTCTGCGGTTTTAAAAGCTCGCGGATAATTTCCGGATGATTATAGCGCGCCGCATAAATAAGGGAGGTGTTGCCGTCGTTATTGGCGGCGTTTACATCGGCCCGGTAGGCCATAAGCGCCTGTACGCTTTCCACATCCCCCAGCGAAGCCGAAATAATAAGCGGCGTGTTTCCTTTTTCATTCTTTACGTTCGGATCCACGCCCCCCTTGAGCATAGCCAACACGCCCATCGGGTTCTTTTTGGCGCTGGCGCGGAAAAGATTGTCGGAATTTAATCCTTCTTTTACGCCGCTGGTAAGGAACAAGTCAATAAATTCGGGCAGTTTCTTCTCCAAGGCCAAATACATGGGAGAATGGTTATAATTGTTCTTGGCATTAATATCCGCCCCGGAATACACCAGCAGGCGGGTAATCTCCGGGAAATTGCCATACAGGCTGCGCAGAAGGGCCGTGTCTTTGTTAAAGGCGTTTGCCTTATTGACGTCCGCCCCGTTTAAAATAAGCTGCTGTACGGCTTCCAAATTGCCCATGGTGGCCGCCATTACAATCAGCGGGTCGCCTTTGCTGTTGACGATGTTGGGGTTATTTTTGGTTTGGGTATTTAAAATATCGGTAAACGTTTGTGTATCTTTTTTTTGCAGCGCGTCGGTGGCCTCGTCGGCAATTTCGGTAGGCGTTTTGACGATGACGATATCGTCAAACTTGGTATTTTTGGAATTGGGGGTGTAGCCGCTTTTAAAGGTGAATGCCAGCATCAAAATTACCGGCAGCGCCGCCACAATGGCAAGCGTTACCAGCGGTTTTTTGGTAAGCACGGACAAGGCTTCCGGCAGTTTCCTCTCCGACGACGGAACACTGACTTTCGCAGAGTCCTTCTTATGCGGAAGCATAGGCACCCTCCTTATTTCTTTTTCAACTGCTCCAACGCCGCATGCGCAGCGGATTGTTCGGCCAATTTTTTATTTCGGCCTTTTCCGACTCCCAACTCTTTCTCCCCCAGGCTCACGCGCACGGTAAACGTTTTGTCGTGCTCCGGGCCCACGGTTTGAATCACTTCGTACACGGGCGTATGCTGGCCGCGTTTTTGCAGAAATTCCTGCAGTACACTCTTAAAATCTTGGGCGTCCTGCGTAAGGGCTTGGGTTTTTACCCAAGGCAAAATCATCGCTTCGGCCGCCGGGTAACCGCCGTCTATATACACGGCGCCAATCACCGCTTCCACCGCGTTGGAGATGATACTGTCGCGCTCTCTGCCGCCGGTGGCCAGCTCGCCGTGGCCCAAGCTCATATAACGGCCCAAGTCCATTTGTTTGCCCCAAAGATACAGGTTGCGTCTGGAAACTAAGTTAGACTTAATTTTAGAAAGCACTCCCTCTTCTACATGAGGGCATTGGTTGTAGATATAATCCGCAACAATAGCGCCTAATATACTGTCCCCCAGGAACTCCAAGCGCTCGTTGTGTTTGGCGCTGCGGTGCTCCCCGGCAAAGGACTTGTGAGTGAGTGCTTCCTTTAAAACGGCCTTATCTTTAAAGCAATATCCAATGATATGCTCTATATCCGTATACACAATTATTTTTTGGCGTTTTGTTCAATGTATTCAATCGCTTCGCCAACCGTTTTGATCTTTTCGGCTTTTTCGTCCGGAATTTCGATGTTGAATTCTTCTTCCAGCGTCATGATCAGTTCTACCGTATCCAAGGAATCGGCGCCCAAATCATTCACGAACTGGGCTTCGGGTTTCACCTGGTCGGCTTCCACACCCAACTGATCCACAATGATATTTTTTACTCTTTCTTGCACGTTTTCTACAGACATTTTAGTCCTCCGGTAATTAAAAGGGGCTTCCCCTTGTTTACAATTTTATCAAATATAAAGCCCGCCATTGACGGCGAGAATATGCCCCGTAATGTACGAAGCATCTTCGCTGGCCAAAAACATTACTGCTTTGGCGATATCCTGCGTCGTAGCAAATCGTTTAAGCGGCACCGCTTCTAAAGCTTTTGCCTTTACGTCTTCGGGCAGGGCGTCGGTCATGGCGGTTTGCACAAAACCGGGCGCCACGGCATTTACCCGCACGCCGCGAGAGCCGAATTCTTTGGCGAAAGTTTTCGTCAGCCCGATAATGCCCGCCTTGCTGGCCACATAATTGGCCTGCCCGGCGTTGCCCATTTCCCCCACTACGGAAGAAATGTTGACGATGTTGCCGCTTCTCTTTTTAAACATCACTTTCAAAGCGGCCTTGGACATTAAAAACGTACCCTTCAGGTTGACGGCTATCACGTCATCCCAGTCTTCTTCGCTCATGCGTACGGTTAAATTGTCTTTGGTGATGCCCGCATTGTTTACCAGTACGTCCACCGAGCCCAATTCTTTGAGGGTATTTTGAACAAACTGTTCACAATCCTGCGCGTGGGCTACGTTTACCGGCTGGGTATACACCTTTACGCCGTGGGCGCTTAAGGTTTTGGCCGCCGGGGCCAAAGCGTCCGGATGGGTGCCGCAAATGGCCAGATTGGCGCCGGCTTTGGCAAATTCTTCGGCGATAGCCAAGCCAATGCCGCGCGTAGCGCCGGTAACCAAAACGGTTTTCCCTTTAAAATCCGCCATTAGGCTTCCTCCTGATGGATTTCTTTTTCAATCGCCTCAAAAGTCGGTTTCAAAGCAGCCATTTTTGCGGCAATATCGCCGATGAAATCTTTTTCCACCAGGCGGGCGGCCGTTTTAATGGCGTTAAAAATAGCAAAATCGTTGGATTTGCCGTGCGAAATAATCGCCACGCCGTTTACCCCCACCAACGGCGCACCGCCGTAGCAGTCCGGGTTGGTATGGTTTTTGACGGCTTTGAAAGCACCCTTGGCAAGCAGGGCGCCCAACACCGCCAGCGGGCGTTTTTTGATTTCGCGCTTGATCATTTGAATCATCGTTTTGGCCAAACCTTCGGCCATTTTTAAAACGATGTTTCCCACAAATCCGTCGCAGACGATGACATCCGTATCGCCTGTATTTACGTCGCGTCCTTCCACCGTTCCTTTAAAGTTCACGCCGATTTCGCGCATATGCGGAATGGTGTGTTTGACCAAAAAGTTGCCTTTGGTTTCCTCTTCCCCGATGGACAAAATGCCCACCGAAGGCGCCGGAATATCAAACACTTTTTGCATATAGGCCGAGCCCATTACCGCAAACTGCAGCAGGTGAATGGGTTTGCAATCGGCATTGGCGCCGCCGTCCAAAAGCAGGCTTACGCCTTTGTACGTCGGCATAGGCGTGGCAATAGCCGGCCGCTGGACGCCTTTAATGCGCCCCATGCCGAACAACGCCGCCACCATTGCCGCGCCGGAATGACCGGCCGAAACAAAAGCATCCGCCTGCCCGCGGCGCACCAAGTTGGCGCATACCACGATGCTGGCGTTTTTTTTGCTGCGGCATTCTTTGGCGGGTTCGGCCCCCATGTCAATGGTTTGGGGTGCATGGACGATGGAAATGTTTTTAGGCAAATCCGCGTAGCCAAGCGTTTTGAGTTCTTCGCGCAATACGGCTTCGTTGCCGACCAAAATAACTTCCAACTTCAGTTCTTTGGCCGCCTTCAAAGCGCCCAACACGTTGGGCTTTGCGCCGAAATCTCCGCCTAATGCGTCCAGGGCTATTTTCATAATAACGGTTATTTGGCTTCTTCGGTTGCTTCGGCCTTGGTTTTCTGGGCCACGACCACTCTGTCTTTATAGAATCCGCAAGTCGGGCAGACGTTGTGCGGCAGTCTGGGAGATTTGCAATTCGGGCAGGCCACGAGCTGCGGCAATTCTACTCCGGAATTGTGGGATCTTCTCATGTCCCGGCGGGAACGAGTGTGTTTTTTCTTTGGATTCGGCATTTGTCTAACTCCTGTTTTACTCTAGTAAAATTCAATCGAATTCTTACTTAAATTTTCCTTTCAGTTCGGCGAAAGGCGACAAATTCACCGGCTTGCAGGCGCACGGCCCTTCGTTTAAATCTTGGCCGCACTGCGGGCAAAGCCCCTTGCAATCGGGCTTGCACAGAAAACGGATTTCCTCCGTTAAAGCCAGCGTTTGTCTTACCAGTAACATTATATCAATTATTTCTAACTTGTTGCTATATGTTTCCAAAAATTCTTCGGCAAAGGGCTGCTCGGTCATCTTCAAACAGCGCGCGCACTGCACCCGGCGCTTGCCGCTGATATTGCCCCGCACCAAAATTTCGTGGGAGGCCACCGAAAAAGACAGCGCCACATTGACCTGCGTAATTTGATTGGGCGCGGCAAAAACATCCGCAAAATACTTGGGGCTCAGCCGGGCCGTGCAATCCAGCCCGCCCATGCGGATAATATCGGCGGTTTTAAACTGCAAATCCTGCGGGACATCATATTCTTGGTAAAAAGATTTTTCGCTCATATATATATATTTTAGCAAATAACTTCTGCCCGTTACGCGCGCCGGCGCGTGAAGCTTTTATCTTCCCACTTGCGGCTTTTCCAGCGGCGTTCAAACACCACGGCGCGGATGTTTTCGTCCAGCGCCATAGCCAGCCATATGCCGTTGAGCCCCCAGCCCCACCAAATGCCCAGCACATAGGAAAGCAGCGTGGCCACCCCCCACATCACGATAATGCCCGTAATGAACGGATACATAACGTCCCCCGCCGCGTTTAAGGAGTTGACGGACGTAATGTTGACCGCCCGGCCGATTTCCAGCAACACATCAATGTACAGCACCGTTGCGCCAATGGAAATCACCTCGGGGTTGGAAGAAAGTAGTTTAAAAATATCCGTTCCAACCAGCGCCGTCAGCACCGAAATGCACACCGTTACCAGCATGGCCAGTTTAATGGAGTATTTTTCTACCGAGAAGGCGGCATTGTCGCGCTCCTCCCCGATCAAATGCCCGATGGAAATGGCCGCCCCCTGGCCGATAGCAATGGCAAACACGTACGAAAACATCACAATGCTCATCGCATACGTACGCGCCGTCAGCGCGGCCGTACCCAGCATCACGGAAAAGTACGTAATTAACACCTGCGATAAATTATACGACACCTGTTCCCCCGCCGCCGGCAGGCCGATAGTCAGCAGGTTTTTAATTTTATCCCACGGGAAGGGCTTAAATAATTTAAGGGACGGCACCGCCGTTACTTTGCTAAACAAAATATAGGCCAGCAGTCCCACCGCCAAGAGGCGGCTTAGCGAGGTGGAAATACCCGCCCCCGTAATCCCCAGGCGCGGCGCACCGAAATTGCCGAAAATCAGCATATAGTTGCCGATGACGTTGACGATGTTAATCAGCAAGGTAACAAACATCGGGTAATACGCTTTGTTGTGGCTTCTTAAAATGGCGGAAAGCGTCATGGACAGGGCCTGCAAGAACGAAAACCCGCCCACAATTTTCATATACGAAATGCCGTACCCGATCAGGCTCTCGTCCAACCCCATCAGCTGCAGCGAAGGCCGTGCCAAGAAGAACAGCCCTGCACTTACCAACAGGCCCATCAGTAAGTTGGCCAGCAGCGAAACCCCTATCACCTGGGCCACATTTTTCTTTTGTTTGGCGCCTAAATACTGCGCGCACAACACGGAAGTGCCCAGCGTGGTAATGCCGTAGAGAATAAACACCAAGTTGAGCAGTTGGTTGACTACCCCCCCGGCGGCGACGGTTTCGTCCGAATAGCGGCTGAGCATAAACACGTCCACCGTGCCGGTAAGCATAATCAGCAGCGTTTCCACAAAAATGGGGCTGGTTAAATTAAACAATTTCCGGCGGATTACTTTTCGCGGTTTTTTAGATGAGACCTTTGTTTTCATTTTTTAGCTTCAAATTGGCTTTCCAGTTTGGCAACGTCAATCATTCCGTTTCCTTGGGCAATATCGGGCAGGCCCGGGATTTTGACGGCCGCTTTTTTAAGGGCGTCTTTCACTTCCTGCGCCGTGGGGTAGCGGCCCAATTGGCGGGTAAGGCCTTCCACCGCCAGCGCCGCCGCGGCGCTTACAAAGCCCGCCGCCGCGGAAGTGCCGCTCATCAGAGTATAGCCGCCGTCTGAAGAAGCGGTGAATACCCGGTCTCCGGGGGCGATAAAGTCCACCTCCGGCCCGTAGGCAGAATTGGGATAAAGGGTTTTTCCGTCCGCCCCCAAGGCGCTTACGGCAATGACGGTGGACAAATTGGCCGGGTAAAACACGCCCGGAAAGCCATAGTTCCCGGCGGGAGAAACAATCGTAATCCCCGAGTCGTGCGCGCGGTTAACGGCGTTAGTCAGTGCGGCGTAGCCGCCGCCCGAAACGCCGTAGCTTAAATTAATGACAGTAATTTTATCGTTGGGGTTCTGTTCGTTGTAGGTTAAAATCGTATTGAGCGCATTGGCCGCGGCCTGCGGGCCGATTAAGCGGCTGCCGTCGTCTATCTTGTAAATAAGCAGCGAGGCTTCCGGCGCAATGCCCGTAAAGCGCAGCCCGCGCGCGCCGATAATGCCGGCCACGCCCGTGCCGTGGTTTTTTAAATCCGTCAGCGCGCCGGACATGGTAAAATCCTGCCCCATAATATGTTTGCCGTTAAATTCCGGATGGGAAGAAATGCCGCTGTCGGCCACGGCCACTTTCACGCCCATGCCCGTCAGCTTTTTTTCAATGGGGTAATAGCGGTAGGCCCACAGGTTGTCAAACGCTTGCGGTTTGGGGGTTGTATCCACCCACGAAAATTCCCCCTGGTCGCTTACGCGCAGATTCGTCGGGCCAAGGAACACCGTGTCCGCCCCGTACACGCACGAACCGACACACAGGCACAATCCCAGCCACACGCTTTTGCGAATCATTACAAGTTTACCTTTTTGATAATCGGCCGCAAGACGGATGCAAACGGATGCGCGCTTACCTGCAGGGCAGGGGCCGTTTGGCGGCGTTTTAAATCCGCCTGGTTGACGCGGGTTAACACATCCTGCACCACAGCCGCCTTAACATGAAATTTTTTGCTGATTTCTTCCGGTGTTTTGCCTTCTTCCAAATAAGCGCGGAGCATTTTGTCCAGCACGGAATAGGGCGGCAGTTGGTCTTCGTCTTTTTGGTTGGGGCTTAACTCGGAAGTGGGGGCGCGTTCAATAATGCCGCGCGGAATGAGCTCCCCTTGTTTATTAATGTATTCCGCCAGTTCGTAAATTTCGCTCTTATACAAATCGCCGATCGGCTGCAAGCTGCCGCCGGCATCGCCGTAGAGTACAAAGGATCCTACCGCACATTCGCTTTTATCGTCGGTAGAAATCAGCATGGCGTGGTATTCGCTGGCCAGCGCCCCCAAAATGGTGGTGCGCAGGCGGGACTGCAGTTCCTGTTCGGTAGTGTCTTTGGGGTGCGAAACGATATGTGAAATGGCTTCCTTCACGCCGCCCAACGCCGGAATCACGCCGACTTCTTCCAAATTTACCCCCAACGTGCGGGCCAATTGCCCGGCCAGCGTTTTGCTTAAATCGCTGGTGCAGTAGGACGGCAAAGACACGCAGTACACGCTTTCGCCGCCCAGCGCCTTGGCCGCCAGTACGGCCGTGAAGGCGGAATCAATCCCGCCGCTGATGCCAAACATCACCTTATCCATTCCGCTTTTATGCACATAGTCGCGCAAACCGAATGCAAGCGCCGAAAGCAATTCTTCCTGCCACGGTTTTTTATAGGAAACGGGCGTATATTTTTCATCCAAATCAAACGTTAGCGTCTGCTCGCGGAAAGGTTCGCCCAGTAAAATTAGGGAGCCTTTTTTGTCGGCCGCGGCCAAGAGGCCGTCAAAAATCATTCCGTCCCCGCCGCCTAACAAACAGCATAATAAGGAAGGAACGCCGTGCTTTTTGGCAAACTTTTTAAGCGCGTCCACCCGCGGTGCGATGTTTCCTTTTAAATAAGGCCGCGCCGCCAGAAAGAGGACGGCGTCCGCGTCCGGGTCGGCCGGGGCCTGATCGGGCGTGCCCAGCACCAGCTGGAGGCGTTTGCCTTTATAAGACACGGTTTCGGTGTCAAAAATTTTGGTGATTTTTCCTTTATATATAAATGCCGCGGCGGTGGCGGGCGCGCCGTTTTGTTTGTCCATATACCCCAAAACGACGGCCGTTTCTTTGGTTTCTTTGGCAATTTCTTTCAACGCGGCCAGATTTTGCGCCAGCAGCCGTTTGTCGTCAAACAAATCAAACAGCGGGCAGCCGCACAAGGCCGCCTCCGGCAGCACCCATATATCCGCCTGGGGCGCGGGCGCGCGCAGCAAGTCCAGCACGCGGGCAGAATTGTCGGCGGTGTCGGCCGCCAGCGGATTAAAAGAAACCAAATTTATTTTCATATGTTTACCTCTTTAGTTTATTGTAGCACTTTCTACTCTTGTTTTTCTGTGTAAAAAAATGCCTAAAAAGTGCTACAATAAAAACGTTGAATAACTTTAAAACGAAACGGAGGACAACAAACACATGAAGAAACTAGCCTTGATTATGGCTTTATTTGTGGCGGCGGCTATGCCCGCGGCTGCCGAAGCGGGCAATTTAAAACTCTCGCTCTGGGACGAAATTGCAGTAGCCGTGCCCAATAACATTCACGACGTAAAAGGCGTGGATTTGGGTATCGCTTCCAAAACCTCTACCGTCACCGGCTTGCAGTTTGATTTCCTGTTTGCCCAAACCGAATACGAACTCAACGGCGTCAGCATGACCTGGATCATCAACCTGGCCAACCAAGTAAAAGGCGCCCAGTTTGGGTTGCTGACCAAAAACGACGACTTAATCGGCGCGCAGCTGGGTTTGGTCAACCTGTCTATGCACAGCACCACCGGCTTGCAGTGGGGCTTCTTCAACCAAGCCGAATACATGAACGGCTTGCAGCTGGGTTTTGTAAACTACGCCAAAACCATTGACGGGCTGCAAATCGGTCTTTTAAACATTGCCGAAAACGGCTGGTTCCCGGCGATGGTAATTGTGAACGGACGCTTCTAAACCGCTGTTCCGTTTAAAAAGTTTTAAACCGCGGGTATATGGCCCGCGGTTTTTTTATGGTATAATAATACAAGGTGTAATATGAGCGGGATAGCGAAAACAGTTTGTAAATCAAAGCCAGTCCCGACGACACCCACGGCCAAAACCACCGGGGAAGCCCCCTTCCCTAATTTCGGTTGCGGCCACAGGAGAAAACATGAGCAACGTATCGATGAAAGCCATGCTGGAAGCCGGTGTGCACTTCGGCCACCAAACTTCCCGCTGGAACCCCAAAATGGGCCGCTTTATCTTTGGAGAAAGAAACGGCGTCCATATCTTAGACTTACAAAAAACCGCCAAAGAACTGAAAAAAGCCTGTGCTTTTATTAAAGAAGAAAGCAAAAAAGGCTCCAAATTTTTGTTCGTCGGCACTAAAAAACAAGCCCAGGAAGCCATCCAGGCCGAAGCCGCCCGCTGCGGTGCATATTGTATCCACGAAAAATGGCTCGGCGGCACGCTGACCAACTTCCAAACCGTCAAGAAATCGGTTGAAAGACTCAACGAACTGGAAAAATGGGAATCTTCCGGCGTGTTTAAAGCCATCTCCAAAAAAGAAGCCAGCCGCTTGACCAAAGAAATGCTGCGCTTGCAGAAACTTTTGGGCGGCATCCGCGAAATGAAAGTATTGCCGGATGTGGTATTTGTAATTGACCCGGTGGACACCGCCGGCGCCGTGCGCGAATCCCATGCGTTGGGCATTCCGGTGGTAGCCGTGTGCGACACCAACGCCGACCCCGATATGATCACGCTGCCGATCCCCGGCAACGATGACGCTGCGCGCTCCATTAAGCTTTTCTGCTCCGCGATTGCCGACTCCATCTTGGAAGGCAAAGCCGAGCTGGAAGCCGTAAAAGCCGCTGAAAATCAACCCGCCGAAAACCCGGTAATGGCTCAGGCGTTTGAAACGGCCATGTTGGCCGCCGAAAAAGCCGAAGCCGCTGCCCCGGCCGCCGTGGAAACGACCGTCGTGGTGGAAGAAACGGTAAAAGCGGAAGAACCGGCTAAAGAAGAAGCCAAACCCGAAGCCGAACAGCCCAAAGCCGAAGAAGCTGCAAAAGCCGAAAAACCGGCCGCCAAGAGAAAAACGGCCGCCAAAAAACCGGCTGCTTCCAAAGCCAAAAAAACCGTAAAAGCCAAAGCGAAAGCCGAAGCCGAAACGGAAGCTGAACCGAAAGCCGAAGCCAAAGAAGAAGCTCCGGCCGAAGAAGCCAAATAAAATTGCTCACGGAAGTTCCCGCTTTGGCGGGAGCTTCCGCTCAGATTTAACCCTATTATAGGAGAACAAAATGTCTTTAGCCGAAAACATTAAAATCCTCAGAGAAAAAACCGGCGCCGGTTTGATGGACTGCAAAAAAGCCTTGGTGGAATGCAAAGACGATATGGAACAAGCCATCGTATTTTTGCGCAAAAAAGGCTTGGCGGATATGGCCAAACGCTCCGACCGGGAAACCAAAGAAGGACGGGTATCCGTTAAAACCGACGGCAAAAACTACGCCATGATTTACCTGGGCTGCGAAACCGACTTTGTGGCCAAAACCGATGCCTTCATCAAATTGGCCGACGAGCTGGCCCAATATGTGTTGGAACACCCCGGCTTGGATTATTCCGCCGATGAAAACATCAAAGCCATGATCGTGGAACAAGCCCCCAAATTTGGCGAAAACACCACCTTCAAAGGCGGCTACAACTGGACGCCCGCCGAAGGCAGCGTGATGGCTTATTATGTACACTCCGACAACAAAAAAGCTTCCATTTTGGAATTGGCCGTCATCGGCGATTGCAAAGATATGGAAAAAGCCAAAGAAATTGCCCGCGGTTTAGCGATGCACACCGTCGGTATGCAAAGCGGCTGGGTGGATGCCAAAGACATTCCGCAAGCCGTGATTGACCGCGAATTGGACATTTACAAAACCCAGGCCATCAACGAAGGCAAACCTGCCGCCGCCATTGAAAAAATGTTGCCCGGCAAAGTTAAAAAGTTTGCCAAAGAAAACTGCCTCTTGGAACAGCCGACCATTAAAGACAACAAAAAAACCGTTGCCGATTACCTAGCCGAAGAATCCAAGAACTTGGGTTGTGAACTGAAAGTCGTTCGTTTCGTTCGCTTCTAATCAAAAGCCCCTCCCCGCGAGGGGCTTCTTTTTATGCCGGTGCGCAACAGCCAAACCAAACGCCAGCATAAGAAGAAGCCGCCGCGTAGCGAAGAAAGCGGTTTTGTGCTACAATAGTAAAAACAAAATAACCCTGAGAGGATCCCATTTATGGAAACGTGCTGCCCATCCAAAAACTGCCAACCTAAAAAAAGAGTATTGCTCAAATTGTCCGGCGAGGCCTTAATTAACGAAGGCCACCGCGGCATTAATCCGCAGGCGCTGAAAGAAATCGCCGAAGAAATTGCCGACGCGTACCGCTGCGGCAACTGCGAGCTGACCATTGTGCTGGGCGGCGGAAACATCTGGCGCGGCGTACGCGACGGAGGCGGCGTGATTGACCGCGTCAATTCCGACAATATGGGTATGCTGGCCACCGTCATCAACGCCCTGGCCCTCCAGTCCGCGCTGGAAGAAGCCGGCGTGCCTACCCGGGTGCTAACCTCTATCAACATTTATCAACTGGCTGAACCGTTCGTGCGCCGCAAAGCCCTGCGCCATTTGGAAAAAGGACGCATTGTTATTTTTGCAGGCGGCACGGGAAACCCCTTCTTTACCACCGACAGCGCCGCCGCACTGCGCGCCTCGGAAATTAACGCCGATGTGCTGCTAAAAGCCACCCAGGTGGACGGCGTGTACGACAGCGACCCCAAGAAAAACCCCAACGCCAAACTCATTCACAAAATTACCTACAAAGAGGCCATTGCCCGCCAACTGCAATTTATGGACACCGCCGCTTTGGCCCTCTGCTTGGAAAACAAAGTACCCGTACAGGTGTTTAACCTGCACACGAAAGGAAACATCAAAAAAGCCCTCTGCGGCGAAGACGTGGGAACGATTATTTACTAATTGACAACACCGGCCCGAAGTTCCGTTTTGCTTCGGGCTGTTTTATTTTTATGAAAAAACACACGAACCTGACTGTTTTTCTTATTTTGGTAGGCTTACTACTGGCCAGCATCTGCTCGCTTATCTGGCAGGTGAAACGCAGCCTGGCGGAGGCCCCACGCGCCCAAGAAGAATTGAATGTGGCGCCCGTTCCGGCGGCGCCGCGGGAGGAACCGCAGCCTCTCCCCCCCGTACCGCCCAAACAGACAGCCGTTACCCTGCCCCCGGCCGAAGAAGCACCTGCCCCTTCCCCCATTCTTTCCAACGAGGAACTGCTGCAGTTGGCCAAGCAGGATTTGGCACCTTTTTTCCCGCCGGATCAATTGGAGGAGATGGCCAAGCGAACCCAGAATATCGTTTTGTATCCCATGGTCATTGCGGCAGGGACAAAAATCATTCATGCAAAATATCCCAAAACGGATCCTACGCTGGAGCAAACCCGTACGGAACAGATAAAGGCCCTGCAAAGAACCGTCTTTGACATCCGAAAACGCATCCAAAAAAATGATCTGTTAAAAAAACGGGTTCCGCCCGAGGAACAAAAAAATTGGTTGGAACAATCGCCTCTGCACCGCAAGAACATTTCCATTGCCGGGCCCAAAGGCCAAACGCCGCTGCGCCGCATTACCGTTTCCTGCCCGCCCTGGCAAAAGGACTACGATTTGTGCGAACAGGTTTTTTATTCTAAAAATGAATTCAGTTTATTTCTTTTTAAGAACGACATTCTGCTAAGCCGCGAAGACTATCAAGCCCCCAAAAAACTAAGCGCCGGTTATATGTTTTTCCCGCCCAATCCGTATAAAAGCGGCGAATCCGCCGCCGGGCAAGAGCTGCTGCAGGGCCGGGTGTCCTATTGCGCCCACTGGGATAGCACCCACCCGCTCCCCTTGCGCGAAAGCCGATACCGGGAAAACGGATTATTGCAGCAAAACCTGACACGCAATTTTGAAGAAAACACCCAGCAAACGATATTCTACGATGAAAAAGGACAATTTACCCAGCTGGATATTTCTTCCATTTCAACTACCGGCCGCGCCAAACTGCCGCAAAGCTTAGCGATTATGTCCCGGAAGTACGCTTCCCCCACCGCTTCCTTTGCCTCCGAAGGGAGTTACCGCAAGGACGTTTCCGCCCACGCTTCCGGCCGCTGGACGGCGTCGCCCGACGGAACCGTTACGTTAGATGAGGGGCGGCGTTTTCCGCCGGCGCAGTCTTTCCCGCGGGCGCCGCTTTACCGCGACATATACCCCGCGCAAGTTCCCGCCGCGCAAACCGCGCCAGAATTGCTATAATAAAGTAACATTTCACTATACGAGGAAATAACACTATGGAAGGCATCAGCAACCTTTTAAACAAAACCAAAACCAATATGGCCGAACACGTATCCCGCTTGGAACGCGACTTGGCCACCATCCGCACCGGCCGCGCCAGCGCAGGCCTGCTGGAAAACATCCGCGTGGAATACTACGGTACCCCTACCCCCATTAAACAAATGGCTATCATCAACGTGCTGGATGCCAAAACCTTGGAAATCCAGCCCTGGGACGTCAGCTCCATCAACGATATTGACAAAGCCCTTCAAAAAGCCGACTTGGGCGCCAGCCCCGTAAACGACGGCAAAGTAATCCGCATTACGCTGCCTTCTATGACCGAAGACCGCCGCAAACAGCTGGCCAAAAACATTTCCAAAATGAGCGAAGATTTCAAAGTAGCCGTGCGCAACGAACGCCGCGACGTAATTGAAAAGCTCAAAAAAGCCCAAAAAGCGGCCGAAATTACCGAAGACGATTTGAAACGCTACGAAGCGGACGTGCAAAAAGCGACCGACGCCAACATCGCCCAAATTGACAAGGTAATTAAAACCAAAGAAGACGAAATTATGAAGATTTAATTCGTTTCGTTTTTTGAACCCCGCTTTCCGGCGGGGTTTTTTATTTGCGTAAAACGCCAAAAAAGCTACAATATCTTTATGAGCCAAACACCCGTCAATCCCGTTCCGCAGCATGTTGCCATTATTATGGACGGCAACGGACGCTGGGCCCAAGAACGCCGCCTGCCCAGGCTGGCTGGGCATAACGCCGGAGCCAAAGCCGTGGAGCGCACCTTAAAAGCGGCGCAGAAAGCGGGTGTAAAAGTGCTTACGCTGTACGCCTTTTCTACCGAAAATTGGACGCGCCCGCAGGAAGAAATTGCCGGGCTTTTTAAATTGTTGGCGCAAACTCTTTCCCGCTATACGCAACAGGCGGATAAATACGGCGTACGCCTCCTGGTAAGCGGCGAGCGGGAGCCGCTGCCCCCGGCTATTCTTAACCAAATAGACCACGCCGTTTCCTCCACGGCACACAATACGAGATTTACCCTCAACCTGGCGCTTAACTACGGCGCGCGGCAGGAAATTGTGCACGCCGTCAATGCCCTTTTGCGGGAAGACAAAAAAGAAATTACGGTGCAGGACATTTCCCAGCACCTCTACCAGCCCGATCTGCCCGACCCGGAGCTCATTATCCGCACCTCGGGCGAGGAACGCCTGTCCAACTTCCTTTTGTGGCAGGCAGCCTACAGCGAATTTTATTTTTCGCCCGTATTGTGGCCCGATTTTGACGAAGCCGAATTTGAAAGGGCCCTCGCCGCCTACCGCGTGCGCAGGCGCCGCTTTGGAGGCGTATGACTTCCCCCATTACCCGTTCCCGCTGTGAAGAACTGCTGAGGCGCATCAAGCGTTTTTCTTCGCCCGCGTTTAAAAAACAAATGAGCGAACGCTTTGGCATCTGCATCGACAACGCCCTCGGCACCCCGGTTACGACGCTGCGCCTGCTGGTAAAGGGGCTGCCGCGGCCGGATCAGGAACTGGCCGAAGCCCTGTGGGAAACCGGCATACACGAGGCGCGCATCACCGCCTCTATGCTGGCCGATCCCGCCCGAATGACGCGCGAGCAATTAAACGACTGGGCCCACGCGCTCAATTCCTGGGATATTTGCGATTCGTGCTGCAACAACCTGTTTTCCAAAGTAAAAAATCCGCTGAAACTGGCGGAACGCTGGATCAAGCGGGAAGAAGAATTTGTACGCCGGGCCGGCTTTGCGATTATCTGCTCGCTGGCCGCGCCCCGCGCCAAAACAAAAGACGAGGAACTGATTAAGCTCTTGCCGCTTATCAAAAACCACGCCGCCGATCCGCGGCCGATGGTGTATAAAGCGGTCAACTGGGCGCTTCGCAACATCGGCAAAAAGAACCCGCGCCTGACGCCCAAAGCCATTGCCTGCGCCGAAGAAATTTTGGATTTGTACGCGGACAATAAATCCGCCCGTTGGGTAGCCTCCAACGCCTTGTGGGAACTGAAAAGCCCCAAAATAAAAGCGATGGTAGCCAAACGAAAATGACCACCCCCCTTATCCGCCCGGCCCGGCCGGCCGATTTACCGCGCATCCGCCAAATCATCCGGGCGGCCAAGTCGCTCTTGCTCAGCCGCCACGTAGACCAATGGCAGGACGGATACCCCAACGAAGCCGTCCTGGCCGACGATATCGCCCGCGGCAAAGGCTACGCCGTAGAAACAAACGGCGCCGTGCACGGGTATTTTGCCCTGTCGTTTGAAGACGAAGAACCTTACCGCGTCATTACCCAGGGCGCCTGGCTGACGGACGGGCACTACTGCGTTCTGCACCGCCTGGCCCTTACCGAAACCCTGCGCGGCACGGGAGCGGCAGGATTAATCATAGATTTTTGGGAACGCCAAACCCGCGCCCAAGGCATCCGCTCCCTCCGCGCCGACACCCACCCCCAAAACCATCCCGTGCGCCACCTGCTGTTGCAGCACGGATTTACGGACTGCGGCGTCATTTTTGTACGCCAAAGCCAAGCGCGCCACGCGTTTGAAAAAGTCCTTTCGTTTTAGCTTGTTTTTTCCAAGATAAAACCGCCTAAATATAGTAAAATAAAATTATGCTATTACCCCGTATTTTAACTGCCCTGATTGGGATTCCCGTTGTACTGGCCGCCATCCACTTTGGCGGCGTGATTTACATGGCCTTTGTAGGCGCTGTAATTCTGCTCTGTCTGTATGAATACGGACTGGTGCTGACTGCCGGCAAAAAACCGGTGCATATGCCCAGCTTGCTGCTGTTTGGCTTGCTGATGGCAGTAGTGGCCATTTTGGGCCGCGCGCCGGCCGATATGGTGGATCTGCCCGACAACTTGTACCCGTTCTCCGTCAGCGTGGTCATTTTCGGCGTGCTTTTCTTTGAAGTGCTTACCCCCAAACGCTCGTGGGACAGAGTCTGCAACACCTTTACGGGCGTGTTTTTAATTCCGTGGTCGCTGGCGCATTTGGTCAACCTGCGCGACATTGCCACCTACGGCGAATACTTAACCCTGTTTATGATTATTACCGTGTGGGTATGCGATACGGGAGCCTATTTCAGCGGGCGCTTTTTGGGGCGCCATAAACTAAACAAAGAAGTCAGCCCCAAGAAAACCTGGGAAGGGGCCGTCGGCGGTACGGTGCTGGCCGTGGGTGCGGCGGTGCTGATGCGCCATTTGTTTTTATCCACGCTTTTCTCCGTGAGCGAAGCGGTATGGCTGGGGCTGTTGGTAGCGGTAGTGGGCCAAGTGTCCGACCTGGCCGAATCCGTCATCAAACGCTCCACCGGCGTAAAAGATTCTTCCAATCTCTTGCCCGGGCACGGCGGCTTTTTAGACCGTTTTGATTCCTACCTGCTCCTGGCGCCGCTGTTCTACTACGTGGTATTGTATACGTTATGAAGAACATCGTTATTTTAGGCTCCACGGGTTCTATCGGCACGTCCGCGCTGGACGTGATTGCCCGTTTGGGCCCGGACTACCGCGTCATCGCTCTCTCCGCCAATAACAATACGGATTTATTTTTAAAACAGCTCCACTCGTTTAAGCCCCGTTTCGCGGCCGTCTTAAACCCGGCCAGCTACGAAAAAATCAAAGACCAAATGCCCGAAGGCACCCGGCTCTTGCCGCCGGAAATTGACAGCCTGATGTTTATGGCTTCCTTGCCTACGGCGGATTTAATCGTCAGCGGCGTGGTGGGCGCGGTGGGCTTTCAGCCGCTGGTCAGCGCCATTAAAGCGGGCAAAACCATCGCCCTTGCCAATAAAGAGCCTATGGTCATGGCCGGCAAAACCCTGATGAAAGAATGCGAACGCTGGGAAGCCGCCATTTTGCCGGTGGATAGCGAACCCTCCGCCATTTTCCAATGCCTAAGCGGCATGGCGGACGCGCACGGATATTCCAAACTGGAGCCGCAGATTTCCCGCGTGTTTTTAACCGCTTCCGGCGGGCCGTTTGCCAAGCGAAAAGGAGCGCTCTCCACGGTTACTCCCGGCGAGGCGCTAAATCACCCCCGCTGGCGCATGGGCAAAAAAATTACGATTGATTCCGCCACGTTAATGAACAAAGGCTTTGAATCCATTGAAATTATGAATTTGTTTAACCTGCCCGAAGAAAAAGTGCAAATTGTCATTCATCCGCAGTCTATTGTGCACTCGGCGGTGGAATTTAACGACGGGGCTATCTTGGCGCAGCTGGGCGAGCCGGATATGCGCGTGCCCATTCAATACGCCATCACCTACCCCAAACGTGCGCCCGGGCCGGTTAAAAAACTCAATTTGTTTGAAACCGCCAAACTGGAATTTTTCGCCCCGGACTTAGACCGCTTCCCCTGCCTGGACTTGGCCTTGGCGGCCGCGCGCAAAGGCGGCCTGCTGCCTGCGGTGTTAAGCGCGGCCGACGAAGTGGCGGTGGACGCGTTCTTAAAAGAAGAAATCAAATTTACCGACATTGCCAAACTGGTGTACACGGTGCTCAAAGCGGCCCCGCAAACCCAGGCGGACGCTACCCTCAACCAAGCCTTGGAAGCCGACCGCTGGGCGCGGGAAGCGGCGGCGGCGTGTCTGAAAGAAAAAGCTTATAAAAAAGCCGTTATCTAGGAGAGAATATGCTTTTATCCGTTATTGCCGTAATTGTGGTGTTAAGCCCTATCGTGATTGTGCACGAATTCGGGCATTATATCGCCTGCCGCCTGACCGGGATTCGCGTCAACGAATTTTCGTTCGGGTTCGGCAAAATTTTGTGGCATAAAAAAGTGGGCGATACGGATTACCAAGTCCGCGCCATTCCGTTTGGCGGCTTTGTGGAGCCAGCCGGCCCGATGTTCCACCCGCAGGACGCGCCCGAACCGCCCAAGCCGTACGAATTTGCGGCCAAGAAATGGTACGCCAAATTTTTTATGGTGGTAAACGGTGCGCTGTTTAACTACCTGCTGGCGGCGCTGATTTTTGGCGTTTTGATTTACATTAAAGGCATGCCGGAAACGGATCCCGTCAAACTGCCGGCGGCGGTGGGAACGGTAGCCAAAGGGTACCCCGCCGAAAAGCTGGATTTGCAGCCGGGCGACGTAATCCGCCAAATCAACGGGCAGCCCATTGCCAACTGGAAAGATTTAACCCAAGCCATGGCCCTGCGCAAAGGGGACGTAACCCTTTCGTACGAGCGCGACGGCCAAACGCTTACCGCCACGGCAAAAGCCGCCGATTTCAAGCCGGAGGCTCCCACCGTGCTGGGCATTACCGTCAACCCGACGTTTAAACCCGTTTCCATATGGGCGGCCGCGGGGCTGGGGTTTTACCAGTGCTACTACTGGACGGACTTTTCCCTGCGCTCGCTGGCGCAAAGCTTTACCAAAAAGAAAGCGCCCGAGCTGGCCGGGCCGATTGGCATTGTGAACGTGATTCACCAATCGGTGCACCGCAGTTTGTTTGATTTTGTGTTTTTAATTGCCATGCTGTCCTTGGCGGTAGGGATGTTTAACCTGTTCCCGATTCCGATCTTGGACGGCGGGTATGCGTTGGTATATTTATGGGAAGGGCTGACCAAAAAACTCCCCACCGAAAAAATGCTCAACCGCGCCGCCAACGTAGGATTATATATCCTGCTGTTGTTGGTGGTATATGCGTCTTATTCGGATATTAAACGCATTTTCTTTAAACCCAAGGCCGCCGCTGTGGCTACGCAAGCCCAAGCGGAAAAAGGCACCCCATCCGCGGAGGCGGAACATGTACAAGACTAGAGAAGTTAAAGTAGGCCCGTATATTTTGGGCTCCGGGCACCCCGTGCGCGTGCAGAGCATGTGCAACACCGATACGCGCAACGTGCAGGCAACCGCCGCACAAATTAACCTGCTGGAAGACGCCGGCTGCGAAATTAACCGCGTAGCCGTGCCCGATATGCAGGCCGCGCAGGCTATCGGCGAAATCAAAAAACGCATTCACTCCCCCCTCGTGGCGGATATTCATTTTGACTATAAACTGGCCTTGGAAGCCATTAAACAGGGCGTAGACAAAGTGCGCATCAACCCCGGCAACATCGGCGCGGTGGAGAACACCAAAGAAGTCGTCAAAGCCGCCAAAGACGCCGGCGTGGCCATTCGCATCGGGGTAAACGCGGGCAGCGTAAAATACTTAAAAAGCGTGCAGGGCAAAATGGATTTGTCCGATGAAAAATGGGCCGAAGTAATGGTAAACGAAGCCCTGGAGCAAGCCAACATTTTGGAGCAGTTAAACTTTAAAGATGTGGTCGTTTCGCTGAAATCGGATAATTTTAAACGCACCGTATTGGCCAACGAACTGTTTGCCAAACAGAGTGATATTCCGCTGCACATCGGGCTGACCGAGGCCGGCAGTTTTTTAAGCGGCACGGTCAAAAGCGCGGTGGCGTTGGGAACGCTCTTGCAAAAAGGCATTGGCGCCACGATACGCGTATCGCTGACGGAAGACCCGCGCATGCAAGTGCGCACCGCGTATGAAATTTTAAAGGCTCTTGGCCTGCGCGAATACGGCCCCAACTTAATTTCCTGCCCCACCTGCGGGCGCACCCAGGTGGACGTAACGGGCACGGTGCACGCGTTGGAAGAAAGAATTTATTCCGACAAAGCCCTCCTGCAAAAAGCCACCGGCCTTAAAATTGCCGTAATGGGATGTGTGGTAAACGGCCCGGGCGAAGCGCGCGACGCCGATTTCGGCATCGCCGGCGGCAAAGGCGAAGGCTTGTATTTTGAACACGGGCAGACGATGTTCAAACTCCCCCAGGAAAAATGGGTAGATTTTTTAATTCAAAAAATTAAAGACTGGAAAAAATAAAAGGAAACACTACAAATGAAACTCTCAAATTATTATTTGCCTACCTTAAAAGAAGCACCCAAAGATGCCGACACGCTTTCGGCCAAACTGATGATCCGCGCGGGGCTGATTCGCAAAGTGGCCAGCGGGCTGTATGAATGGCTGCCGTTGGGGCTAAAAGTGCTTAAAAAAGTGGAAACGATTGTGCGCGAAGAAATGAACCGCGCCGGCGCGTGCGAAGTGTGGCTGCCGCTGGTGCAGCCCAAAGAACTGTGGGAAGAAAGCGGCCGCTGGACGTATTACGGCAAAGAACTGCTGCGCTTTGCAGACCGCAAAGAAGCCGAATTCTGCTTTGCCCCCACCGCCGAAGAAGTAATGACCGATTTAGTGAAAAAAGACACCACTTCCTACAAACAGCTGCCGTTCTGCCTCTATCAGTTCGGCACGAAATTCCGCGATGAAATCCGCCCCCGCTTTGGCGTGATGCGCGCGCGCGAATTTTATATGAAAGACGCCTATTCCTTTGCCGCCAACGATGCAGACGCCAATGACTGGTACCAAAAAATGTACGACGCTTACCAGCGCATTTTCAAACGCTGCGGCTTTGAATTTAAAGCGGTAGAGGCAGACACCGGTGCCATCGGCGGGAACTTTTCGCACGAGTTTATGGTGCTGGCCGATACCGGCGAGGACGCCATCGCCAACTGCCCCGCCTGCGGCTACGCCGCCAATACGGAGAAAGCCGAAATTCAGGCCCCGGCCGACCTTGCGATAAACGAAGCCGATTTAAAACCCATGGAAAAGCGGGACACGCCCAAAGCTTATACCATCGAGGACGTAGCGGCCATGCTCAATGTGCCCACTTCCCAGTTAATCAAGCTCTTGGTGTTCACCGCCGACGGGAAACCCGTAGTGGCGTTGGTGCGCGGCGACCATGAACTCAATGAATTTAAATTTAAGGCCCTTCTTAAATGCAACGAGCTGGAAAAAGCATCCGAAGAAGTCTACACCCAGGTAACGGGTTCTTTTGTGGGCTTTGCCGGCGCGCAGGGGCTGAAAGAGAAAAACCCGTCCGTCATGATTTATGCCGATAACTACGTTAAAAACATCGTAAACGGCGTGTCCGGCGGCAACGGAAAAGACGTGCATATGATCAACGTTACCCCCCGCCGCGACATTAAAGTGGACGTGTACGCCGATTTAAAAATGGCCTCCGCCGGCGATAAATGCGCCCGCTGCGGCAAAGAATTTACCTTTACCCGCGGCATTGAAGCCGGGCATGTATTTAAACTCGGCACCAAATACTCCGCCAGTATGGGCGCCAATTTCTTGGACGAAAACCAAACTTCCAAACCCATGATTATGGGTTGCTACGGCATTGGCATCAGCCGCGTGGTGGCCGCCGCCATCGAACAATCCCACGATGAAAACGGCATCATCTGGCCCGCGCCGCTGGCTCCGTTTGACGTGGCGTTGGTGGCCATTGATTATGCGTCCAACCCCGAAGTCAAAAAACACGCGGACGCCATTACCGAACAATTGGAAGCGGCTGGGCTGTCCGTGCTGCTAGACGACCGCGACGAACGCGCCGGCATTAAGTTTAAAGATATGGACTTAATCGGCCTGCCGCACCGGTTGGTGGTCAGCAGCCGCACGGTAAAAGACGGGCAGTGCGAATACAAAAAGCGCACGGAGAAAGAGTCCGTCCGCTGGAATTTGGACGAAGCGGTTAAAAAACTGTTGCAAGCCGCCGGAAAATAAACTTTCCGCGCAGTGAGCCTTTAAAAAAGCCCCGGCTTTGCCGGGGCTTTTTTATCAACAACAATTACACACTCTATCTTCTATATTTAACGTTTTTGGCACATTAAATTTGGGATAATTTCCGTTACCACACCCAGCCGGCTCTTGATCGGCAAAGAAATTACCTTCTTCATCAATACATATACATACATCACTTAATTTATGATACCCTACCGCTAATACATCCGGATCAGTTAAAGAACCTCGGTCAATTATATAGGTAAACTGTTCCGTGTTAAAAAAATAAGAATCCGGCGTACCCAATTCTATATCTAAAGCAGAAGTATCATAACATGGATAAGTAGACCACTGTCCGGCAGGAGGGCCCCCATTTGTTAATTCACATACTTGTATGGCTCGTGCCAGATTTTTTAAATTGACAAAAGCTTCACTCATACGTGCTTTAAAAACTGCTTTTTCATATTGAGGCAAGGCGACCGCTGCCAAAATACCAATAATTAAAACCACTACTAATAACTCTATTAGCGTAAATCCAGCGTTTTTAGCACCCGGAGATGATTTTTGATAAATTTTGTTCATAGCCCAAATTTATCAAAAAAAGCGAGTCAAGGGGCGAGCCGCCCCTCCCGACTCAATGCCCGTTCATCCGATTGGTTTAGGCCACATTGTTTCTGTACTGTTGCACACTAACAAAACGGCAGGCGAGCCGCCCTGCTATACAAAGAAGTATTTCCCTTTTGTGTTGTTGCCGTTTATCCGCCCCTTTGTCCTGTTTCTAAAAAGCCTTTCAAACGACAAGGCCCTTTTATTGTTCGAGCGAAGCGAGTTGTAAAAGGGTCCGTTTGAAAGTGATTTTTAGAGAACGCCGGGGCGGACGCTTTTTGGTACTTTTTCCCGTCGGAAAAAGTACCCCCTTGCCGGGCCCGGCTGCCCGCTCTATGCCCGTTCATTGGACTAGTTTAAGCCACCTTATTTTCACACTGTTACCCCCTTGTAAAACACCTCCGAAATCCAGCCGGAGGTAAAGATTTTTCCTCTGTAAAAAAGTAAAATAGAAATATGTTAGAACAAATTTTTCACGTCCGTTTTGACGAATTAGACGCGGCCGGGCACATCCCCGCCGTTACCTTCTTAAAATACTTCCAGCAAGCCGCCGCACTGGACAGCGCACAATCTGGCTTTGGCTTTGACGATTTGCACCCCCAAAACCTGGCTTGGATCCTGACGCATATGCAAGTGCGCGCCTTGCAAAAAGACGTTCCGCTGCAGCCCGTAACGCTTAGAACGTGGCACGCTTTTTCGGATAAAATTTTAAGCCGCCGCCAGTTTGTGGCCTACGGGAAAGACCAAACGCCGCTGTTTGAAGGTTCTTCCTGGTGGGCGATTATGGATATTGTAAAGCGCCGCCTGACCCGCACGCCCGCGCAGCTCCTGTCCGTGCGCGCGCCGGAAGCAGACGCCTTGGAGCCCGAAGAAAATTTTAAAGCCCCCCTGCCCGCCGCCGCCCCTGCCGCCACGCTGGAAATTGTTACGCGCGAGGAAGACTTGGATTTAAATGCGCACGTCAACAACACCCATTATGCGGCGTGGGCCATTCAAAGCGTGCCCCCCTCCGCCCGCCAAGACCGCCAATTAGACCGCATGTTAATTTCCTTTAAAAACGAATGCCGCGCAGGAGAAGTCATCCGCATCGGGGTGTATCCCTGTGAAGAAAATGCCTTCTGGCATACGCTTGTCCGCGCTTCAGACGGCAAAGAAGCCGCCCGCGTATATACCCGCTGGCGTTAAACGCAGGCAGAACTGAAACCATAAAAAAAGGAGCCCCGAAAGGAGCTCCTTTTTTGACAGGGCGTATGTTAAAAGCGCATGCCCAGGCGCAAAAAGGCGGAATGGTATTGCAAATCTTTGTCGCGCCCGTAAGCAGAAAGGTCTTTGTCGCTGATAAAAGCATACGTATAGCGGTATTCCAACCCGGCAAATACGCGGGCGGAAATATCATACTGCAGGCCTAAACCTACATAAAAACCCGTCCCCCATTTGGACTCGCTGGAACGGGCCGCATCGGAATGGGTTTTCATTTTGGCGTTCATCATTCCCCAGCCCATGGGCACGTAAAGGCGCCAGCTGTCCCACGCGTTGATCGTGTACTTGCCGGCCAAAGCAATGCTGTGCAGGTACAAGTCGTCATAATTGCGGGCTTCGCCGTCGTGATTATGCGATTTGTTGCGGGGGTGCAGCATCATATAGTCCGCCCCGAAGGCAAAATGGGGCGACACGTGCCACAGCATATTTACGTTGCCCGCCAATCCGTTTGTGGCGTAGCGGTCGCTGCGGTTGTCTTTGTTGTAGCTGTAGGTTTCCCCCGCCGCAACAGACACTTCCAGGCGGTTGTCGTTGGTTAGGGCCGCTTTGCTGGGCGTATAGCTTTCGTAAACGGCGCCGTCCGTAGTGGTCTTTCCTTGGGCGTTGGTAACGCTTTGCTCCACAATCACGGAATCCGTCGTGCCTTTTTTGTTGCGAACCGACGTATCATACACGCTGGTCGTGGTGGTCGTCTTGTTTACTTTAAGCTGCGGCACGCCTTGTTTTAAAGACGCTTCATTGGCTTTTAGCGTAGCCGCCGCGCCCGCTTTTTGCTGGTAAGCGGCGGAATTCATCCCTTTCTGGGCAAAAGCGGCCGTGGCGCCCAAAAGCGTGCAAACCGCCAGAGCGAATGTTTTTTTCATTTTTCCCCCTGTAATTTGGAAGTTTGGCGAAAATCGCCTTGATACCTAATCATTTTAGATAAGGCTTTTCCCGCCCGCAACGGCAAAAAAGGATTAGAAGGAAAGTTTATTCTTCACATTGGATTTTGTGCCGGGCCAAAAAATTTCCGGCTTCAGTCTTCTCCCATTCCAAGCGGGCAAGCATCTTCTCTGCGGCTACTCCGTGCAGGACCCAGGTTGCCAATTGTTCACTAAAAAGCTCTTTTTATTTCGCACGAACAAAAAAATTCCACACACATAAAAGAGTTCCTGCCCGATGCAAACAATACAGCTTTATTTAGTTTTTGGATTGTAAACTTGACAAAACATATTTTTATAGCTAGAATATGACTGACAGTCAGTCATATTCTCTTCGTAAAAGAGGTTTAATGGATACAAAAACGAAGTTGGTAAACGCCGCCATGGCGGTATTTAAGAAAAAAGGTTTAGAAAAAACCAAGGTTTCCGACATTGTAAAACAAGCCGGCGTAGCGCAGGGCACATTTTACTTGTATTTTTCTTCCAAACTCTCTGTTATGCCCGCCATTGCCCAGGGCATGGTGCTCAAAATGAGAGAGGAACTGACAAATACGGTAAATCCGGCCGCCCCGCTGCCACAACAGGTAGACCAAATAGTGGAAAGCATTTTTAAAACGGTAGACAAACACCGCGATATACTGGCTTTTCTCTATACGGGGCTTACCCAAAGCGCCGACATTACCAAATGGGAAAGCTTATACGCCCCCATTTATGAATGGATAAAACAATTTCTGCAGCGCAACTGCCTTTCACTGCGTGCGGGAATGAATGCGCCGTACACGGCGCGATTGCTGATAGCTTGTATTGAAGAAGCGGCCGAACAAGTGTTTCTCTTCAGCCACCGGGATGCACAGGAGGCCGCACGCCAACAGGAGGAAACCGCCGTATTTGTTAAACACGCTCTGGGAGTCTGATGACTAGGCTGGCAGAGGTGTTTTATGAAGAAGTTAAATCCTTGGATCTTTGTTGTACTCACCTGTGTGTTTGAACTGCTGTGGGTGTATGGATTCAACACAGCAAGCACAGGCTGGCATTGGGGATTGGTAGCTGGGGTGATTGGATTGGATTTTTATTTTCTCACCAAAGCGTGCCAATCTTTGCCCACGGGCACGGTATATGCCGTTTTTGCCGCGGCGGGCTCTGCAGGGACGGTGGTTATGGATCGTTTCCTGTTCGACGAAACGCTTTCCGCAGGGCAGCTTATTTGTATTGCCTTGCTAATTTGCGGAGTCGTCATTTTGAAGTTGTCAGACGGAAAAGAACCGTCGGGAGGTATCCGATGAGTTGGTTATGGGTACTGGCGGCGGCTTTTGCCGAAGTTTGCGGTACAATCGGGCTAAAAAAATTTAGCTCATTTCCCACCTGGCGGAATTTGCTATTATTTACAGGCGGGTTTCTGTTCTCTTTTGCCCTGCTCTACACTTCCTTTCAGTACTTGGCCGTAAGTGCGGCTTATGCGGTGTGGATTGGGCTGGGAACAACGGGTGCTGTCCTGGTAAATATGTTCTTCTTTCACGAAGGACGCAACGCCGGACGCCTAGCCGGAATGCTTTTGATTGTTATCGGAGCCGCCGGCATAAAATGGCTGTCCTAACGGCACATAACCAAACGTCCCGGCTGCGCCTAGGCGTTTCGTTAAGGCCGTTTGCGGGGTTGACAAACATCCCCCCGGAATGTTATTATAATAATGTACTAGAAAGAGCGACTTGGCAACAAGTCGCTCTTTCCATAAATAAGGCACTTACAAGGAGTAGCCATGAGAGATCCCAAAACCATAGAAGAAACCGTGGCCAAAGCCCTCGCCCCGCAAGAGGTGGAATTGGTGGATTTGGTCATCCAAAACCAAGGCAGAAAAAAAGTTTTGCAGTTTTTTGTAGACAAAGTCGGCGGCATTACGCTTGACGACTGCGGCGAACTGACGGATAAAATTGATTCCATTTTGGAAATGGAAAATTTGATGGACGGCGCCTATATTTTGGAAGTATCTTCCCCCGGCGTACAGCGCGTGCTGAAAAAACCCGAACATTTTAAGCGCTTCGTTGGGCAGCGCGCCAAAATTGTGCTGAAAGTGCCCCTGGAAGGGCGCGGCTCTTTTACCGGAATCATCGCTTCGGCCGATGACGACGCTTTCGTATTGGACGACGGAACCAACCAATTTCGCTTTTCATACGACAACATCAAGAAGGCAAACTTGGATCCCGTTCTTGAATTTTAACCCCGCCGCGGCACCCGCCGGGCCATACAAGGAGAATAATAAAAATGGAAGGAACAGCTAAAGATTTAGTATTGGCGTTGGAAGGCCTCGAAAGAGAGAAAAACATCAAACGCGAAGACATTTTAAAAACGATTGAAGACGCCCTCGTTTCCGCCTTGCGCAAAAACTTGGGCAAAACGGCCCAAATCAGCGCCAAGATTGACGTGGAAAAAGGCACCATTCAGGCCTTTCAAACCTTAAACGTAGTGGAACTGGTTACCAACCCGGAAATGGAAATTGACGTGGAAGGCGCCAAAAAATACCTCAAAAACCCCAAAGTGGGCGACGTGGTAACCATTACGCTGGAAGTGGAAGACTTCTCCCGCATTGCCGCGCAGATTGCCAAACAGGTGCTGATTCAGAAAGTACGCGGCATTGAACGCGACAATTTTTATAAAGAATTTAAACCCCGCGAAGGCGAAGTGGTAACGGGTTCCGTGCGCCGCTTTTCCGACCGGGATATCATCGTAGACTTAGGCAAAATTGAAGCCATTTTGCCCTACTGCGAACAAATCAAAAAAGAACGCTATGTAAACGGTTCCCGCGTGAAGGCGGTCATTGCCAAAGTGATGAACCAAAACGACCTGGCCGCCGTAGGAGACGACCCCGTGCTTTCCCGCTATAAATCGGCCGCTTACAAAATGGATAAAGGCCAGCGTGGGCCGTACGTGTTTCTCTCCCGCGCCAACGGCAAATTCTTGGAAGAATTGTTTAAAGTAGAAGTGCCGGAAATCAACGAAGGCATTGTGGAAATTAAAAACATCCAGCGCGACCCCGGCTTCCGCGCCAAAGTGATGGTGTCGAGCATTGACAGCAAAATTGACCCCATCGGCACCTGCGTGGGCATGCGCGGCATCCGCATTCGCGCGGTGATGAACGAACTCTCGGGCGAACGCATTGACCTGATTAACTATTCCGACGATATTTCTACCGTGATTATGAACGCCCTTGCGCCGGCCAAAGCCGACTTCGTAAAGATTGACAGCTTGGCGGAAAAGAAAGCCACCGTCATCGTGCCGGACGACCAACTGGCCATTGCCATCGGCAAAGATTGGCAGAACATTAAACTGGCTTCCAAACTGACGGGCTGGAACTTGGAAGTAAAGAGCGAATCCCAAAAAGCGCAGGAAGGCAAAGAAGCTTCCGACGCCGTACAGGCCGCTTTGGCGGATGTGGAAGGGATTGGCCCCAAAATGGCCGAAGTACTGCAAAAATCCGGTTTTACGAGCGTAGAACAAATTGCCGAAATGGATGTGGAACACTTGTCTACCGTGCAGGGAATCGGCGAAAAAACGGCCGCCAAAATGATTGAAGGTGCCAAGAAGTACCTGGCGGACAAACAAGCCGCTAACGAGCAGGAGGATGTGAATGACAACCAAGAAAACAACTAATAGCGAAGAGGAATCCTCCGCCAAGAAGAAACCCGCGGCCAAAAAAACTGCGGCCAAGACAACGGCTAAAAAAACGACGGCTAAAAAAACCGCCTCTAAAACGACGGCCGCTAAAAAAACGACCGCCAAAAAGACGACGGCCAAAACAACGGCCGCCAAAAAAACAACCGCTAAAAAGACGGTCAAAAAAGTCGCTTCCGCCGAGCAAGAAGCGCCCCAAACGCAACCCGTGCAGGACGTTCAGCCGGCAAAAGAAAGCCCCGTTTCCGCAACGCAGCCCGTTGTGAAACCGGCCCAGCCGCAGGCGGCTCAACCGGCTCCTGCCCAAGCGCCGCAGGCAGTTTCCCAGCCTAAACCGGCTCAGCCGCAGGTGCAGCCCAAACCGGTGCCTCAGCCGGCCCAACCGCAGGTGCAGCCTAAACCGGCATCTCAGCCGGCACAACCTGTTTCCCAGCCCAAACCGGCGCCCACCCACCCGCAAGGCCCGCGCCACGGGCATCACCACGGCGAACAGCAAGCGCCCAAACAGCCGGAAAGAGACCCCAAATGCATCCGCATTGTGGGCCAGCCGACGGTAAAAGAGCTGGCTGAAAAGATGAATTTCAAAACCAATGATTTCATCAAAAAACTGATGATGATGGGCATTTTCGCCACTATTAACCAGCGTCTGGAAAAAGATATGATTGAGCTGATTGTGGACGAATGCGGCTTTAAGGCGGAAATGGCGGAAGAAGATTTGGACAAAGAAACCGTCGCCCTGATGGAAACGCCGGACGATCCCGCTTCTTTAAAACCCAGAAGCCCCGTCATCACGATTATGGGCCATGTAGACCACGGCAAGACCAGCTTGCTGGATGCTATCCGCAAGTCCAACGTAGCGGCCGGCGAAGAAGGGGCCATTACCCAGCACATAGGCGCCTACCGCGTGACCACGCCGCGCGGTACCCTGACGTTCTTGGATACGCCCGGCCACGAAGCGTTTACCGCCATGCGCGCCCGCGGCGCCCAAGCCACGGATATTGTGGTGCTGGTGGTATCGGCTACGGACGGCATTATGCCGCAAACCATAGAAGCAATGGAACACGCCAAAGCGGCGGGAGCTCCTATTATTGTGGCCATCAACAAGATTGATCTTCCCGGCGCCAATCCGGATCGCGTCAAACAAGACTTGGCGGCCCGCGGCCTGGTGCCCGAAGAATGGCAGGGAAATACGATTTTTGTGGAAATTTCCGCCAAGAAACACATCAACATTGATAAACTCTTGGAAATGATTTCCCTCCAGGCGGAAATGATGGAACTCAAAGCCAATCCGGATCGCCCGGGTGTAGGCGTGATTTTGGAAAGCAAACGCGACAATAAACGCGGCGTAGTGGCCACGGTGCTGGTACAGAAAGGCACGATGAAAGTGGGCGACCCGTTTATCGTAGGCACCAACTACGGCCGCATCCGCGCGCTGATTGACGAAAATTCCCAGCGTTACCAAAAAATCGGCCCCAGCACGCCGGCTGAAATTTTGGGCATTAACGGGGAGCCGCCCCAAGTAGGCGATACGCTCTACATTATGCCCAGCGAAAAAGAAGCCCGCTACGCCGCCGAAAAACGCAAACTGGCCCAAAAAGAAGACTCTCAGGCACACCGCAAGCAAATGTCTCTGATGAGCTTGGGCAAGAATGATGAAAACGGCAACCGCGTCAAAAAGCTGCAGCTTATCTTAAAGGCGGACGTGCAAGGCTCTATTGAAGCCATTAAAGACGCCTTGCTGCGCATTCCGTCCGATGAGGTGGAATTGGATATCATCCTTTCCGCGCCGGGCAACATCAACGAGTCGGATATTTTGCTGGCCAAAGCCAGCAATGCCGTAGTGATTGGCTTCCACGTGGACGTGGAAAATAAAGCCCAAGCCGAAGCCGAACGCGAAGGCATTGAAATCCGCCGCTATACGATTATCTTTGAACTCTTGGAAGACATCAAAGCCGCTATGGAAGGCTTATTGGAGCCGGACGTGGTGGAAACGGTCGTAGGGACGGCTACCATCAAAAAAGTGATGAAATTAAGCTCCGGTTTAATTTCGGGCTCTTTGGTGGAAAGCGGCACGATTATCCGCGGCTACGAAGTGCGCATTAAACGCAACGGACAAGAAGTGGGCCACGGCAAAATCGGCGGATTAAAACGCTTCAAAGACGACGTAAAAGAAGTGGAAAAAGGCTATGAATGCGGGATCCTGGTGGAAGGATTCAAAGGCGTTGCCGAAGGCGACACGATTGAATGTTTCCGGAAGGATAACGTGACGAGAAGAATTAAAATGTAATTTAATTCTTCGTCCTAATCATACGAATTGAAACATAAAGCCCCGGGCGTCAGCTTGGGGCTTTTTATGTAGCGCAGATTGTGACGAGCAGAATTAAAATGTAATTTAATTCTGATTCCAACAGCAAGAATTAAAACATAAAGCCCCGGGCGTTAGCTTGGGGCTTTTTATGTAGCGCAGATTGTGACGAGAAGAATTAAAATGTAATTTAATTCTTCGTCCTAATCATACGAATTGAAACATAAAGCCCCGAGCGTCAGCTTGGGGCTTTTTATGTAGCGCAGATTGGGACGAGCAGAATTAAAATGTAATTTAATTCTTCGTCCTAATCATACGAATTGAAACATAAAGCCCCGGGCGTCAGCTTGGGGCTTTTTATGTAGCGCGGGTGCGCAATAGGTGGGCCTTTCTCCCCCTAGCCAAAACAAAACACCCGCATTGCTGGCGCGTATTCATCCGGCTGGAAATTGCCGCGCAACGATTTTCTGTCATTTCCTTTCCGTCCCGGACAAAAAAAATCCGGGGCTTTTACAAGCCCCGGAAAATATCGTTTGCAAGCGTTATTTAATCATACCGCCCGCGTTGCCGTTTGCAATAGATTTGCAAATGGACGAAGCACCGGTGGTTTTATCCGCCGTTAACACAGCAGTCGGCTTTGCCGTTTCGCACCAGCGGCGAATGTTTCCGTTGGCATCAATGGAAGCATTGATGGTGTATTGGGTGTCCGTATTCGTAGAGGCCGTAAACGAAGTGCCGCTTACCGTTCCGCGCTGGGCAACCGCCAAGAAGGTGGTGGAAGTAGCCACCGGAATGGTCAGCTGAAAGTTTTTGGTTAGCGTAGAAGTTTGGGTCGTAGTTCCCGTAACACCCGGCAATTGCAAATCCAAAAGCGACAGGTCATTGGTGTAAGAACCGTTGGCCATTTTGTAGATTTGCTCCGCATTAATCAAGTCCCCTAACAAAGTAACCGCTTCCGTCGTGCGGGCTTTTTCCACCGCTTTGGTGTACTGCGGCAACGCCACCGCGGAAAGAATCCCGATAATCAACACGACTACCAAGAGTTCAATTAACGTAAAACCTTTTTTCATAGTTTATCTCCTTTTTTTGAATGAGCGCAGGAAAAATGCACCTATCAGATATAGTTTAAATATATTTCATTTCTTTTTCAAGTATTTTTTAGCTCGCGAAAGCAAAATGCTATAATAGGAATATGATTGACAGAATTAAACGTTTGGAAACCCTTTTTTTGGAAGAAATTAATACGCTTATTACCAAAATGGCCGCCAACGGCGATTTTGGCGGTTTTGTTACCATTACGGCGGTGCGCCTGTCTAAGGATTTAGCAAACGCCAAGGTGTTTTTCTCGGTGTTTGGCAGCCCCGAAGACAAAAAGAAAACGCAGGAAGCCCTGTCGCTCCTGCGCAAGGAAATCGGCGCCAAATTGCGCGGCCGGCTGCATTTAAAGCGGATTCCCTCTTTTAGTTTCGAATTTGACGATACGCCCGAAAAAGCTTCGCGCGTGGAATCCATTTTCCAAATTTTAGAAAAGGAAAAACAAGATGGAAAATAGAGAAGAAAGCCTGCAACAAATCTGGCAAGCCATCCGCGCCGGAAAACGGTTTTTTATTGCCGGGCACCTCAACCCGGACGGCGATTCTTTAGGCTGCACGCTGACGATGACCTCCCTGCTGGAACGGCTGGGAAAGACGGTCTATGCCTATGCGGCGCCCGCCATTGGAAACGATTTAAAATTTTTGCCGGGGCTTTCTAAAATTCACGTAGGCGTCTTGCCCGAACAGCCCGATTTTGACACCGTCATCCTCTTGGAATGTTCCGACCGCCAGCGCGGCGGCGATTTGGAAAGCGTCTTGGGCAAAGCCAAAACGCTGGTCAATATAGACCACCACTTGGTAAGCGACGCTTATGGAGACGTCAATCATATTGATTCCAAAGCCTCCTCCACGGCGGAAATTATCTTCCAGCTTTTTGAAGCCTCCGGCGAGGCTCACTGCCTGCCTACCCCCGACGAGGCCACCTGCCTCTATACCGGCCTTGTGACGGATACGGGCCGCTTTGTGCACTCCAACACCACGGCCGAGGCGCTGCGGGTGGGTTCTGCTTTGGTGGCGTTGGGCGCCAATGTGGATAAAATCAACCAGGTCATCTATTTCACCAAATCTTACATTGAATTAAAACTGCTGGGCCGGGCGCTTGAAAAAATGGAAATGCGCTTTGACAACAAATACAGCCAAATTATTCTTACCCGGCGCGATTTTGAATCCTTTGGCGCGACGCCCGCCCAAACGCAGGGCATTGTCAGCCAACCGACGATGATTCCCGGGGTGGAAGTATCGGCCCTGATTAAGGAAGAGCCGGACAAAGTATCCGTCAATTTACGCTCGCGCGGCGGGGTGGACGTAAGCAAAATCGCCCAGACGTTCGGCGGCGGCGGGCATGCACGGGCTTCCGGGTTTAAAGTAACCGGCAAAGCCGTCAACGAAGTAGCCGACGAGCTGGCCCAAGTGGTGTATGATGTCGTCAAAGATATCCGCTGAACCGCAAAAGAGCGGGCTGTTGCTGCTTGATAAACCGGCGGACTTTTCTTCGCACGACATAATTGCCATTTCCCGGCGCATTTTAAAAACCAAAAAAATCGGCCACAGCGGCACGCTTGACCCCATGGCCACGGGCCTGTTAATTTTGCTGGTGGGGCGGGAAGCTACCCGCCGGCAGGACGCTTTTTTGAAATTACCCAAGACTTACCAAGCCCGCTTGCAATTAGGTGCGGAAACGGATTCCTGGGATGCGTATGGCGAAGTAACGCGCCAAACGCCCGTCCCCCCGCTTACGCCGGAGCAAGTCCGCCAAGCCGCCCAAGCCCTTACCGGCACCATCCGCCAGCCGATTCCCTTTTTTAGCGCCAAACGCATTGGCGGCAAACATATGTACGATTTGGCCCGGCAGGGCCTGCCGATGGAACGAAGATACAACGACGTAACGGTTCAATGGCAGGACATCCGCCTGCTTGCGCCGGATAAAATTGAATTTACGGTATTTTGTTCCTGCGGCACCTATGTGCGGTCGTTAGGGTATTTGCTTGCCAAGCAGCTGGGCTGTGCGGGGCATTTAACGGCGCTGAGGCGTTTGCAAATCGGCCCTTACTGCGTGCAGGATGCGTTTGACGGCAACCTGCTTAAAAACGCGGATGCGCAAGTATTATACGCGCGGGTAACCCCTATTAGATTATGAGCAAGAAAAATTTTATCACCATTGGCACATTTGACGGCGTTCACATCGGACACCGCTGTTTATTTAACCGGCTGGAAGCCTTATCCGTCCGGCATTTGCAGCGGCCGCTGGCGCTGTATTTCCCGTATCCGCCCAAAACGCTTTTGTCGGCCCATCCCGAAATGACGGTGCTTACCACCCCCTCCGAAAAGAAAGCCCTTCTAAAAACGTTGGTTTCCAACACGCAGGCGCTGGACTTTGCCCAATGCCGCAATATGGAGCCGTTGGATTTTTTTGAAAATATACTCTTGCGTACCTTTCAAATGGGCGGGCTTTTGATCGGGCAGGATTTTGCCTTCGGCAAAGACCGCAGCGGGGACGCGGCCTTTCTGCGGGAAGAATGCACCCGCCGGGGAATTCCGTTTGAAACGCTTCCTTTTTACCAGGTAAACGGGGAGAAAGTATCTTCCTCCTTAATCCGCAAAACCTTGGCTCTGGGCGATATTGAGCGCGTCAACCTGCTTTTAGGCCGGCCGTACGAATTGACCGGCACGGTCGTGACCGGGCACAAGCTGGGCCGGCGGCTGGGCTTCCCGACCGCCAATTTGGATACCGGCATTTATAAAATTCTGCCGCTTGGCGTGTTTGCGGTAAAAGTGCGGGTGGGCCGCCGCTATTACGATGGATTCTGCAACATCGGTTTTCGCCCTACGGTAAACACCATTCATTCCAGCTTGCCGCTGGTGGAAGTAAACATTTTTGATTTTCACCAAAGCATTTACGGCCGTAAAATTACCGTATGGTTCGCCGGAAAACTGCGCGAAGAAACCAAATTTAACGGCTTGGATGCGCTGGTGGCCCAGCTGAAAAAAGACCGCCAAACGGCACGCGCCCTCTTAGCGCAAACGCCGCCGGATATTTTGCAGCGATAAAAAAAGCCCTCCTTTCGGAGGGCTTTTTCAGACTGCAAATTTTTTATTCTTCTTCCGGTTCGTAATAATCGCGCACAAACAGCACGATATACGCCAGCCAAGTGGCCCCGAAAAAAATCAGGAAGCAATACGAAAACCACCACAACTTGTTGAGCGGATTGTAGTCCAACACTATGGAATCCACAAACAGCGTGCACAAGATAACCGCTATATACCCCCACAAAAACACAGTCAGGAGTTTAAGCAGCAGGTCAAACGTGCCGACGATGAAACCCTTTTCGGCATACGGTTTTTTTAAATAGGCCAGTAAAGTTTGCATAAATTTATTTTAATCCCCCTTTTTCCGTTTGTCAAGCTACGGCTGCATGGCCGGGTCGGTAGCGTTATAGCCGAAGGATTGTTCCCCCGCCACCAGGTTATTGTCTAAAAATCCGTTCGGGGCCGCGCCGCCCGCGTTGCCGGACGGCTGGGAAAGCGGATCGTTTTCCAGCGCGTAGGCTTGCTGCAGTTCCCCCTGCGGGGTGCCGGTAGGAACAGCCGGCGTTTGCGGCTGGGCGCCCGGATAGGCGGCCGGCTGCGCCGCGTTTACGCCATAGAGGTTTTCATCATAAGAAGAAACGGGCTGAGTCTCTTGGGCGGGCGTTTTCATAAAGCGGCGGGGCTTTTGGTGGCGCGCCAGCAAGCCGGCTTCATTTTCTTCCGATAACACCGACGGAGCTTCCAACGGCTTTTTTGCCACGGATGCTTGAGGCGCGGCCGCGGGCGTTTTGCCCTGCGGTTTGCGCAGCATGGCCGCTTGGGCCGCATCTTGCTTGGCCAAGCGTTCCAAGGCGGCGCGTTCCTGCTCGCTTAACATTTCGTTTTCAAAAGCAGGGAATTTCTTGGTATCTACAAAATGTTGATTGACGGCGACACCGTCTTTATCAAAATACACGGGCTCGCGGTCTTTGGCGGGTTCTTGCGTTTCCGGCTCCGGGGCCGTATCGGCCACGCCGTAATACACCAGTTCCGGCCCGGCCGGGAGCGGCGGCTCCGGCTCCGGCGTAAGGCAATAGGCCACGCGTTGTTTGGTGGTGGCGTCGGGGTGGCTGTCCACGCGGGTTTCACAGGTGGACGCCGCAAAAGCCGGCAAAGCGGCTGTAAAAAACACAAAAAAGGATGCGAAGGTTTTTTTCATAATAAGCTCCGTAATTTTATCATAGTACATTTTGGCTGTTTTTTCCAGATAAAATAGACAAAAAAATACCCTTCCTGGCGGGAAGGGCATAAAAAAATGTCACCGGGTGGGATCGAACCACCGACCTAGCGCTTATGAAACGCTCGCTCTAACCAGCTGAGCTACGGTGACGTAAATCTTGTATATTTATTATAACAAAAGATTTGCCGGCCGTGCAAATTTTTTATTTCCCCGTCGGGGAAATACTAGTCTATCATGGAATAGACATTCAGCGTAGCCGGCATTTTGCCGGATTTTGCCGCTTCAAAATCCTTTTGGGCCAACTCATGCTGGCCTAATTTTTCATAAGCGGCACCGCGGGCGTTGTACACTTCGGCCGCCGGGCGCAAATTAATGACGGACGTGTAATCCATAATGGCCTCCTGATAGCGCCCCAGCATAAAATATACCCCCGCACGCGAAAAGAAAATTTCCGGCTTATTCGGTTTTAACTGCATGGCCAAATTCAACACGGTTAATGCGTTGTGAAAATCCCCCTTGGCCGCGAGCGTGCTGGCATAGGCGGTATAAGCATCGGCCTGATAAGGGTTGGCTTGCAAGACGCGCAAAAAATCCTGTTCGGCGCGGTCATAATCGCCGGTAAAAAAATACACCGACCCGCGGGAAGCGTAGCCTTCCAAATTATCCGGATTGAGATCCAAGGCCCGGGTATAGGCTTGCAGGGCCTGCTGGGGTTTGCCGTCTTTAAAATAACCGTCTCCGCGCAGCAGATATTCCGAAGAAGTAGGCAATGTGCCGCAGGCCGCCAGCCCTATCGCGGCCAATGCGCCCAAGTATTTTTTAAGCATAAGTTATCCCCCTTATCCAAAAGTCCTAAAAAATTATACAACATTGGGCCTATTTTTTTCTAGGCAAAGGGTTGTCTTTTACATAGGCATTTTTTCTGTTTGCTTTTAGGCCCAATGGCCCTGTTGCAGCCCCGCGGGAAGTGGTATAGTAAAGTTATAGAAATTAATTTCCATTTCATCCAAACCGCTGTAGTCCCAAACCCTGCTACAGCGGTTCCCCTTTTTATACGCTTTGGTTTTTCCCGCGGGAAATGCTACAATAGCCTTATGAAATCTCCCCGAATTACCCTTTTTATTATTGCCCACAACGAGGAGTCCAAAATTGCCAAATGCATTTTAAGTGCAAGAGGGCTCGCCAATGAAGTGGTGGTGGTAAACGGTTTATCCAAGGATAAAACCGCGCTGGTCTGCCGGGAATTGGGCGCCCAGGTGTTTGACCGCGCGTTTGACGGATTTGCCAGCCAGAAGAATTTTGCACTGTCTAAAGTAACGTCGGAATGGGCGCTGAATTTGGATGCGGACGAAACCCTTTCGCCGCAGCTGAAAGAAGAAATCGCCCGCGTGATTCAAACGACCGACTGCGCCGGATTTGAAATCCCGTTCTGCAATTATTTTTTAGGCAAAAAAATGCGCTTTAGCGGTCTGAATAAAGAAAAACACCTGCGCCTCGTCCGCACGCAGCAAGCCCGTTACGTGGGCGGGCTGGTGCATGAAGGGCTGGAAGCAAACGGCAAAATCGGCACGCTGAAACATCCGATTAACCACTATTCCTACGATTCCATTGAAACGTATTTCCGCAAATTTAATAAATATACGTCGCTGGCGGCCAACCAGATGTATCAAAACGGGCGGCGTTTTTCGCTGTTGTTTATGCTGGTTACGATTCCGTTTGAATTTATAAAACGCTACGTGCTTAAACTGGGCGTGTTGGACGGCATGCGCGGCTTGTTGTGGGCGTCGTTTTCCACCTTTTACGTATGGGTGAAATACGCCAAGCTGTGGCAAATTCAGGAGCAAAACGAAAAATGACCTTCTGCTGGATTGCATTACTTGTGTTGGTAATTTATCTTTTCTGGCGCTTTCCAAACCTGCGCAAAACGTGGTATCTGCCCAAGCGCAAAGGCTTTGTGGCTTTTATGTATCACCACGTGGGTGTTTTGCAAGACCCGCAGGCCGAACAATATCCCTTCACCATGCGTCCCGATATGCTGGAGCGGCAGATTTTGTTTTTAAAAGCAAACGGCTACACGCCCCTTTCGCTGGAAGACTTGCAAAACGCCACCCGCGCGGGCAAATCGTCCGTTTCTAAACCGGTGATGCTGACCTTTGACGACGGCTACCGCGACAATTACGAAAATTTGTTTCCCCTGCTTAAAAAATACAATCTCCCGGCTTTGATTTTTTTGATTACCGACCGGATCGGCTCCCCCGAGTACCTGACGTGGGAACAAATCTATGAAATGCAGCAAAGCGGGCTGGTGTCTTTTGGCTCCCATTCCTGCTCGCACCGCAGGCTGCGCAGTTTATCCGACGAAGAAATCGTGCAGGAGTTGACCTGCAGCAAACAAATTTTAGAAGAAAAACTGGGCCGCGAAATAACGGCGTTCTGCTATCCCTACGGCGCCGGCGGGTTTGACAAACGCGTCCGCCCGCAAGTGTTCAAAGCCGGCTACCTTTTTGATTTCAGCACCAAAAAAGGCATCAATCCGTGGCCTTGGAAAGGAAAATCCACCCTGCGCCGGGCCTTTCCGCGCGGCGGAGAAACCATGTTTGATTATTATCTCCAGCTGACCCGCGGGCAAAGCAAACTTTAATATGATTTACGGACTTTATACCGCGGCCGGATTATTGGCCGCGCTTTGCATTTACTTTTTGTTGCGGCGCCGGCCGCACGCCTTGTTTGTGCTGGCGTACGAAAAAGCAGGCGCGGCGCCTAAGCACTCCTCTTTAAAAGGCGAATGGATTTCTCCCCAAGTCTTTGGCCGGCACTTAAACTGGCTTTCCAAACACGGGTTTACCGTCATTTCTTTGCAAACGCTTTCATCCGCGCGGCGCCTGCCCGCAAAGCCCGTTGTATTGGCGTTTTTGGGCGGGTATCAGTCCTTTTTTACGCAGATTTTCCCCATGCTTAAGCAGGCCAATACGCCGGTCGCGGTATTTTTGCCCCCCGCGCTGGCGGACGCGTATAATGCCTGGCAAGACCCGCACCGCGAGCCGTGGCAAAACCTGCTGACGGAAAACCAAATAAAAGAAATGCAAAAAAGCGGACTGATCGATTTTGGCGCGCTGTGCGAAAACGGGGAAGACCTGACCCTTCTCCCCCTGCAGCAGGCGGCAGGTTTACTGCAGGAAAGTGCGGCCGTGATGCAAATCCGCCTTAAGCTAAAGCCGAAAGGATTTGCGTTTTGGCCGGCGGCCCGTTTTACGCTTAAAAAAGCTTCCCGCCTCCTGCCGGAAGGTTTTGGCGGGCTGGTTCTTACCCCGCTAGAGGGCCCCAACAAGCGCACCGGGAAAAAATTATTTTTAAAAGTTCTGTTTCCCGCCCGCCGCCCGCTTGCCGTACGCTGGGCCTTGTGGAAACGGCGCTAGACTTTGCTGACGATAAAAAAACCCGGCCTGAAAGCCGGGTTTTTTGACGGGCGAAAGTTCAGCGGTTTTTGATTTTGGAAAATTTCGGATACAGCACGTCCGTAAATTTATCAAATTCCTTTTCCCCGCCGCGAATTTTTAAATTGACCGACAGCACATACACGTTCTTCGTCAAAATATCGCGCCAGTTGTCGGGGAATTTCACAAAATCCTTAAACGTCGTAATCAGCGGCAAATCCCCGCGGGTTTCTTCAAACGTGCGCAGGTTTTCTTCCGTATAGAACTGATGATCCGGGAAACGCCATTTTTGTTTCAGTTCCAATCCCAAATTTTCCAGCGTTTTTTCAAACGTTTCCGGATGCCCCAGCGCACAAAAACACGCCGCCGGGCCTTGGATGTCTTTCAGTTCCACTTTTTTGGTGTTGCAAATATCAAAATAGTATTCCGGCTTGTGTACGCTTTCCAAAATTTCCACCGTGTCGTTCTGCAGGCGGATTTGGTCGCGGATGTCTTCCAGCTGGCGGTCGGACACTTGGTCACAATGCGTCAGCACGATTAAGGACGCGCGTTTTAAGGCCGAAAGCGGCTCTCGCAAAATGCCGTATGGAAGCAGGTGATAATTGCCAAAGGGGTTTTTGGCGTCTATTAAAATAATGTTGGCGTCGCGGCGCAGACGGTGGTGCTGGAAGCCGTCGTCCAACAAAATAATCTGGCTTTTAAAGCGCCGCAAGGCTTCTTTGGCGGCCTCGGCGCGGTTGGGGCAGATGACGATAGGCACTTTGTATTGGCTCAGCACGCGGCTCATCATAAAAGGCTCATCGCCGGCCAAGCGCCAATCGGCGTCCGGGTTATCAAAAAGCACCACGGGCTCGTTGCTTTTTTGCTGGCGTTTGTACCCGCGCGACACAATCGCTACGCGGATGCCTTCCTGCGCCAAAGTGGTAGCCGCCAGCAGCACCGCCGTCGTTTTGCCGGTGCCGCCCGCCGTAATGTTGCCGATGCACACCACCCGGGAATTTACGCTTTGGGCCGTTTTCCAGCCGTTTTCGTAAGAAGCGCGGTCTAACCACGCGCCCAAGCCGTAAAGTTTAGAGGCAACCAGTAACACCCCGCGCCCCAAAGCGTTTTGCTGTAAATTTTCTTTTAACTCTAATAAATCCATACATTCCTCAAAAATCGGTTTTAGATATTTTAGCATTTCCAAAGCGTTTTCAAAACCAAACGGGTTTCCAGCGAAAACTTGCTATAATGGGTATATATGGAAAAAGCCCGTTTTAAAAAGACTCCGTTTCATTTTATGCAATATGCGGCGCTCAAAACGTTTTGCGCGCTGTTTGGGCTGCTGCCCTATAAAACCGCCGTTTGGCTGGGGCGAAAAGCCACCGGCGCGGTGCGTTTTGTGATGAAAAAGCGCTTTGAACGCTCCGTCTACGATATCCGCCGGGCTTTCCCGCAGATGACCCCCGCCGAGGCCCGGGCCGTAGCCTTGGAGTCCTGGCGCAACATGGGCGGCATTTTGGCGGAATTTATAAAGCTTACCCGCATGACGCCCGAAGAATTTAAAAAGCACTGCCGCATTATCGGAGCGGAAAAAATGCTCAACGCCCAAGGACACACGGGCGGCATTATTCACATCGGGCATTTTACCAACTGGGAAGCGTTCGGCCTGGCGGGCGCCATTTACGGGGTGGACAAAGCCGTACTGGCCCAGCGGGTGGACAACCCGTATGTGGACGAAGAAACAAACCGCCTGCGCAATATCTTCACAGGGCGCACGTTTTACAGCAATAATGAAGACAAACCCTTTTTTGCCTGCATGCGCTGGCTGAAAAAGAAAAAAATGCTGGGCATTTTAATTGACCAAAACGCCGGCTCCAGCGAAGTGTGGATTCCTTTTATGGGGCGCATAGCGGCCTTCTCGCCGATTACGGCCCTGCTGGCGATCAAAATGCAGGTGCCGGTGTTCCCGGTGCGGGTCTGGAGAGAAAAAGACGGCACCATCGTTTCGGAAGTGATGGATCCGGTGCTTCCGCCCAAAGAATACAGTATGGAAAACGCCCGCCAATTTACCAAAACCCTGGTCGGCTATTACGAAGATTGGCTGCGCGCCAATCCGGGCTCGTGGCTGTGGGCCCATAACCGCTGGAAACGGGAAGCCGAAGGCGAGGCCTACCTGAAAAACCACCCGGAGGAACGGGTATGAAGGAGCGGATAAAAGCCGTTTTCCTAGACCGGGACGGCACCGTCATCCACGAAAAACCGGGCACTTATTTAAGCGACCCAGCCAAAGTAAAACTCTACCAAAGCGCGCCGGCCGCTTTTAAACTGCTCAAACAATGCGGATTTAAATTTTTTATTGTTTCCAACCAATCCGGCATCGGCCGCGGCTATTTTACCGAAAAAGAAGTCAACGCCGTACACGCCCGGATGTTAAAACTGCTTCGCCCGGCCGTAATAGAAGAAATTGCCTTCTGCCCGCACGCCCCGGAGCAAAACTGCAGCTGCCGCAAGCCGAAACCGGCTTTAGGGCTGCGCCTGATTAAAAAATATCATATTGACCCCGCCCAATCGTATATGATTGGCGACAAGAAAGCCGATGTGGAATTCGGCCACGCGCTGGGGTTTAAATCCGTCCTGGTTACTACGGCAAACGGCAAAAACCACTTGCAAAAATACCCGGATTTAAAGCCCGAAAAAGTGGCTTCCAACCTGCTTAACGCCGCACGCTTTATCGCCAAAGACAGCGGAGCCGCCCATGAAGCATAAGGTTACCTGCTTGCTGGCGGCCCTGTTGCTGGCGGCCTGCACCGCCCAGCGCCAAACGGTTGCGGAGCCTGATTCGCCCGCTCCCGTTTTCGCGGCGGCACCCGTAAGCGCCCCAGCTGAGGCGGCCCCGGCCGAGGCTGCCGCCCCGGCTGAAAAACCCGCTGCAAAACCGTCTATTCCCGTAAATCCGGCCGTTAAAACCGAGCCCCAAACGCAGGCCCCGGCGCCTGCCGCCGCACCCGCGCCTTCCTCCCCCCAGCAAGAGGAGCCTTCTCCTACGCCGCAAGCCCTGATTCGGCAGGCGCGCCAAGCCCAAACGCTTTCCGCCCCGCCGCAGGATACCCCCGCTTTTGAAGACGAAGACCTGATTTCCCTAGAAGGCCGCCGCTTAAGCCCGCTGGCCTATTCGCCCCTGCGCCCCGACACTACGCAAGCCCCCTGGAGCGCGGAAGAACTTAAATACGGCGTCTATTATACGTTTATCCGCGCCGGAACGGCCTACATCAAAAACCGCGGGCTGACCACCGTCAACGGGCGGGACGCCTACCTGCTGCAAACCACGGCGTTTTCGGCCTCGGTCATAGACGCGTTTTTTAAGGTAAGGGACGTAAATTATTCGTGGCTGGACACCGAAAATTTTTATTCGCTGGGCTACCTGCAAAGCGTGCGCGAAGGCAGCTATAAGCGCGACGAATGGCTGACTTTTGATTACCCCCGCCAATTGTTTTACGGCGAAGTGCAAAAAAAAGAAGATCCCCGCGTCATCTCGGGAGGGCTGTCCATGCGGGTGTTGGATATGCTTTCTTCGCTGTATTTTGTGCGGGCGCAAAAACTGGAGCCGGGCAAAGACATCGTGTTTGACATCATCAACCGCGAAAAGCAATATCCCTTGGTGGTAAAAGTGCTGGGAAAAGAAACCGTCAAAACCGATGCCGGAGAATTTGACTGTATTGTGGTGGAACCTCAGTTTAGAGGCGAGGGCATTTTTGTAAGCAAAGGCAAGAGCCTAAAAGTATGGCTGACGGACGACGCCTACAAAATGCCCGTTAAAATGAAGGCGGAAGTATTCATCGGCAGCGTATCGGCCGAGCTACTGGAATACAAACGCAATTAAATATATAATGGTGTAATAATACAGCAGGAGAAGCTATGCATACGATACCGACCAAACGCTTAAAAGAAATTTTAAAAGATTTTGAAGGACAGGAAATTATCGTCGTAGGCGATATTATGCTGGATCATTTTATCAAAGGCACGGTCAGCCGCATTTCGCCGGAAGCGCCGGTGCCGGTGGTGGACGTAAAGAAAGAATTTTTTGTAGCCGGCGGTGCGGGCAATGTGGCGGTAAACTTGGCCGCATTGGGTGCGCGCCCGGTGATGATTTCCGTCGTGGGGCAGGATTTGGGCGGCGAAATGCTCAAAGGATTTCTGCGGGAGAAAAACGTCAATATCTACGGCGTGGCCGAAGACCCCGACCGCCCGACCACCCAAAAAATCCGCGTGATGGCCGAGCAGCAGCAGATCGTCCGTTTTGACCGCGAAAGCAAAAAAACCATTTCCCCCTCGGTTTCCTCTTTGTGCATGAAAAGCTTTGAACTGGCGGTAAAAACCGCCAAAGGCGTCATTTTGTCCGACTACGGCAAAGGAATGCTAAGCGACCACAACATCCAAACCATCATCGAAACCTGCCGCAAGCACAAAATTCCCGTCTGCGTAGACCCGAAAATTGACAACTTTAAAAAATACAAAAACATTACCTGCATGACCCCCAACACCAAAGAAGCCTGGGAAGGCATGGGCGAAGCCCCCAAACCCGGCGAAGAAGCCATTGAAACGTTGGGCAACAAAATTTTAAAAATGTTAAATGCCGACTCTATTTTAATCACGCGCGGCGCTGACGGCATGAGCCTGTTTGAAAAAGGCAAAACAAAACCCGTTACCGTCCGGGCCACCGCACGCGAAGTGTACGACGTTACCGGCGCGGGCGATACGGTGATCTCCGTACTCACGCTTGCGCTTTCCACGGGCGCCACCCTGCAGGAATCGGCGGTGCTTTCCAACTATGCCGCCGGGATTGTAGTAGAAAAATCCGGCACGGCCACCGCCACCCGCGAAGAAATTGAAGGAGTATTGCCGTGAGTGATATTTTAATTGCCATCCCTGCGCGCTACGGTTCGTCGCGCCTGCCGGGAAAAATTTTGAAAGATTTGAACGGAAAACCCGTCATCCAACACGTCTATGAAGCGTGCAAACGCACCGGACTGGGAGACGTGGTAATCGCCACCGAGTCCCCTTTGGTGGTGGAGGCTGTTGCCAAATTCGGCGCCACCGCCGTACTGACCAGCGAATCCTGCCAGAGCGGCACCGACCGCATTTTTGAAGCGGCGCAAAACCGCCCGGAAAAATTTATTATTAACGTCCAGGGCGACGAGCCGTTTATCAGCACGGAAACGGTCAGTGCCGTAGCGGAACTGCTGCGAAGCGATCCGTCGTGCGATATTTCTACGGCCGTCTTTGCTACGTTAGACGACGCCAAAATTGACAATCCCAACTGCGTCAAAGCCGTTATCGCCAAAGACGGGCGCGCCCTCTATTTTTCGCGCTCGCGCGTACCGTACAAACGGGAGCTGACGGAAGAAAACAAAAAAGCCCCCTATTGGCAGCACTGCGGCATTTACGGCTACCGCCGCGAAGCGCTGGAACGGTTTGTACAGCTGCCGCCCAGCCCGCTGGAACAGTTGGAACGGCTGGAGCAGCTGCGCGCGCTGGAGGACGGGATGACCATCAAATGCGTGGAAACCCACCCCACCGGCCCCGCCATTGACACCGCGGCCGACTTGGAAGCCGCCGAAAAGTATTCGAAAGAACATCAATAGCGAAGAACTCCCGCTGCGGCGGGAGTTCCTCTTTTTGGCACGCCGCCAAACGGAATGTGCGGCAGAGAAGATTTTATTTTTATTTACAGGAGTCATTTATGTCTAAATTCATTATCATCACGGGCGGCGTGGTCAGTTCGCTTGGCAAGGGCATTTCCGGCGCCAGCATCGGCAAACTGCTGCAGCTTAACGGCCTGCGCGTCAATATGATTAAGTGCGACCCGTACATCAACGTAGACCCCGGCACCATGAGCCCCTACCAGCACGGCGAAGTGTTTGTGACCGCAGACGGCGCCGAAGCCGATTTGGATTTAGGCCACTATGAACGCTTCTTGGACGTTACCATGACCCGCGCCAATACCAACACCGCCGGCAGCATTTATCAAACCGTCATTGATAAGGAACGCCGCGGCGAATACTTGGGCGCCACGGTGCAGGTCATTCCGCACATTACCAACGAAATCAAAAAACGCTTTACCGCGTTTGAAAACGATACGGACGTGTCTATCATTGAAATCGGCGGTACGGTGGGCGATATTGAATCCCTCCCGTTTTTGGAAGCGGCCCGCCAGCTGCGGCTGGAAAAAGGCCCGCAAAACGTCATTTGCGTGCACGTAACGCTGATTCCGTACATTGCCGTAGCGCAAGAGCTCAAAACCAAGCCCACCCAACACTCCGTCAACAAACTGCGCGAAGTGGGCATTGAACCCAGCATGCTTATTTGCCGCACGGAAAAACCGCTGAACCAGCATTTAAAAGAAAAACTTTCCCTCTTTTGCAGCGTGCCGGCCAAAGCCGTTATTGAATGCGCCGACGCCAAATCCATTTACCACGTGCCGGAAATGTTCTATAAACAGGAAGTGGACAAGCAAATCATTTCCATGCTGGGCTTAAAACCCACCCAGGAAGTGGATCCCAAATGGTTTGATTTCTTTAACAAAGCGCTCAAGCCTTCCAAAACCGTCAAAATTGCCATCGCCGGCAAATATGCCGAATTTCAGGAGGCTTATAAATCCGTGCACGAAGCGCTGAAACATGCCGGAATGAATAACGACGCCAAGGTGGAAGTCGTCTATATAAACACGGAAAAAGACACCGTGGAAGACAAGCTAAAAGACGTGGATGGCATTTTAATCCCCGGCGGATTTGGCGGCCGCGGAATTGAAGGGAAAATTGCCACCGTTAAATACGCGCGCGAGAAAAAAGTGCCTTTTCTGGGCATTTGCCTGGGGATGCAATGTACGGTGATTGAAGCGGCGCGCAACCTCTGCGGGTTGCACGACGCCAATTCCACCGAGTTTGACCCCACCACCAAAGACCCGGTGGTGGATTTAACCCCCCAGCAAAAAAACGTGGTCTACAAAGGCGGCACGATGCGCTTGGGCAACTATACGGCGGACTTGAAAGAAGGCTCGCTGGCGCGGCGGTTATACGGCAAAGACCAAATTGTGGAACGCCACCGCCACCGCTACGAATTCAACCCGGCCTACGTAAAATTACTGTCGGAAGCGGGGCTGAAAGTGTCCGGCTGGCACGAAGGAGTACTGCCCGAAATTGTGGAACGGGAAGATCATCCTTTCTTTATCGCCGGCCAATTCCACCCGGAATTTGGTTCCCGCCCGTTGCGCCCGCATCCGCTGTTTGACGGGCTGATTAAGGCCAGTTTAAAACAAAAAGAAAGCAAAAAAGCTCACCATAAATAAAAACATCCCCCGAAGAAATTCGGGGGATATTTTTTAGTACCTTTTCTCTTTCCGCTTGGCTTGCTGTCCAAACCACTTATAGAAAAATAAAAAAACGCCGGAGCATACCCTCCGGCGTTTTTGAAACGATTTGACTGCGCGTTATGCGTCTTTCTTTTCGTCGGACAAGTAATGGCAGCCCACCGAATGGCGGTTTTTCAAGGCGGCGTAAGTAATTAACAGCGCCGTCTGGGTACCGTTGCGCAAGTCCAAGAGTTCCTGGCACAACGCCGTGCCTTTGTAGAACGCATCAATTTCGTTATGCAAGTGGCGCAGGATTTTTTCCGCGCGGCCCAAATGCTTGCGGCTGCGGATTAAGCCCACATAGTTCCACATCGTACTGCGCAGGGTGGCCAGATCCTGTTTTACCAGGTTTAAATCGGGCTTTTCTTCCGGCACGACCCACGGCTTGGGATCGGGAATGTGAAACGACCCCGAGGCGATATCCTTCGCATCCGCCTCGGCACACAAATACCCCATGGCCACCGCTTCCAACAGCGACGTGCTGGCCAAGCGGTTGGCTCCGTGGTAGCCGGTGCACGCCGTTTCGCCGATGGCGTTTAAATTGGCGATGTTGGTGCGCCCCTGCGGGGTGGCATACACGCCGCCGCAGAAATAATGCGCCGCCGGCACCACCGGCACGGGCACCTTGGTCATATCAAAGCCTTCTTCCAAACATTTTTTGTAAATAGCGGGAAAGCGCTCTTTGGTTTCTTCTGCCGGGTTGGCGGTGGTATCCAAATACACGCAGTCGTGGGATGTTTTCAGCCGTTCTTCTTCAATGGCGCGGGCCACGATATCCCGCGGGGCCAAATCTTTAAGCGGGTGATATTTGGGCATAAAGGCTTCACCATTGCAATTGCGCAAAATGGCGCCTTCTCCGCGCAGGGCTTCGGAAAGCAAAAAGCTTTTCCCTTTGGCAAACACCGTGGGGTGAAACTGCACAAATTCCATATTCATCACGCGCGCCCCCACCCGGTACGCCATCGCCACGCCGTGGCCGTAGGCGTGCGCCGCGTTGGTGGTATGGCGGTACACCTGCCCCACGCCGCCGGTGGCCAGCACCGTTTTCTTAGCCGTTACGGCAAAGACTTCACCCGTTTTATTATCCAGCACATAGGCGCCAAATACCGTCAGCGGGTAGTAGCGGTCCATCGGGTCGGGCGAACTGTGGGAAAGGGTCAGCAAATCAATGGCCGAGGCATATTCCCGCACGGTAACCAGCGGGTTTTTGCGAACGGCCTGCTGAATGGCCGCCAGCATGGCGTGCCCGGTGGTATCCTTGGAATAAATAATGCGGTTTTTGCGGTGGGCGCCTTCACGCGTAAAGCGCAGTTGATGTTGGGCGTCCCGGTCAAAATTGACGGACAAATCCGTCAGAAAAACTTCTTGGACGGCTTTGCACCCGGCGGCGGAAAGTTCCTTGACCGCTTTTTCGTTGCACATGCCGGCCGTGGCCATTTTTACATCGGCCAACAAATCGTCCATATTCAAGTTGGGCTCGTAAACAATCCCCCCTTGGGCCAAATCGCTGTTGGCTTCGGGCATATCTCCGCAGCACAAGAGCATGGTTTTAAGGCCTTTTTTGGCGGCTTGGTGGGCGTACACGCAGCCCGCAATGCCGCCGCCTATTACTAAACAATCGGTGTGAAGTACTTTCATAATATTTATATTATATAAAAAGGCGTTGGGGGCTGAGGAGCCAAAAAAGCAAAAAAATTATTGCATATTCTTTTTATTTTTGTTATTATATATATCCTTAATTTACAACGTTACTAAAAATTTGTATAATATTTTAAGAAAGATAAGAAGTTCTCTCCTTATCGGACTTTAAACAGGAGAATAAAAAAATGATGAAGTTACTTGAAAAAATGGCTGAAGCTCTGACGAAAGTCGGTGAAAATGTCAGCGGCGCCCATTATATGATCAGCAAAAAATAAGGGCGTCTAGAAGCACACAATTAGCAGTTTGAAGCCGGCCAGTTGTTTCGCCGGCGGACAGGGGAAGAAAACTCTTCCGCCTGTCCAAAACGGCTTAACAAGAAGATTCCATAAAGCATACGCTTTGTGGTTTTTTTATGCCCAAAAAATGCCCTGCTGGCGCAGGGCAATAAAAACACAAAAGCAGAGCACATTATTTTGTACAGCTATAATAAGAACCGGAGCCGGAGCAATTTGTATATCCCATGGTTACGCACAAGTCATGCCCGGTAGCACTGCGCGAGATGCATTGATCCGGGTAGCGGCCCGAAGCATACTCCGGATACAGGTAGAAATAATAATCTTTTACCGCATTGTTTTGTACGCGGTTTACCTGTACCCCCCAGGTTTGAATAACAATTTCAAAGTATTTGGTGCGCAGGCAATAGTCTTTATTGGGGTTTATGGTGCACGAACGCGCATTAGACAGCCCAATATCCAAATAATCGGCTTTGGGACGTTTGCGCTCCGAATCGGATAAATCCGGGTTGTCGTAATAATACCGGTTTACCGCTTCCAGAACCGTATGTCCCGCCACCAGCCCCTCCGTAAAATGGCTGCGTTCGGCGGCTTTTTTATAAGAGCCCAATGCAACGCCGGACAAAATGGCAATAATAATCACTACGGCCATGAGTTCCGTCAGCGTAAAACCTTTGGCAAGCATATTTTTAAGCATAAAAACCTCTGTTCAAAATTTTCATTACTTTATTATTATATCCTTTTTTGCTTTTCTTTCAATGAAACCGCGCCTTTAAAACAATTGAAAAACCGCCCAAAAACCGATATACTGTACAAGAAGAAAGGAGTCATTATATGAAAAGAAATCATACGGGTTTTACGCTTATTGAACTGTTGGCAGTGGTGATGATTATTGCCATGTTAACTTCCGTTGCTTTGCCGCAGTACCGCAAATCGGTACAGCGGGCGGAATCGATGGAAGCGTTGGTTAACTTAAGAACGATTTTTGACGCTGCCAAGCGCTACCGCTCCGCCAATTCCGAAGCGCCGATGAAACTGAACGGATTGGATGTTTCCTTTTTTGATGCCGACACGCCGGAAGCCTCCTCTTTTAACATCGGAAACTACCATTACGCTTTTTCCGACTGGGGCGTATCCGCCTGCCGCATCAGCGGAAGCGGTTCCTATGCCAATACTTATTGCTTGGATATGTATTATACGTACCGCTTGGGAGACACCAAATACAAGGATTTGCTTATTTGCGCGAGCAAGAGCCAAAAATACAGCTGGTTGTGCGACTCTTTAAAAACAGATGAACTGCCGGACGGAACAGCCGTCATCGGCACGGAACTGGATTAAAAAAGAGCTTAAAAAGCCCTTTTTTAACGGTGTTTGCGTTTAGAAAATTTTTTGACGTTTTTATGCCCGGTTTTGGATTTTTCCCAAGCCGGGTTTTCTGTCTTGCGGCGGGCGGTTTGCCGAAGCGTCTTTTTGCTGGCGCCTACTTTAACCGTGCGAAAAGGATTTTGTGTGGTCTCTTCCGCCAACACCGAGGCACCGGCTAACGCTTTGCGAAAGGTTTTTGGCTTTTGCGGGCGAAGAGGAAAGGCTTTAGTCTCTTCGCGCTTGGCCGGCAGTGTGTTGGGAACTTGGCGAAAGGGTGCTTTGCTGTCGGCAAGAGCGGCCGAGCGTTGAGGCAAATCCACTTCGCCTTCTTGCAAAAGTTGTTTTGCCAGTGCGGTGGCTTTGGACGGGCGGGACGTTTGGTGAACCCGCGCGCGGCGGCTCTTGCCGTGGGCGGCGCCTTCTTCCTGCGCCACAAATTTGGGCGCGGGCAGCGGTTCAATGGTTTTTTGAATGGTTTTGACGGGAATAGAAAAACGGGTTACTTTGCAAATCTCTTTCCATTTCTCGCCGTCATCTGAAATCAGCGACAGCGCCGCCCCCACCGTTCCCGCGCGGCCGGTGCGCCCGATGCGGTGGATGTAATCTTCCGGGCATTGGGGCAAATCGTAATTAATCACGTGTGCGATATGCGGCACGTCAATGCCGCGGGCCGCCACATCGGTAGCCACCAAAATCCGCACGGTGCCGTTTCGGAAAAATTCCAGCACCTGCCGGCGGCGGTTTTGGCGCAAATCCCCGTGCAGGGCATTGGCTTTTTGGCCGTATAATTTAAGCTGTTTGGCCAGCCGTTCCGCCCCGTGTTTGGTGCGCGTAAAAATCAAGACAGATCCCTTTCTCGTATTCAGTTCGTGCAGCAGCTGCGGCAGTTTTTCCCGCACGTCCACCCGCACAATTTCCTGTACCACCAAATCCGCCGGGCTGACCACCGAGCCGATTTGCACCCGCACCGGACGGGTTAAAAATTCCCGGGCCAGCGTTTGGATTTGTTCCGGCAGCGTGGCCGAAAACAACAGCGTCTGGCGCGGCGCGGGCAAAGCGGCCACAATCCGCCGCATATCGTCAATAAATCCCATATCCAGCATGCGGTCGGTTTCGTCCAGCACCAGCAGATGCGTCTTTGTTAAATCCACGCTTTTGCGGCCCATATGGTCCATTAACCGGCCGGGCGTGGCGATAATCACGCGCGGGTGTGCGCGCAAATCGGCATATTGTTTATGGATATTGTCCCCGCCGATAATAAGAGCCGTTGGAAGCGAAAAAGCCTCCGAAAACAGTTTTTTTAGCTCTTCCTGCGTCTGCTGCGCAAGCTCCCGTGTGGGCGACAAAATAAGTGCATTTTCCTGCGGATTTTCGGCCAGTTTTACGGCAAGCGGCAGCAAGAAAGCAAACGTTTTGCCCGTGCCGGTCTGCGCCGTAGCCAACACGTCGCGCCCCTGCAAAGCAGGCGGAACCGCCCCCGCCTGTACGGGCGTGGGGACGGTAATATCCAGGCGGGCCAGCGCTTGCTGCAAATACGCGGGCAGGCAGGAAAAATCGGGCATTTGTTCATTCGGCGCAGGCTTGTTCATATTCTTCACTCAGCCGCATCCATTCGTCTTCGGCTTTTTGGAGTTGGTCGTTTAACAGGGCCAGCTCAATACTGCCGTCTGCAGAGTATTGGGCCGTCAGTTGTTCTTCCAACGCTTTTTTGCGGGCGGTCAGCTTTTCTATTTTTTCGTCCAGCGCGCGGATTTCCTTTTTAAGCGGAGCGACGCGCGCCCGCCGTTGGGCGGCGGCACGGCGCTGGGCTTCTTTGGAGGTCATTTTGTCGCTGGCCAAGTCGTTGCGGTCGTTGTTTTTTAAGAGCTGGGCCTTGTAGTCTTCCAAATCGCCGGTAAACGTTTGGCAGGTGCCGTGGCGGACGATCCACAGCGTATCACAGGTATATTCAATCACGTGCAAGTCATGCGTAATCAGCACGACGGCGCCCTCGTAATCGTTCAGCGCCTCCAGCAAGGCTTGGCGGGATTGAATGTCCAAATGGTTGGTGGGTTCGTCCAAAATCAACAAATGCGGCGCGTCCTTGGTAATCAGCGCCAAAAGCAGGCGGGATTTCTCCCCCCCGGACAATTTGCCTATTTCCGTATCGGATTTGGCTTTGTTTAACCCAAACGCCCCCAGCTGGGCGCGAATCTGCGTTTCCGTAGCCAAGGGCATCACGGCGGAAAGCTGTTCGTAGGGCGTTTTTTCCACGTCCAATTCTTCCGTTTGGTGCTGGGAGAAATAGGCGATTTTCATTTTTTTGGCCATCGTCATCTTGCCCGACATCAATAACAGCCGGTGCGAAAGAATTTTGGCCAGCGTGGATTTGCCGTTGCCGTTGGCGCCCAAGAGGGCGATTCGGTCGTCGGGTTCAATGCGCAGGTTTAAATTTTGCAAAACGGGTTTATCGTCGTAGCCGGCAACGCCGTTTTCGATGGTAATCAACGAATTCTGCAGCCGCTCCGGCGAGGGAAACTGAAAGTGCACTTCCGGATCTTTGGGAATGGCGGGCGCGTCACCCAGTTTTTCAATCATTTTAATGCGGCTTTGGGCCTGCTTGGCCTTGGTGGCTTTGTAGCGGAAGCGGTCTACAAACGACTGCAAATGCGCCACCACGCGCTCGTGCTTGGCGGCCGCCAGCCGGGCGCCTTCTATGGCGGCGGCGCGGGTGCGCTCATACGTATCGTAATTGCCGTTATAAAGCTTCAGCTGGGCGTCTTCCACGTGGATGATTTTGTCGCACAGGCGGTTTAAAATATGGCGGTCGTGGCTGATGATAAAAATGGTTTTGTCCAACCGCACCAGATAGTTTTCCAGCCACATGGCGGTTTCCAAGTCCAAGTGGTTGGTCGGCTCGTCCAACAGCAAACAGTTCGACGGCGCATACAAGCACGCCGCCACATTGGCGCGCACCTGCCAGCCGCCGGAAAATTCTTTAAGCGGGCGGCGGAAATCTTCGTTCACAAACCCCAGCCCGCTTAAAATGGCGCTGGCGCGGGCTTCGGCGCTGTGGGCGCCCAAAAATTCCAGCCGGTCAAACACTTCCGCCATCCGCTCGCCCGATATATTGGGGTCTTGCAGTTCCTTTTGCAGGGCGGAAAGTTCCTTGTCGCTGGCCAGCACATAATCCAAAAGCGCCACGGACGGGTCTTCTATGTCCTGCGCGACGGAAGCTATTTTGGTGCCGCGGGAGATATCTATGCGTCCCCCGTCCGGCGAGAACTTGCCTTCAATCAGCTTAAAAAGCGTACTCTTGCCGCACCCGTTGGGGCCGACAAGGCCCACTTTCTGCCCGTCTTGAATCATGACGGAAGTATCTTCAAACAAGGTGCGCAGGCCGAAATGGAAGGAAAGGTCTTTGATGTCTATCATAGCTAATTATATTTTACTAAATTAAGACGGCGCGCGCCCCAAATTTGCGCGGCGCGCACCGACGGGAATGAGCCAAACGCTTGCGAGCCCCTCCGACGGAGAAATTTAAATTTTTCGGCCGGCCAAAAACGCCGCCCCTCTACAAAATTGCCAAACGGTTAAATTTGATAAAATAACATACAGAACGGAGCCTGTATGAACCGCGATATTTTATCCCTGGATTTTTACGGCGGCGAAATTACCGCCGCCCTGGCCGCCTTGGACGACGAAACCGACACCCTGCGCATCCGCCATATGCTGCGCCGGCCGTGCCGGTCGTTTGCGGGCGCGTTCGTGCGGGATATGCAAGGGGCGCAGGAAGAACTGGGAAAAGTTTTTGCCGAAGTGTCGGAATATGTGTCGTTTGATCCGGCGGTGGTGGTGGGATTGCGCGGCAATTTTTTGTCTTTCAAGCGCTCCAGCGGGTTTAAATCCATAGAATCGCGCCACCGCATCATCGGCCCGAGGGAAATGGAAGAAGCCGCCCGCTCCTCCGTGCCGCTAAACCTGAGCGACCGCCTGGAAGTGGTGGACATTTTGCCCCAGTTCTACTCGGTGGAAGGAAACATTGGCATTAAAAACCCGCAGGGAATGACGGGCTCTTTATTAGAGGTGGAAACATTTCTCTCGTTTGCGGCGTCCAGCCATTTGAACAATTTAAACCAAGTGTTTAACGCCTGCCACTGTACGGAATATCAGGTGTTGCCGTCGTCGGTTGCGCTGGGGGAGACGCTTCTTAGCACGGAAGAAAAGCAAGCCGGCGCCCTGCTGCTGGACATCAGCGCCAACCTTACTTCCGGCCTGCTGTACTACAAAGGCACGCTGATGGACGGCTGGGAACTGCCTTTCGGCACCGACCGCCTGTTGGAAGCCGCATCCGACTTATTGCAAAACGATTTGGAAACCACCCGCCAAACCCTGCGCGGCTACGAGCCGGGAACGGACGAAATTACCGACGAGATTATAGAAGACGCGGCCGAAAAATTAACCTCCGCCCTCAGTAAAGAGCTCTGCCAGTCGCTTCCGTACCTGCAACATTTGCCGGCGCGGCTGGTGCTGTGCGGCTCGGGCGCCAATAAAATTGTATTAAAATCCGCCAAACAAACCTTGGGCATACGCAAAGCACGCATCGGCGTATTTGACGATTTAATTTCCGACTGCCCGACCGATAACCCCGCCTATTGCGGTGCCTTGGCCCTCATCCGCCACGCCTTAGACCGCGAGAGCAAGCAGCTGGGCGTTGCCAAAACCAAAGAGCCGGGCCTGTTAGACGGCATTTTAGACAAATTGGGCCTAAGCCAACTTTTTTAACTTCCTTTATTTACAGAAATAAAAACAGCAAAAAACACCGGCTTCGCAGCCGGTGTTTTTTAGTAGTCCGACACGTCAAAACGTTTCTTTTTAAAATAAAAAGGGCGGTCTTCCTCGGTAATGGCGCGAAGCACCCGGCAGGGGTTGCCTACCGCCAGCACGCCTGCGGGAATGTCTTTTACCACCACGCTCCCCGCGCCGATTACGCTGCCGTCCCCCACCGACACGCCGGGCGCCACCACCACATTGGCCCCCAGCCATACATCTTTTCCAATATAAATGGGTGCGCCGTATTCATACCCGCTTCGCCGCGAAAGCGGATGCAGCGGGTGCCCCGCCGCCGCCAGGCACACATTGGGGCCAAACAGCGTATTATCCCCTATGTGCACGGGGCAGACGTCCAAGATGACGCAATTATAATTAATAAATACATTGTCGCCCATTTCAATCTGTTTGCCGTAATCGCAATAAAACGGGGGCAATACCGTTACGTTTTGCCCGCAGCGGCCCAGCATGGAGCCAAGCAGCTGTTTCATCTTTTGCGTTTCATTCGGGCGGCAGTGGTTGTAATCGTAAATTTTTTGTTTATTTTCAATTTGTTCCTGCGGCAGGCCGTCTTGACTAGCCCGGTATGGCAGGCCCGCCAGCATGCGTTCTTTTTGGTTCATATCCGTATCCTATCAAAATTTATCTTGGCGTGTAGCCAATTCCAACCATAAAAAAGCCGCGGCTTAAACCGCGGCTTATGAGCCAATAAAAAGCTTAGGCTTCTTCTTCCTCGGCCATTTCGGCGGCGCGTTCCGTGCGTTTTCTAAGCAGGTGAGAAAGAATCTTTTTGCGCAGGCGCAGCGAAGTGGGCGTAATTTCCACCAGTTCGTCCGGCGCGATGTATTCCACCGCCTGTTCCAAACTCATCACGCGCGGCGGGGTGAGCACGTAAGATTCGTCGCTTGCTTTGCTGCGCATATTGCTTAGGTGCTTGGCTTTGCAGGGGTTTACCACCAAGTCGTTGGAGCGGGAGTTCTGGCCTACAATTTCCCCGGCGTACACTTTTACGCCCGGGCCCAAAAAGAGCTCGCCGTTATTTTCCAGCGCAAACAACGCATAAGGCGTCGTTTCGCCGTCTTCTTTGGCAATCAGCACCCCGTTGCGGCGCAAGTCCGGCAGGTTTACTTTGGGATAATAGCCTTTAAAACTGTGGTGCATAATCCCCGTGCCGCGGGTATTGGTTAAAAATTCGTTTTTAAACCCGATGAGCGCGCGCGAAGCAATCAAATACTCCAGCCGCAGGCGGTCTTCCCCTTCGGAGACCATATTCTCCAACTTCGCCGCCCGCGTGCCCAACATCGTAAACACCGGGCCCTGAAATTCCGATTTAATATCCAAAATCAGGTATTCCATTGGCTCCAAAATCTGCCCGTTTTCTTCTTTATAAATTACTTCCGGCGAAGAAACCGCCAGCTCAAAGCCTTCCCGGCGCATATTTTCAATCAGAATCGTCAAATGCAGTTCGCCGCGGCCGTATACCTTAAATTTGCCTTCGCCTTCCAGCTGCTCTACGCGCAGCCCCACGTTGGTTTGGGCTTCTTTTTCCAAGCGGTTTTTCAGGTGGCGGCTGGTTACGAACTTGCCTTCACGCCCCGAGAACGGACTGTCGTTTACCATAAAATCCATAGACATCGTCGGCGCGTCAATGGCCAGGGGCGGCAGGGGTTTTAGGGCGTCGGGGCGGCAGATGGTATCGCCCACGTCTACCCCCTCCAATCCGGCGATGGAAACAATATCGCCCGCCGTGGCGCTTTCCACTTCCACTTTGCCTAACCCTAAAAAGCGTTCAATTTTAACGGCCTTTGCATTGGTGGTGGTGCCGTCCGGATGAATCAACGTAACCGGCTGGCCCTTTTGAATGCTGCCCGCCAAAATGCGCCCAATGCCTACATGGCCTAGGAAGTTGTTATAGTCCAGCATCGTTACCTGCATTTGCAGGGGAGCGTTGGGCATGGCTTGCGGAGCGGGCACATGTTCCAAAATCGTATCCAAAATAGGGGCGATGTCTTTGCCTTTTTCTTCCATTTTCAAGCTGGCCCAGCCCGCACGGCCGGAAGCGTAGATAATCGGAAAATCCAACTGTTCGTCCGTAGCGCCCAGTTCCATAAACAGGTTGAACACTTCGTCCACCACTTCGCTGGGGCGCACGTGATCACGATCCATTTTGTTAATAACCACAATCGGGCGCAGCCCTAAAGCAAGGGCTTTTCTTAATACAAAGCGGGTTTGCGGCATGGGGCCTTCCACGGCGTCCACCATCAAAATGGCGCCGTCCACCATGCGCAGCACGCGTTCCACTTCGCTGCCGAAGTCGGCGTGGCCGGGCGTGTCTACAATGTTAATGGTATGGCCTTTGTAACCGATAGAGGTGCATTTGGCCAAAATGGTAATGCCTCTTTCGCGCTCCAAGGGGTTGGAGTCCAAAACGGTGTCTTGCGCTTGATCTTCTTTTACTTTAAATTCGCCGGCAAATTTAAGAAGTGCATCCACAATGGTGGTCTTGCCGTGGTCTACGTGGGCGATAATGGCCACGTTGCGTACGTCCTCGCGGGTATTGTTCATAATACAGTCTGATTCCTATTCCTTTCCAAAAAAATACCCCTCTAACCAACTGCGGGGTATTTTATAATAAAGGCAAACGCCTTTAGCTAAATTACTTTTGCAGATATATATATTTTAGTATTTTTTAAGCCTTTCTGCTAAAAAACCGCAACCGCAGAAATAAAAATTATTATAATAGCCGTATGGAAAGATTACTGCAAATGCTGGGGGTATTGGCGGCGTTGTACGCGGCCTATGCGCTGAGCATCAAAAAATGGGATTATGAAACCGAAGCCCAACGCACGGCCAGACGTACGTTTTTAAAAAGCAAGGGCTTGTCCAACACGTTTTATTTTATCCACGCCGGAACGCTGTTTTTGCTTAATTTGCTAAGCGGAGGACTGTTTGCGTTTTATTGGCTCTACCGCCAATGGCAGGCGGTATTGCACGGCTTTCGCCGCTTAAGCGCCAAGCCGCTTAAACACGGCCCGTTTTTGCGCGCCGTAGGCGGGTTTGGCACGTTCTTCTCCCTAAATGCCATCATCTGCCGCACCTGCGAATATATGCACCACAAAGCGCCGCTGCCGCCGTGGGTATGGGGCACGGCGTGGCTGGCCGGGCTGGCGGGCACCCTGGCCGGGACAGACGTTACGACTCGGGCCGCGGGGTATTTGGTTTTTTGTGCGGCTCCCGCGCTCTTGCAGCGGCGACTGAATGCACTGCCCAAAGAAACGATTCCCCCCCAGCCCAAACCGGCCGAAATTGCCGCGGCCGCCCTTGCGCTTTTGCTGGCGCTTGGCCTGCTGGTTGCGTGGCGGATTTTTATTAAGTAACCCATAAAAACAGGCGCCCTGAAATCAGGCGCCTGTTTGAAATATCTTGCCGGTTTATTTTTTCTGTTGTCCTAAATTATGTTTGACCGTCCGTTTAACGGCTTCGGCCGCTTTGCGCTGCATATTGTGGCTTTGGGCCTTGCGCACGGTGTCTTTTAAAACTTCAGGCGTCATGGACAGGCTGTCCTGCACCGTTTGGAACATGCCGTTAATGCCCGCCATTTCGGCCGGCGCCTCCGCCAAGGCTTGTTTGAGCGATTGATCCTCCACCCGCTGCATCAGGCTCATTTCTTTATGGTATTTTACCGCCGCCGCCAACAATACCGCCAATTTGCGCTCCCGCGGATATTGCTGATACACCAGCACCGTCGTGCCCACGGTATGTGCGTCTTCGCTTTGAACGGCCAAAAACAGCGCCAAGCTTAAATCTTGCCCGCCGGCCTCGTCCACCCGGTCTCGCAACAAATCCAGTTTTGCGGGCATTTGGCGGCGGAGCTGTTCAAACGGGGACTGTTCCGCCGATACCGGGGCCGACCCCAATAACATTAAAGCACCCGCCACCGTCAGTAATGCTACCGCCCAGCCGTATCTGCCAAATAATGTTTTCATAACCCCACCTCCTGCCCTACTATTAGCCTACGCGCAAACGGCGTTTTTTCAAGAGGGACGCATTTAAAAAGTTTTATTTTTTAGGGATTTTTCATTTTTTCTCCATAAAAAAGCCGCCCCTTGCGGAGCGGCTTTTTGCGTTAAAACAGCAATTAGTTGGCTTCGGCTACGGCCACCGCAACGGCTACCGTCGCGCCGACCATCGGGTTGTTGCCCATACCGATTAAGCCCATCATTTCCACGTGCGCCGGCACGGAGGAAGAACCCGCAAACTGCGCATCGCTGTGCATGCGGCCCATGGTGTCGGTCATACCGTAGGAGGCAGGGCCGGCGGCCATATTGTCCGGGTGCAGGGTGCGGCCGGTGCCGCCGCCGGAAGCCACGGAGAAGTATTTCTTCCCGTTTTCGGTCGCCCATTTTTTATAGGTGCCGGCCACCGGGTGCTGAAAGCGGGTGGGGTTGGTGGAGTTGCCGGTGATGGACACGTCCACCCCTTCGTGGCGCATAATGGCTACACCTTCGTTGACGTCGTCGGCGCCGTAGCATTTTACTTTGGCGCGGTCGCCGTCGGAGAAGGCTCTTTCGCTCACGATTTTGAGTTCGCCCGTTTTATAGTTGTATTCCGTTTCCACGGAGGTAAAACCGTTGATGCGGGAAATAATGTAGGCGGCGTCTTTGCCCAAGCCGTTTAAAATCACGCGAAGCGGCGTTTTGCGCACTTTGTTGGCCGTGCGGGCAATGCCGATGGCGCCTTCGGCCGCGGCGAAGCTTTCGTGTCCGGCCAAGAAGCAGAAGCATTTGGTGTTTTCGGACAAGAGCATCGCGCCCAAGTTGCCGTGGCCGAGGCCTACGGCGCGTTGATCGGCTACGGAGCCGGGAATGCAGAAGCTCTGCAAGCCCACGCCGATTTTTTCGGCCGCTTCGGCCGCGGTTTTTACGCCGGATTTAATGGCGATAGCCGCGCCCACCGTGTAGGCCCAGACGGCGTTGTCAAACGCAATGGGCTGAATGCCGCGGACGATTTTTTCCACGTCAATGCCTTTTTTAGTGCAGATTTCTTTGGCTTCTTCCAAAGAAGCAATGCCGTTTTCTTTCAAAACGGAATTAATTTTATCAATTCTTCTTTCGTATCCTTCAAACGTAATCATATGTATCTTCTCCTGGGCTTACTCTTTGCGGGGGTCAATTTTCTTGACGGCTTCGTCAAAGCGGCCGTATTTGCTGACGTTCTTTTCAAACGCGGCCTTCGGGTCTTCGCCTTTCTTAATGGCATCCATCATTTTGCCCAGGTTGACGAATTTATAACCGATGATTTCGTTGTTTTTATCCAAACCGATTTCCAACACATACCCTTCGGCCATTTCCAGGTAGCGGGCGCCTTTGGCTTCGGTACCGTACATGGTGCCGATCTGAGAGCGGTGGCCTTTGCCCAAGTCTTCCATGCCGGCGCCAATCGGTAAGCCGTCGTCGGAGAAAGCGCTCTGCGTGCGTCCGTAGACGATTTGCAGGAACAGTTCGCGCATGGCGGTGTTGATGGCGTCGCACACGAGATCGGAGTTTAAAGCTTCCAAAATGGTTTTGCCGGGCAGAATTTCCGCGGCCATAGCGGCGGAGTGCGTCATGCCGGAGCAGCCCAGGGTTTCCACCAACGCTTCTTTAATAACGCCGTTTTTGACGTTAAGCGTCAGTTTGCAGGCGCCCTGCTGCGGGGCACACCAACCTACACCGTGGGTAAGACCGCTGATGTCGGTAATTTGTTTGGCTTTGACCCATTTGCCTTCTTCAGGAATCGGGGCCGGATCGTGCTTGGCGCCTTTGCAGACGCAGCACATATTCATCACTTCAGGGGTGCATTTTTCACAGCTCATGAGAGTCTCCTATATAAAAGTAAATCTTTCACTATATTTTACAAAATTTCTCCCCCCGCAAAGCAAACCTTCGCCACCAGTCCCCCTTCATTCCGCGGCGCCGGAAAGAAAAACGACTGCCAACTGAAAAAGACTTCCTCTTTTGACAGGGCATTCTTAGCCGCAAGGAGGTTGAAAGCAGTTCTGATTAATTCCTATATTCTCGGAAAACGGACGCCGATGCGCGCCGCGTTTGCAGCAAAACGCCCGGCCATTCGGCCGGGCGTTTGTTGCAGATTATTCTTACGAGGGATTACAACCACACCACCTCATCTGCTGTACAAGTTTCGCCATAGCTTACGCATCTTAATGTCTGCACAAACCCGGGGTAGGGGTGGCTACCCACTTGGTATCCCTCATGCGGACAGCTGTATTTATAGGTACAACTCAACCCGCCGTGCGAACCGTTCATTTTGACACCGGGCACGACCTGCGCAGGACATTGGGCCATTTCGTTCCCGGCTGCATTCAGACAGTCACTATAAGCCCATCCGCTATGATTATTAAACGTTATGATAGGGGCTAATTCCACCCGGCAGCAAGCAAATCTGGCCGGACCCGGCTCGGGTTCGGGATCCACCGTCGGAGCGGAAGAAATATTGGGTTTTTCTCCCGTGCAGGCATATTTTTTGAATCCGCTGGAAATCCACGAGATATTCTCCGACCGTAATTGCTGGCAGTATGTATCGGTAGGGGAACATGTGTTATTGGCAGCGCGCAGGAAAGAAGAGCCAAAGCCCACCAATTTGCTCGCGCATGCAGAAGCTCCCGCTATAGATCCTATTTCCTTGATATAGCCTAAATTCTTACCGCTGGCGCAAATATATTCGGTAGAGTCGGCCCCGTATTGTTCCAAAATACAGGCGGTAAATTCGCTGGAAGAAAGGCCGTCTGCACAGCAATCGTCTTCCGTTTCCGTGCATTCCTCCACGGTTTTGCTGCAGGTTCCCCAAGCGGAAGGTTGCCACTCTCCATTAGCCGTATTACACGCAACGGTACGTGTCTGCGTACCGCAGCCGTTGCAAGTTTGGGTAGAAGCCGGTTTCCCGTCCTCCGGGCAGGAACAAAACAGCGGCGCGCTGCAAGCCCCCCACGCACCCCACTGGCCCGTGGTGGTATTACAGACACGAGATTGGGTACCTTTGCCCAAGCAGCCGCAGGTTTGGGTGGAAGGGCCCACGCACTGCACTACCGTAGGGCGATTGTCCCCCGCACATTCTGCGCCGCTTTGATAATCCGCCCGGGCAATCAGATCCGAACAAAGCGGATAATCTTTATTTAATTTCAGGCATTCTTCTTCATTTTCGCAGCACAAACGCCCGTCTTTATACGACGGCATTTTAAGCGTATAGCCGTATTTCCCTTTGCTTTGCGCTTCTATACCCGTACCGGATTCATTGGTGCTGTATACAAAGTTTTTGGTATTGGTAGAAGGAATGATATCCGATAATTGCGACAAGTCCGCTATATAATCCTTATCCAATGCACAGCGCTTTTCCTGTTCGGTGCGAACGGCCGCCATCAGCTCTTCGGCTTCTGTTGTTTTGCGCGTCTCAATCACTTTGCTGAACTTTGGCAGCACTACCGCCGACAAAACCCCTATCACAATCACGACCACCAACAGTTCCGTAAGTGTAAACGCTTTTTTCTTTCGTTGCGTTTTCATGTGTTATCCTCGTTCTGTTCCAGTAAAATTACAGCTATCGCCTCTGCATAAAGACTTCGCTTTTTATAGTATCAAAAGTAAAAAAGAGAGTCAATTCTTTCTCTTCTATGCGTTCCCGTCAAAAAACGTGTCCGTTTCGGGGGAACGGAATACTCCTGCATATGTTTATAGTCTACGCATTTACGGATAAAAAACAAGAGATAAAAAACCCCTTTTCTTTTTACGAAACTTTGCTACAATGGAGGGAACTAAATACTACAACAGACGTAAAAGGAGAAAGATCATGAGCATTCAATTAGACATTTCCAAAATGCCAAGCGCCACTTTTACCTGCGGTCCCAGCCAAGGCCACCCCGTTATCCGCCAAACCCCGGTTTACAAAACCCTGTTTGAACGCAGCCACCGCGCCAAAGATATTTCTACCGAAGGTCTGTATAAAGAAGCGGTGGACAATCTGCGCCAGCTCTTATCGCTGCCGCCGGATTATACCGTTATTTTCTTTTTGGGCGGCGCCACCCCGGCGATGGACGCCGTCATCTGGAGTTTAACCAAAAATTCGCTTTCCGGGCTTTCGTTTGGGGCGTTTTCCAAACTGTGGGCCGAAAAAATTGCCTCCCGGCTGGAAGGAAAAGTCATCCGCAGCATCCGCAAAGCCGGCGAAAACGAATTTTTCCCATCCGAAAAACCCGATTATCAAGCCAGCCTGGTTATTTTAACGCCCAACGAAACGTCCACCGGCACCCAAATTCCTAACGAATATCTGGAAGAAGCGTGGAAATTAAAAGGGCCGGACACCCTCATCGCCTGGGACTGCACTTCCTGCGCCGGCGGACGCGAACTGCCCAAAAACAAATTTGACGTGATGCTCTTTTCCATGCAAAAATGCTTTGGCGTAGGCGGCGGATCCAGCGTCATTATTATGAGCCCGGCCGCCGTCAAACGTTTGGAAGAAGCCAAAAAATACCGCACCATTCCGTATGCGCTGGATTTATCCGAAGCGGTTGCCAAAGCGCAGGCCAAGTGCCAAACGGTCAACACGCCTTCCACCACTAACATTTGGATGTTTAACGAAGCGTGCAAATGGATGAACGAAAACGGCGGCCTGGCAGCGATGGACGCCCTCTGCCGCCAACACGCCAAATACCTGCTGGAGTGGGCCGCCAAGACCGATTATTTAAAACCCTTAATCAGCGATGAAGCCCACCGCTCCTACACCACGCTTACGCTGGAAGTAACGGATCCCGCCCTGAAAGACGCCGACATCTCCGCCGCCTTAAAGGCCACGGGGCTGCCCAACTTGGCAGACGGTATTAAAAAATACTCCTCCGTCAAGCAGAACTCGCTTCGCATTGCCTGCTTCCCGTTTGTGGATATCCACGGAACGGCCGAATACGAAAAACTTACCGCCGCGGTGGATGAAATTGTCCGCCAGCTGCGCCAGGAGGCCAAATGAAAATTCTGATTGCTGACAAATTCCCCGCCCACTGGAAAGAAGTGCTTTCCAAAGAAGGCCATCACATTACCGACAACCCGGCCTTGGACGAAAACACGCTGCCCGCCGCCATTGCCGACAACGAGATTTTAATCGTACGCAGCACCAAAGTACCCGCTGCCGTAATGGACGCCGCGGCGAACTTAAAACTCATCATCCGCGCGGGCGCGGGGACGAACACCATTGACGTAGCCCACGCCGCCCAAAAAGGCATTGCCGTGTGCAACTGCCCGGGCACCAATTCCATTGCCGTAGCGGAACTTACCCTGGGGCTTATCCTGGCGTTAGACCGCCGCATTTACCACAACACCAAAGACCTGCGCGAAGGCAAATGGAACAAGAGCGAATACGGCAAAGCCAAAGGGCTATTTGGGCGCACGCTAGGCATTATCGGGCTGGGGCATATTGGCAAAGAAGTAGCCAAACGCGCCGAAGCGTTTGGCATGAAAGTGCTGGCCTACGACCCCAACGACAAAGCGGAAGAATTCCGCGCCGCCGGCGTAACGCCCGAGCCGGACATTTACACCTTGGCCGCGATGAGCGACGTGATTACCGTACACATCCCGGAAACGCCGCAAACCAAGGGGCTGTTTAATAAAAAGTTTTTTGACGCGATGAAACCGGGCGCCATTTTCGTCAATGCGGCCCGCGGCGGCCTGGTGGTTGCCAAAGACTTGGCGGACGCCGTCAAAAACAAAGGCATCAAAGCCGGCTTAGACGTGTATGAAACCGAGCCCAAAGCCAACGACAATACGTTTGATTATTCCCCCTATCAAGGGGCCGAAAACCTGTACGGCACGCACCACATCGGCGCCAGCACCGACCAGGCGCAGGACGCCGTGGCCGAATGCACCGTGCAGATTATCAACCAATATGCCCAAGACGGCACATTTTTGCACCGGGTGAACTGATATGGCTACCATCAAACCTTTCCGGGGCTTTCGCCCCAGCGCCCACGCAGACAAAATTGCCTGCCCGCCCTATGACGTTATCAACTCGGCGGAGGCCCGCCAAATGGCGCAGGGCAATCCGTATTCTTTTTTGCACGTAGACAAACCGGAAATTGACCTGCCCGAAGACGTCAGCCTCTACGCGCAGGAAGTGTACCAAAAAGCCAAAGACAACTTGGAGCATTTCCTGCAGACGGGCGTACTCAAACAGGACGAAAAACCGTGCTTTTATCTGTACGCGCAAACGATGGACGGCCGCACCCAGTACGGGCTGGTGGCCGTGGCCTCGTGCGAAGAGTACGATAAGGACATCGTGCGCAAACACGAATTGACGCGCAAAGATAAAGAGGACGACCGCACCCGCCACGTGGCTACTCTTTCCGCCACTACAGGGCCCGTATTTTTGACGTATCCGGCCCGGGCGGAAATAGACGAAAAACTGGCGCAAATCGCTTCTGAATTTCCCGTCTATGATTTTACGGCGCCCGACGGCATTAAACATACGTTTTGGGTGATTGACGATTTGCAGGACATCCGTTTTCTGCAGGACGCCTTTGCCCAAATCCCCACCCTCTATATTGCCGACGGGCACCACCGCTCCGCCGCCGCGGCCAACGTGGCCCGCCAGCGCAAGGCGCATAACCCCAAGCATACGGGGCAGGAAAATTACAATTTTTTCCTAAGTGTTATTTTCCCCGCCAACCAACTGTATGTAATGGATTACAACCGCTTGGTGAAAGATTTAAACGGCCTGTCCAAAACGGACTTTTTGTCCAAAGCCGCCCAAAAGTTTGACGTGGCCGAAACCGGCCGCGAAAAACCCCAAAAACGCCACGAATTTGGGATGTATCTGGACGGCAAATGGTATACGCTGACGGCTAAAAAAGGCTCGTTTGACGACCAAGACCCCGTAGCCGCGCTGGACGTGAGCATCCTGCAGGAAAACCTGCTGGGGCCCGTGCTGGGCATTGGAGACCCGCGCACCGACAAACGCATTGATTTTGTGGGCGGCATACGCGGCATTGGGGAGCTTAAAAAACGGGTGGACAGCGGAAAATGGAAAGTGGCGTTTTCCATGTATCCCACTTCTATGGAAGAGCTGATGAAGGTGGCGGACGCGCATAAAATTATGCCCCCAAAATCCACTTGGTTTGAACCGAAGCTCCGCAGCGGTCTGGTGATTTACAAATACGAAGACAAATAAACAAAAACCCCGGGCATAGGCCCGGGGTTTTCTAGAAAGCTCAAGTCTTTAATAATAACACGGAACGCCGGAAGCATAATCTTTTCCGCGGGGCTTGGTCATGCCGATATTGCGGCACTTTTGGGCCTCGCTGCTGCAGCAGAAAAAAGTTTTATCCTCTTCCGTACCCAACACATAATCCGGGGTAACCGCATTGGGGTGGAACGCCCAATTTTGATACCATACTCTTCCGCCTCCGCCGGTGCCCCCTAAAGTATAAGTAAAGAAATTAGAATTACACGTCAGCACATGGTTATCGGCCGGGCCGCTGGTGCCTTTGCTGTTGCAAGGCAAATCAATGGACAAATCTTCCCACTCGTTCACCCCGGAGTTATTGATATTTCCCCCCATTTGCAGATACCACAGTTTTTGAGCTTCATAGATACTGCCCAACATCTGTATGCCTTGGGCCGCACGGCTCTTTTCCACCGCTTTCTGATACTGCGGCACGGCCACCGCTGCTAAAATACCGATGATTAAAACCACTACTAAGAGCTCTATAAGCGTAAATCCGGCGTTTTTACCGCCGGGGAATGATTTTTGATAAATTTTTGCCATACGCAAAATTTATCAAAAAAAAAAAACGAGTCAAGGGGCGAGCCGCCCCTCCCCGCTCTATGCCCATTAACCCGATTCGTTTGCGCCACACTGTTTCCGCCCTCTCGCGCTCTAACAAAAAAACAACATCTTCCGTTCCATAAGGAACTTCCATTTTACGCCGTTGCCGTTTAGACCCTCTGTTAACAAAGGTTTTTCCTTTTGATGTTGTTGCCGTTTATCCGCCCCTTTGTCCTGCTTCTAAAAAGCCTTTCAAACGACAAGGCCCTTTTATTGTTTGAGCGAAGCGAGTTGTAAAAGGGCCCGTTTGAAAGTGATTTTTAGAGGACGCCGGGGCGGACGCTTTTTGGTACTTTTTCCCGTCGGAAAAAGTACCCCCTTGCCGAGGGCTGCATTCAATACCCACTCATCCGACTAGGTTAAGCCACACCGTTTAAGCAATGTAGCACTCTCGCGCCACAACCCCTTCTAGGGGGCCAGAGCCTGGCACCCCACGCTAGACACGTTAACACGATTAGTTTTAGCCACACGGCTAAGCAATACCGCACCTCTTTAGGGACAGCAATTCTTTTTTTAAAATGAAAAAACCCCGGAACATTCGTCCCGGGGTTTTGCACCATAACCAAACTTGTTTATTGTTCATCGCGCACGATATAGCCAAAATCTTCCAGCATTTGGGTATCGTTGCGCCAATTGGGCGACACGACCACATTTAATTCCAACCGGTATTTGCGGCCCAAAAACTGCTCAATCCGCTTTTGGGCGCGTTTTCTCAGCTCGGCAATGGCGCTGCCGCCTTTGCCGATGATAATGGGTTTTTGGCTTTCGCGCTCTACGTGAATGTTGGCGCGGATATAATTTTTGGGGCCCAAGTCTTCCGTAAATTTTTCAATTTCCACATACGTGCTGTACGGCACTTCTTTGTGGTAGAGCAGGAAAATCTGCTCGCGGATAAATTCCGCCACGTAAAAACGCTCCCAGCGGTCTGTCCACTGGCCGGGCGGAAAATACGCCGGGCTGAAGGGCATGGCCTCAATGACGGCCTGTTGCAATTCCGCCGTTTGCGTGCCCTGCGCGGCGCTGATGCGGAAGGTCTTTGCTATTTTCAAATCCGCCTTTACGCGTTTTTCCAATTCGTCCAACACGGACGGATCTTTTATCAAATCAATTTTATTAATGGCCAAAAAAATCGGACAATAAACGGTTTTTAATTTTTCCACCAGCTTGGCGTTTAACGCGTAATCGGCCGTCGCATCCACCAAAAAAATGACCAAATCGGCGTCTTCGCGCACGGCGCGGTCTACGCAGGACACCATCGTCTGCTGCAGCTTATACTGGGCCGTTAAGAAGCCGGGCGTGTCCACAAACACCACCTGGTAATGATCCCCTTCCGCAATGGCCAAAATGTTCTGGCGCGTGGTTTGGGGTTTATTCGTTACCGCCGACAAAAGCCCCCCCGCCAAATTGTTCAGCAGGGTGGATTTGCCCGCATTGGGCAATCCGGCCAGTACGGCAAAACCGCTTTTAAAGTTTTTATCGTCCATAGAAGTATTGTACTTATTTTTAGCGGTTTCGCCAACGCACAAAGTGCTATACTGATCGTATGAAGTGGAAAACGCTCTTAGCCCTTATGCTGCTGGCCGCGCCGCTGGCCGCGCAAGAGGCAAAAAGCCTGGAACAGGCGGGCCTAGTGGACGTATCGGCCCTGCCCGGAGTGCGCGTGTTTATTGATATGCGCTATGCAACCCCGCATAATTTTACGGGCCAAAAAATATACGACTCCGCCAAATGCTACCTGCATCAAGACGCCGCCCGCGCCCTTCAGCACGCCCTCCGGCTGGCCGCCCGCGAAAAAGAGCCGTTTACGTTTTGCCTTTGGGACTGTTACCGCCCGCAATCGGCCCACCAAAAGCTTTGGCAAGCCGTCCCCAACCCCAATTATGTGGCGCCGCCCGCCAAAGGCTCCCGCCACAGCCGCGGCATGGCGGTGGATTTGACGCCGTGCGATTTTACCGGCAATCCGCTTCCCATGCCCACGGATTTTGACAGTTTTTCAGAACGCGCCCATATGGATTTTTATGACCTGGATCCGGATGTTTTGGCCCGGCGCGAAACGCTTAAAAAAATTATGACGGCCGCCGGATTTACCTATACCCGCACCGAATGGTGGCATTTTGACAAAACCGGCTGGAAGCAAAAACCCCTTTTGGACATTCCTCTCCCTCGTTAGACGCATAAAAAAACCTCCCTTATCGGGAGGTTTTTACAAAGCATTCTGGCCGTTATTCGGTGATATAACTGTCCAAAATTTCGCCAAAGTAAAACATATGGTAATCATCCGGTTCTTTGTTGTACCACAGTTCTTCCAACGCTTTATTTAAATGTTCCTTTCCCATCAGGCGGTTGTACACCACGGAACATTCAAAATGCATCCCGGGCAAATCCAGCACCGGCGTGGCGATTTTTTGGCCTTTCAAGGTTTTCAGCCCGCACGCGGCCAGCTTGTCTATATCCCGGCCGGAGCGTTCGCCGCAGACAGGAATTAAGTGGGACACGTCCCCATACGGAATGGTAACCGTAAACTCGTGCGATTTTTCCAACAGCGTATGCGTAAAGCGGTTTTGCCGCACCATCACGCTGAAAATAGGCAGCCGCCACATAACGCCCAGGCTGCCCCAGCCGATGACCATGGTGTTGATTTTATTGCCGGATTTGGTGGTTAAAAAAGCGGCTTTTGAAAGAATATCTAAATTTTTCTGTGCATTAAAATTATACGGAACTCTTTGCATACCTTCATCCTCCTGCTTTGATTATTATAGCTTCCCGCGAGCCGATATTCAAGCCGAAAAACAAATTACCCTCCGGCTTGAGAACCGGAGGGTAATTTTTAAAACAGCTCTTAGCGGTGCAGGTTGATAAATGCCGCCGCTTCAATGCCGGCCTTGGCGCCCGATCCGGCCGCGATAATGGCCTGGCGGTAGTGCTTGTCCGCACAATCGCCGGCTGCAAAAATGCCTTCTATGGTGGTGTGGGTGCGCTCGTCTGCAAGCACAAGACCGCTGTCGGCCAAGGCCACCAGCGAGTCCTTCAGGAAATCCGTCTGCGGTACGGCGCCCACCGCCACAAAAAGGCCGGAGCACGCGATATCGGACGTTTCCCCCGTCTTCACATTTTTTACCCGCACGCCTTCCACGGCGTCCGTACCCAAAATCTGCACCGGCACGCTGTTTAGCACCAGTTTGATATTGGGCGTATTTTTGGCTTTTTCCACCGTTACTTGGTCGGCGCGGAAGGCGTCCCGGCGGTGGATTAAATTGACTTGCGGGCAGAACTGCGCCAAAAACAAAGCGTCTTCAAACGCGGTGTTTCCGCCGCCTACAATGCACACATTTTTGCCTCGCATAAAGAAGCCGTCGCACGTGGCGCAGGCGGAAAGGCCGTGGCCTTTAAATTTTTCTTCTTCGGGCAGTCCCAGCCAGCGGGCCGTGGCGCCGGTGGCGATGATGACGGCCGCGGCTTTGTACTGTTTTCCGTCAGCACAGGTAAGCGTAAAAGGCGTTTTTTCCCCTTCCAGTTTTACGATCTCGTCCGACGTCAATTCCACCCCCAGCCGTTTGCACTGCTTGTGCATATTGTCCATCAATTCAAATCCGCCCACCGGATTTACAAAGCCGGCGTAATTTTCCACGTCGCTCGTTTGCAGCAGCTGCCCGCCCGGGGCCGCGCCCGCGGCAATGACCGTTTTAATCCCGGCGCGCACCGCATAAATGGCGGCGCTGCACCCGGCCGGGCCCGCGCCGATTACCACCAAATCCGTTTCAATCATAATGCCAAAAACTCCTTAAATAATTTTTGAAAAAATTCCACCGGAAACCCCACCACATTGCTGCGGCTGCCCACAATGCGTTCAATAAAAGGGTCGTCCGTATCCTGCACGGCGTAGGCGCCGGCTTTATCCATATGCTTTCCGGCCAAATGCTCCAGCTCCTGGGGCGAAAGCCGCCGCGCCTTGCATTTGGACACGTCGTGCCCAAACAGCATTTTTTGTTCCTGCAAATTCATCACGCATACGCCCGTATAGACCGACTGCCAGGCACCGTTCAATTTTTTTAAAATACGCAATGCGTCGGCCCGGTCTTTGGGTTTGCCGATAATTTCGCCTTTGCAGTACACCAGCGTATCGGCCCCGATGACCACCGCCCCCGGATATTTGCGCGCCACGTCAAACGCCTTCTGCACCGCCAGCTCTTTTACGCGGGCGGCCGGGCGTTTTTTGCGGCTGTTTTCCGGCGCCTGGGATGGGATAATGTCAAACTTCATGCCCAGTTCTTTTAAAATCGCAATGCGCCGCGGCGATTTGGAGGCCAAAACCAGCTGCATATTACTTCCGTACAAACTTGGAAATGATGATATAGCCAAACACCAGCCCCAGCGCCCCGCAAATGCTGATGTGCAGCGAAAGCGGATGCACGCCAATGGCGTATACGCGCGAAAGCGCCTGATCCAGCTGCACCGGCAGGAAAGAAGCCAGTTTGTCTAATCCCAGTCCAATCAGCGCGCCTACAATCAGCGTCAGCACGGTAAAAATAATTCCTCTCATACGTTTAACTCCTTGTTGCGTCAGTTTAAAGTGATTGTATCTTTTTTAATGGGCACCGGTACATTGGTTTTGCCGTCTTCTTCGTCCGTAAGGCTGCGGCGCATCCGCCAAAAGCCCCACCCGGCCAGCAGCGCGGCCGCGCCCACAATCAGCCACGGGCCGGGCAAGTAGTGCGGGGCCACGTAATCGCTCAGCAAGCCCGCCCCGAAAAAGCCGGCCGCGGAACCCAAATTATAAAAAACCATCAGCATACCTAAATAGCGCCCGCGCGTTTCGCGCGAAGCGATGTTGGAAACCAGCGTCTGTTCGCCGGGGGACACGATAAGCTCGCCCAACCCGGCCAAAAATACGCCCAGCGCAATCAGCGTAAAACCGTCAAAAAAACCTACCGATCCAAACCCCACCGCATACAAGGCGCATCCGATAAACATGGCCGTGGAAAGGCGTATTTTAGCCATCAGCCGCGTGGCCCAGTATTGCAAAAATACCACCACCAGCCCGTTAATGGTAAAGAACCAGCCGATGTAATACTCCGGCATATGCAAATACTGCTTGCAATGAATGGAAAGCCCCACCACCAGCTGCGAGTTGACGGCCGTAATCACCACCACGTAAAAGCAGATTTTTGCCAGACGACTGTCTTTTAGAGAAAGCAAGGCCGACACAAAGCTGGGCTTGCGGGATTTGCAGGGGGTGTGGTTATCCTGCACTTGGCGGTTTAAATACAAAATGGTAACGGCATACAAAAGGGCCGTAAAAAAGAAAGCCATACTGTAGGAATAGCGCACCAGAAAACCGCCCGCCGCAGGGCCCAGCGCCCAGCCGATGTTAAGCCCGATGCGAATAATGCCAAACGCTTCCACCCGCTCTTTGGGGGTGGTGTTGTCGGTTACCCAGGCGTTGGAAGCGGGGCGGAAAAACGCCCCCAAAAACGTGGTTAAAAAATAACACGCCAGCATCCAGCCCACCTGCACCTTCAGCTCAATGCAAAGCCCCAGCGCAAACATGGCTACAATCTGGGAAAAAAGCCCCCACACCATAACGGTTTTGCGGCCGAAAACGTCGGCCAGTTCGCCGCTGATGCCGCTGGATACGCAGCGCGAAAGGCCCGCCAGCGCAATCACCAGCCCCGCCATAGAAGACGTCAGCCCGCGCTGGGAAATGAGATAAATGGTAAAAAACGGCAGCGACAGCCCATAGCCAAAAAGCAACAGGCCGTTGGCGATGGCGATAATAATCATGGAGCGGCGGGTTTTGGTTTGCATATATAGATATTGTATTAAATCTGCAGGGGCAGAAAAAGCCTCGTTCGTCCGGCCGTCGCAACGGCGTTTCCGGTAAGAAAAAATTGGTCAATTAAAGTATATTTTGATATAATATGTCAAGGGATTTTTTATGAACAGGGAAGAAACACTGGTTGCCAATTTTCAAAACGTACGCCAAGCCCTGTTGTCCGCCTGCCAAAGAAGCGGGCGCGACCCGAAAGAAATTACCCTTTTAGCCGTTACCAAATACGCAAAAGATCAAGACGTTTTAACGCTTTTACAAAAGGGGCTTATCGTGCACGTGGGCGAATCCCGCGTGCAGCAGGCACAAGCCCGCTGGGAAAAACCCGAGTTCGCACGTTTCCACACGGTAAAGCACTTCATCGGGCATTTACAGAAAAACAAAGCCGCCAAGGCCGCCGAGCTGTTTGATTTTATTGATTCGCTGGATAATTTTGACACGGCCCTTGCTTTGGAAAAACATGTGCCGCAAGGCAAAACACTGCGGGCGCTGGTGCAGGTAAAACTGACGGACAAAGAAACCCAGTCCGGCCTGCCCTTGGAAGAAGCCCGCCAGTTGGCCCGCCGACTGAAAACGCTCCAGCGGGTGCGGGTGTGCGGATATATGGCCATTGCCCCGCAGGGGGCCGACGAAACCCGGCTGCGGCAGTTATTCAGGCCGCTTAAACAGGCCTTTGATGAAGATTTTAAATCCCTGCCGGAAAAATACCTTTCCCTGGGGATGAGTGCAGATTTTGAAACGGCGGTAGAAGAAGGCTCTTCTCTGCCCCGCATCGGCAGCAAGTTGTTTGCCGAAAATTTGGAGGGTTTATGATTATAAAAGTGCGTTTAATCCCAACCACGGGCCGCAACGAAGTGATCAGCCGCATTGGCAGCGTGCTGCGCGTGAAGATTAAAAACAAAAAAGTAGATGATGATGCCGCCAACGCCATCATGAGAACCTTCCTGGCCGACTTTTTTAACGTGCATGAAGAAAGCATTATCATCGTCAAAGGCGCCAAAGGAAAAGAAAAAACGGTGGAAGTCCGCGATAAAAGCGAAGAAGAGCTCCGCAAAATTATGGATTCCATTCCGTAAGCGTTTCTCCCCCTCTGATACACCCCGGGTAAAACCGGGGTTTTTTATGCTCAAACGGCATAGGCTTTCCCGCGCCCTCCTAGGCGCGGCGCCGCTAAAACCGGTTTCCCTGTTTGCCGCCGGCCATTCCTTTTGCCCGCCTGCGGGCGGCGCCGCTTGTGTGGCGGCGCTTATTGCCCAGAGTCGTTCTTCTTCGGGCCTTTTTATACAAACAAAAACCCCGCGCTTGGCGCGGGGTTTTTTAAACTGCAGCAATTTATTTAAGCAGGTTCGTCAAACTGAAAGACGCAACTTCTTCTTTCATCTTGGCGATGACCTCGTCCACCGGCAAAGCGGGCGTATTTTCGCCGCCTTTTAAGCGGATGGTCAGCTTGCCTTCGGCCGCTTCTTTGGCGCCGATAATGGCCGTATACGGAATGCGCTGCATATGCGCTTCGCGGATTTTCAGGCCCAGTTTTTCGGGTCTCACGTCCAGTTCGGGACGCAGGCCGGCTTGGCGCATTTTGGCGTATACTTCTTTGGCAAACGGAATTTGGTCGTCCGTCAGCGTCAGGAGTTTAATTTGCACCGGGGCCAGCCACAGCGGGAACCAGCCCGCATAGTGCTCAATAATCACGCCCGTAAAGCGCTCCAGCGAGCCAAACATCGCGCGGTGCACCATAATGGGGCGTTTGCGGCCTTCGGGAGCGACGTATTCCAAATTAAAGCGCTGGGGCAGGTTGAAGTCAAACTGGATGGTGGACAGCTGCCACAGGCGGCCGATCGCGTCCATCACTTTGATATCAATCTTCGGCCCGTAGAAAGCGGCCTCGCCCGCGTGCGTGGTGTAGGGAATATGGTTGGTTTCCAGCACGTGCTTCAGGGCGTTTTCGGCGCGTTCCCAGTCTTTTACGTCGCCGGTAAAATGTTCCGGGTGTTCCGGGTCGCGGGTGGAAAGTTCCACGGCGTATTTTTCAAAACCGAACGTTTTGAAAATGTGCATGGCGAACTCAAAGCATTGTTTGACTTCGTCTTCCACCTGTTCGGGCGTGCAGAAGATGTGCGCATCGTCCTGCGTAAACCCGCGCACGCGCAAAAGGCCGTGCAGCGCGCCGGAGCGTTCGTAGCGGTACACCGTGCCCAGTTCCGACAGGCGCAGCGGCAAATCGCGGTAGCTTCTTAAGTGGGTTTTGTAAATTTCCACGTGGAAGGGGCAGTTCATCGGTTTAATTTGGTACTTTTCGCCGTCTACTTCCATGGGATGGAACATACTGTCCGAATAGAATCCCGCGTGCCCGCTGATTTCAAACAGGTGCAGACGCGCAATATGGGGGCTGACCACCAAATCGTAGCCGCGTTTTAAGTTTTGGTCTTTAATCCAGTCTTCCAAAATTTTGCGCAGCATACCGCCTTTGGGGTGCATTAAAATCAGGCCGGGGCCGATGTTGTCGTTAATGCTGAACAAGTCCAGTTCCGGGCCCAGTTTGCGGTGGTCGCGCTTGGCGGCTTCTTCCTGTTGTTTAATGTAGGCGTTCAGTTCGTCTTTCGTATCAAAGCACAGGCCGTAAATGCGCTGGAGCATGGGGCGTTTTTCGTCCCCGCGCCAGTAGGCGCCGGCAATGGTGGTAAGTTTAAAGCTGTTGATTTTGCCCGTGTGTTCCACGTGCGGGCCGCGGCACAAGTCGGCATAGTCGCCGTTCATATAGACGGTAATCGTGCCGTCTTCCAGTTCGTCCAACAATTCCAATTTATAGGTTTCGCCGCGTTTGGTGAAAAATTCTTTCGCTTCGGCTTTGCTCATCTCCTTGCGTTCAAAAGGCTGGCGGGCCTTGATGATTTCTTTCATCTTGGCTTCAATCGCTTTTAAATCTTCGGGAGTGAACTGATGGGGGCAATCAAAATCGTAGTAGAATCCGTTTTCAATAGCCGGGCCGATACCGAGTTTCGTACCGGGGAACAACTGCTGCACCGCTTGCGCCATAACATGCGCGCAGGAGTGGCGCTTTGTTTCTAATTGCTTATTTTCCATTTTGGTTTACGCTATGATCCTGCCGGCCACAACGACCGGGCCAGGAGTCAAAGGTCCTTAATTAAGATATAATATTATATCAAATTGACACGGAACGGAAACGGTATGTCCTTCATTCAAAAATACATTTTTTCCCCTTTTAAAAACGATTGGAAATTGCTGCTGGTGTTATCTCTGCCGGCGGTGCTGCTGTGTTTGTTTGGGCTCGGCCAATTGGGCCGGCTGACGCCCGTTAACTTTTTGGCGGCGGAAAGCGTAAAATTAGTATGCGAGTTTTTGTTTTTGGGCGCTTTATTGTCTCTGTTACACCTGCTGGGCGTAAAAAACAAATGGCTGGCCGGCTTGCTGGCCTTTATTTATTACCTGACGCTGACGGCCGATTTAATTTTGCTTTGGTACTTTAAGGAACGCTTTGGCGCCAAATACCTGGATACGATGGAAGGAGGCGACTATAACTTCCTGACCGACTGGCGCGTACTTTCTTATTTTGCCGTTTTGGCCATCTTTTGCGGGTTTGCCGTCAAACGCTTCTTCCGCGCCGCACCGCGCAAAACGGCTTTCAACCGCCTGCTGGTGTGCGTGGCGGGGCTGGCGCTCTTAGGTGCGGCTAATCCGCTTAAACTGCTCCCGGCGCCCAACGATTTCTATACTTCTTATTTAATTACGCCTTCCCCGGTTTATACCTTAAACGCCGTGCTGACCCCGCGCCCGCAGGCCCGGCTAAACCAGCCGCTCACGCCGGAGCTTGAAAAACTGGCCCAAGAATATAACGTCTTTTCCGCCCGCAATACGGGCGTGGGCAAAAAATATACGCGGGTGATTTTAATCGCGTCCGAGTCGCTTTCCAACAAATACCTCCACCGCTTTAACCCCAATATCCCCCTGCAGGCCAGCCGCCCGCTGGACGAACTGATGGAAAAATATCCCTCCGCCTCGCTGCAGCACGTTACGCTTTCCACACTGTACGGGCTGACGGTTATTTTCACTTCCCACCCCTTTGCCGAACTGGCCTTTGCCAACGGATACCCCGTTTCATTTGTAAAAGAACTCAAAAAACACGGCTATAAAACGGCTTTTTTGCGCGGCGCGGATGAAACGTATATGGACGAAAACGTGCTCTTTCACCAAGCCGGGTTTGACGAGGTGATCGGCGCCACGTATTTTGAAACGCGCCCCGACTACAAAGACTATATTGACTGGTGGGGCCTGACCGACCGCAAACTGTTTGACTATGCCGCCGAATACCTGCAAGAACACAAACAGGAACCGCTGTTTATGACGCTTCTGACCGTGGACTCGCACGTGCCGCTGGGCCGCTTGGACTATCTGGGCCAGGAATACGAAGAAATTGACGCCGAGTTTTACGACGTGCCCACCCTGCCCCGCGCGTTCGCCCGCTTTGGGCAGGACGTAAGCCGCTTTTTAAAACAGTTGGACGAAAAAGGCCTCTTTGACCAAAACACCCTGGTGCTGATTATGCCCGACCACCCGTCTTATTCCAACACGCCGACCAATAAGCTTTTTAAGCCTTACCGGCCGGAATACGACAATTTGCCTTTTGTCATTGTAACCCGCACGCCCATTGAAAAACCGTTGGCGGCCAATCCCCTCGTGTCTCAACTGGACATCGCCCCCACCCTTATGGATTTGCTCAACCTGCCCCAACCCAAGGGCTTTTTCGGGCACAGCCTCTTTGACGCGGCCGCCCAGCGCAGCGTGTTTGACATTAAGGAAGACTACGCCGTCGTAACCACGGAAAAGAGTTCCCGCGTGGTGCCGCTTAATTCCAAAAAAGAAACGGATCAGCCCCTGTTGAACTTAATCCGCTCTTTCCCGCCCGAAGACTAAACGACACTTCTGATTTACCCAAACGCCCGTTTTTTGCTCTTACAGAACAAAGCGGGCGTTTATTCTATTACGCCGTCTGCCGAAACGACGGGAAATATGCTAAAATAACAATGTGTATTTCTATTCTTAACCGGAGGATGTAACCTATGGAAACGACAGCCCAAGGTGGTGGAATGTTCTTTTGGCTGCTTTTGCTGGTGTTTGCTTTTGTGGTGATTTTTCTGCCGGCCCGCTCTCAGAAAAAACGCGAGCAGGAGCTGATGATGAAAGTAAACGCGCTGCAAAAAGGCGACCAAGTGATTATTCCCGGCGGAATCATCGGTACGGTGGCCGGTTTCAAAGACAACGCAATTGAAGTGAAAATTGCCGAAAACGTGAAACTGACCGTACTCAAAACCGCCATCGTCGGGTTTCCTGCCGACGCGCAGCTCGCTGCCCAAGAAGGAGGCGCCAAGTAATGTCTAACAAGTTAGCCGTAAAATGGGGACTTATCATCGCCATTTTGCTGGGGTCTTTGTACCTGATTTACCCCAACTACAAGTGGTATTCCAAACCGCTGGCCGAGCGTGAAAAATTGGACACGCTGGGCGAACGCCCCAAAAGAATGCTCAATTTGGGGTTGGATTTAAGAGGCGGCTCCAGTCTGCTTTTAGAGCTGGACGTTTCCAAATTAAGCGCCAAAGAACCGCTTAACGAAGCCATGGCCCGCGCGGTGGAAATCATCCGCAACCGCATTGACCAATACGGCTTGGCCGAAACCCAAATCACCCGCCAGGGCGATAAATGGATTATGGTGCAGCTGCCGGGCGTTTCCAATCCGCAGCGCGCCGAAGAACTGATCGGCAAAACGGCCATGTTGGAATTCCGCATCGTTAAAAACGATACTTCCGCCGCCCAAAAAGCGCTGGAAAAAGTGGAATCCACCGAAAAACCGTTTGACGACAACGGCGTCCTCATCCCGGAAATTGCCAAACTGGTGCCGGAAGGCTACCAGATTATGCGCAACAAAGAAGGCGGCTACAGCGTGGTAACCGATACGGCCCCCGTGACCGGAGCCGATTTGGAAAATGCCCGCGTGGTGATGATGGGCGAAAACGGCTACCCCGAAGTGGCGTTTACGTTTAACGCCGAAGGCAGCCGCAAATTCGGCCAGCTGACGGGCTCCAACATCGGCAAACAACTGGCCATCGTGTTGGACAACACCGTCCAGTCCGCCCCGGTGGTGCAATCCCGCATTACCAAAGACGGCCGCATCTCCGGTACGTTTACCCCCGAAGAAGCCCGCTCGCTTTCCATTGTGCTCAAAGCCGGCGCGCTGCCTGCCCCCGTCAAAGTAATTGAAAAGAAAACCATCGGCCCGACCTTGGGTGAAGACTCTATTAAATCGGGTCTGTCGGCCTCGTTCTACGCGCTGGTGATCATCTTGCTGTTTATGCTGGTGTACTACAAAGCCGCCGGCTTTATTGCAGATATCGCCCTGCTGCTGAACTTTGTATTTACCGTAGCCATCATGAGCTATTTCTCCGCCACGCTTACGCTGCCCGGCATTGCGGGTATGATCCTTTCGCTGGCGATGGCCATTGACGCCAACGTGCTGATCATTGAACGCATGCGCGAAGAAAAACTCTTGGGCAAACCCGTGTACGAAATCATCAACTTGGGTTACGATAAAGCCTGGTCTGCCATTTTTGACTCCAACATCACCACCATCATCGTGGGTGCGTGCTTGCTGCAGTTTGGCACCGGCCCGGTAAAAGGGTTCGCCGTCACGCTGATTATCGGCTTAACGGTCAGCTTGTTCACCGCCGTATTTATTACGCGCGCCATCTACGAGTTGATCCTTACTTCTAACACCAAGGAGATCAGTTTATGATGTTAAAGTTACTTCCTAAAACAAACATTGATTTCCTTAAATACAGAAAAGCTTATTACATTTTCTTCGCTCTGGTATTGTTGGGCGGGGTAATCTGCTTTTTTACCAAAGGATTCAACATGGGCATTGATTTTACCGGCGGCACCATGGTGCAGGTAAAATTTGACGCCCCCGTAGAAATGAGCGCCATCCGCGAAGCGCTGTCCGCCACCGGCACCCAGTCGGAGCTGCAGTCCTTCGGGGATCACTCGTTCGCCATCAGCGAAAAAAGCACGTCCGATGAAGTGGGCGCCGTCCAAGCCCGTATTGAAAAAGCCTTGGATACGTTAAACGTCCCCTACACCGTACTGCTGACCAACTCCGTAGGCCCGGCCGTCGGCGAAAATATGACGGAAAGAGCCTTGTGGTCTATTTTGCTGTCTTTGGTGTTTATCATCATCTACGTGGCGTTTCGCTTCAGCAACATTTTGTGGGGCGTGTCGGGCGTAATTGCCTTGTTCCACGATTTGTTTGTCATGCTGTTTGCTTTCTCGCTTACCCAGCGCGAAATTGACCTGGTGGTCGTGGCGGCCTTCCTGACGGTGGCCGGTTTCTCCATCAACGACACCATCGTCATTTTTGACCGTATGCGCGAAAACATCCACCTGCATCCCAAACTGAAATTTGGCGAGCTTATCAACCTCTCCATCAACGAAACCCTCTCCCGCACCATTATTACCACGCTGACGGTAATTTTTGCGGTTGTGGTGTTGTATCTGTTCGGCGGGGAAGTGATCAACTCGTTTGCGTTTGCCATGCTGGTGGGTTGTATTTCCGGCGTGTACAGCACCATCGCGCTGACGACTCCGCTGGTGTACACCTGGAGCCACGGGGAAATGAACGATGGCAGCAATTTAAACAAAACGGCTGCCAAGCTTTCTGCCCCGGTAAAACGCGAAGAAGCCGCGGCGGAAGGGTATGCGCCTAAAAAGACCGTAACCAAAATTAAACGCACGCGCAGAAACAGAAAATAAGTTTTACGCAGGGCCTTTCCGCTTGGGAAGGCCCTGCCAAACGTTTTACACAACAGCCCCGCCGGGCGGGACTTTTCTGTAAGCCGTTTGAAAGGACATTGCTATGCGAAAGATTAAACGTTTCAAAATCGCTTCCCGCCAGCGCGAAATTTTGCGCAAGCTGCTGCGTGAACTGCCCCTCTTGCGTCGGGCCGGTTTTACCAGCGAGGCGGAAGTAACGGCTTTTATTTTGGCTATTTTTAAATTGTTGGATCCCGGCGTGGTGTATGAATTTAACCAAGACGCCCACTGGGAACTGGACGACCAAAACGTTCTCTATAAAGAAATGTTCAGCGCCTGCGCCGTAACCTTGGGCGGGCAGCTGGAGCCTTTCTTAAACAATATCACCAATGAAGACCGCAAAACGGCGGCGATGATTGTGATATTGGAATTTTTAAGAAGCGCGGTTACCTTCGTGGCGGAACTGGTAAAAGAGCAAGCCCAAAAAGAAGAATGCGAAACGCTGGACTTGCAATTTGTATATTTGCCCCCCTTTGGGGCGGCCGCCGCGCCAAAACTGCTGCGCGAAGCCGTACGCTTGGAGCCGGTGCTGGCGCAAAAGGCATTGCCGGTGATTTTACAGAATTTAAACGCGGAGAAAATTGACCTCTCCGTAACGGCTGACGGAGAGCTAACCCCCCGCATCAGTACGGTATTTTTGGTGCCGTGGCAAAAAAGCCGCAAAAAAGGAAAGAAATAATGTTTAGACCCACTTCGCTTGAAAAGAAAAAAATATCCTGGAAGCACGTCATCGGTTCCACGCTGGCCTATTGGTACACCGTATTTTTGGGGTGGACGACGCGCATCTACTGGTTTAAATCCGAAGAGGCCCTGCGGTTTGAAAAAGAAGGGCAGAACTATATTTTTGCCGTATGGCACAACCAACAGCTGTTTTTGTTATATCCCTACCGGGGGCAGAAAATCTGTGCGCTGATCAGCTTAAGCGACGACGGAGAATACATCGCCCGCTGCCTGCCCAAATTCGGAATGAAAGCCGTGCGCGGCAGCACCACCCGCGGCGGCGTGCGCGCGCTGATTAAGCTTAAAAACATTGCCGAAGCCGGCTACCACCCCATGCTCACGCCGGACGGCCCCCGCGGCCCCATTTACAAAGTGCAGCACGGCATTTTGTTTTTGGCGCTCAAAACGGGCTTGCCCATTATTCCGGTAGGAACGGCCTTGAGCCACAAAATAAAAGTGGGCTCATGGGATAAAATGCGCGTGCCGCTTCCGTTTGGAAAAACGGCCCTTACCTACGGAAAAGCCGTGTATGTAAAGTCAGACGCAGATATGGAAACCGCCGCTTTGGAACTGGAAAAACAGCTCAACTGGGCCACCGATCAATCGGAACGGTTTATTAATCATAAACCCTTTGACAACACCAAAGCGTAATTTTTATCTCCCCATAAAAAACCCCGGCCTTAACGCCGGGGGTTTTTATTTACCAGCAATTCAATACATGGGATAGCGGCAGCCGTAAGTACCACAATTATCCGGCTCCCGCCCGGAAACGGCACGGCATATTTTTTTGGCTTCTTCCCGTACGGAAGCATCCCCAGATTCCACATTGCAAAAGTGTTTGCTTTGCAAAGAGGTGCCTACAAAATACGGATACCACATGTAATACAGGCCCTTTAACTTGCTGGGCATTTGAAAGCGGACATGATCTTTTCCCACTACAATAATTTGAAGTAAAGAAGTTTGGGGAGGGGTTACGTCCAGCTCGTCCAGGCTATCCGGCATTTTCCCGGAAGCCATATAATACCGCTCTAAACTGCTCACTACAGCCGGGCGGCAACCTGCAGCTGCGTAAACCGAGCTTTCGCCGCGGCCAACTTGTACTGCGGCACCGCAACCGCCGCCAAAATGCCGATAATCAGCACCACGACTAACAATTCTATCAGCGTAAATCCGCCGTTTTTAATGCCGAAGAAGGATTTTTGATAAACTTTGTTCATACGCAAAATTTATCAAAAAAAAAAAACGAGTCAAGGCCCTTTTCCGCTAAGTCCTTTACTTGACCGCCGCAATGGGCTTCGGCCCGGCAGGCGGCGTTTCCGGCTGATCGGTTATAAACAGCAAACACACGCTTCCTAAATTTCCGTATATGTTCAGATGTTTATTCCACTGGTCTGCCACTTTCCGCAATTTCCCTTCTTCGCAATTGGGCATAAAAACAAACGCATCTTTGTTGCGCGCCAGCACCCGTTCCCGTTCCTGCGGGTTCAAATGCACCAATTCCGTTACGTCTGCTTTCACGCCATACACTTTATGAATATAATAGCCGTACATGGCCGGCATGGCCCTGGGCGGAAAAGCCTCCACCGCCAAGACCATCACTTCACGTCCGCGGAAAAAATCATAATAGAATTGGCTTACCAAGCGCGCCGGAAGCATCGTGGGATTAAGCAACGCTTTGCGCTGGATTGTAAACGTCCACACTTCCGCCACCAGTAACACCAGCAGCACCGCCCGGAAAAGATTGTTTTTCCGCACCACCCGTGCCGTAATAAGAGCCACCCATAAAAACAAAGCGGGCAAAATGGGGGTAAAATAACGGCCTATAAACAAAAACATCTTAAAAGAGATCAAAGACGTAACGGCCGCCACCGCCAGCACGGCGGTAAGCAGCAGAAGCCTTTCCCGCGCAAACGGGCACAAACGCCCCCGTACCCGCTGGAGAATCTGCCCGACTGCGCCCCCCGCCACCAACACGGCAAAAGCCGCAATACCCGTGCGGGAAAAAACAAAAAAACGCAGGCTGGATTTGACCATATACCACGAGGCGTCCTGATTGGCCCACCAATTGTTTTCTTCAAAACGATGGATCTGCAGCTGGGCCAAAAAATTGGGAATAATCCACGGCAAAAACAAAAGGCCCGTAATGACGGGAAGCACAATAAACGGTTTCAGCTTTTGCTTGTAACGCCACGCCTGCAAAAACAGCAAAATATAAAATATGCCTACTAACAAGGTGCCGAAATAGTGGCTCCAAGACAGGAACAAGGCCGCCAACGCATATTTGGCCCACAACGACGCAGCAATCCGTTTCCCGTGCCAAATTCTGCGCGAAATATCCAAAAACCAAAACGTAAGCAATACGGACAGGAACAACATCAGCGCATAGGCTCTGGCATGTTGGGAGTACAAAATCATATATTGATGGCACGCCAACAGCGACACAAAAATCAGCCGGGCCGTTTTGCCAAATCTTCTGGGAAACAGCCACCACCCGCACGCCAACGCCCCTACGCCTAAGATGACACTCGGCAGCCGCAGCCAAAACTCCGGCCCGTACGGCATCCAATGATTATATACCCACAACAATACATTGTGCAGCGGCGGATGTACATCCGGCACAAGCCAATTGCTCCAAATCCATCCCAGCGAAAGCACGGGATCCGAAGTAACGGCGGTAAACAGCTCGTCGTATTCAAACGACATGGAAAACAAGCTAAACCGGCAAATTACCGCAGCGACAATGGCTACAAAAATACATCCCGTTAAAATAAAGCGCAGCACCTTATTTCGGGTAAGAAACGAATAAATCTTGGAAATACTCATATGGTATAGTGTATGAAATTAGTTTTGCATTAGGCAATGAAAAACCGCAAAAAACCCCGGTTTTTGCCCGGGGTTTTTGCGGTTTTGAAACATGTTTTATTTACGTCTTGCGCCTTTGCGGCGGGCAGACGCCGTTTGGCGGGCCGAACGGCTTTTAGAGGCCTTTTTGGCGGTTTTTTTAGCCGGGCGGGCGGATTTCTTAGCCGCCGCTTTTTTTACCGTTTGGGCCGCCTTTTTATGTTTTTGGGCGCCGCGTTTTTTGGCATGGGCTTTCTTTTGCAGTTTGGCTTCAAACTCTTTCCAGCCTTCCAACGCAAGCGGCAAGACTTCGTCCATATGCTTGACGGGGATGAGCGTCATCTCTTTGCGCACCCGTTCCGGCACTTCGGAAACGTCCTTCTCGTTGGTGTGCGGGTAGAGAATCGTTTTGACCCCTTCGCGGTAGGCGGCCAGGAATTTTTCCTTAATTCCCCCCACCGGCAAAATGCGGCCCGTAATGGTTACTTCGCCCGTCATCGCCAAGTGCTTTTTAACGGGCAGGCCCGTCAGCAAGCTGGTAAGGGCGGTCGTAATCACGCTTCCGGCAGACGGCCCATCCTTGGGCACGGCTCCTTCCGGGAAGTGAACGTGAAAGTCCGTCTTATCAAAATCAATCCCCTCGCCATAGCCGCGGCTGCGGGCATAGGTCAGGGCCGCACGGACGGATTCCTTCATCACGTTGCCCAGCATACCCGTCAAAATCAGCTGGCCTTTGCCGGGCAGTTTGGTGGCTTCAATAGACAGGGTTTCCCCTCCCACGCTCGTCCACGCCAGGCCCGTAGCAATGCCTACGCCGTTTTCTTCCGTAGCGAAATTGGAATACTTGGGCACGCCCAAGAATTCGTGCAGGTTTTCCTTGGTGACGGTTACCTTTTTGGCGCCGTCCACAATCATCTTGGAAGCTTTGCGGCACAGCGAGCCGATTTCCCGCTCCAGGTTGCGCACCCCGGCTTCGCGCACATAATCGCGCATCAGCAGGGATACCGCATCGTACGTTACCTCAAGCTGGCCTTCCTTCAGGCCGTGCATTTTCATCTGCTTGGGCAAGAGGTATTTATCCACGATGTCGTGTTTTTCGTACTCGGTGTAGCCGTCAAAGTCGATAATTTCCAAGCGGTCGCGAAGCGTGCTGGGAATATTGGCCAGCGAGTTGGCCGTCGTGATAAACATCACTTTAGACACGTCAAACGGCACATCCAGGAAGTGGTCGGTAAATTCCTTGTTCTGCTCCGGATCCAACAGCTCCAAAAGCGCCGCGGCCGGATCTCCGCGCCAGTCGGAACCCATTTTGTCGATTTCGTCGAGCAAAAACACCGGGTTGGAACTTTTGGCCTTGCTGATGCCCTGGATAATGCGCCCGGGCATAGAGCCGATATAAGTGCGGCGGTGGCCGCGGATTTCACTTTCATCCCGCACGCCGCCCAGCGACATCCGCACAAACTTGCGCCCGATCGCCCGCGCAATGGACTTGGCCAAAGACGTTTTCCCCACGCCCGGCGCACCGGCAAAGCACAGCACCGGCCCGCGCAGGGAATTGGTCAGCTTGCTGACCGCCAAGTATTCCAAAATACGTTCTTTCGGTTTTTCCAAGCCGAAGTGATCTTCGTCCAAAATCCGTTTGGCCTCTTTCAAGTCCAACACGTCTTCGGTCGTTTTGTTCCACGGCATGTTCACCAGCCAGTCCAAATACGTGCGCGAAACCGTAGCCTCCGGCGAAAACGGCGCCATTTTGGACAACCGTTCTATTTCCTTTTCGGCCGCTTCTTTGGCGTGCGGCGGCAGGCCGTTCTTTTTTACTTTGGCCCGCAAGGAATCCAGTTCTTTCTGAAAATCATCCTTTTGGCTCAGCTCCTTTTGGATGGCTTTCATCTGCTCGTTTAAATAGTATTCTTTCTGGTTCTTTTCAATCTGAGCGCGCACCTTGGAGTGGATTTTTTCTTCCAGCCCCAAAATTTCCACTTCGCTGGTAATGAGCTTTAAGATTTTTTCCAAGCGGTCTTTAATGTGCACCGCTTCCAGAATTTCCTGCCGCTGGGAAGCTTTTACCAACATATTGGACGCCACCGTGTCCGCCAGTTTGGACGGATCATTAATCTGGCGCAGGAACGACACCCCTTCCACCGCAATGCGGTGCGACACGCGGGCGTAGTGGTCAAACTCGTCTAACACTTTGCGCATTAAGGCCTGCACCACCGGGGAATCGTCTTCTTCTTCCTCAATATATTCCACCGTGGCAAACCACGAGCCCGCCACATCGTTCATTTCCAGCTTGGTTACGCGCGCACGGGCCAGGCCCTGCAGGAAAATCTTCATAGATCCGTCGGGCATCTTTAAATTCTGGGTGATTTGGGCAATCACGCCAAAATGGTAAATGTCGGATTCTTTGGGTTCTTCTATTTCCGCATTCTTCTGGGAAACCGCCAAAATATACTTTTCCGGCGTATTGAGCGCCAGCTCTACCGCCGCAATGGATTTTTCGCGGTCTACCGAAAGCGGAAGCGACATCCCCGGAAACATCACCACATCCCGAATGGCGACTGCCGGCACTACCGTCGGTAACGAAAGAGTTGTTCTTCTAATTTCTTCTGCCATATGTTCTCCCTTACTAAGTGGGTAAATCGTGTTTGTAAGAAGCAATTTTTAGGATCCCCTGCTGCTTAGTTTATAAATTGTAGCAAATTGTTTTAAAATTAGCAAATGTTTTGTTTGTCTGCTAGTTTTGAAAGGATTTTACCGCCTGTGTTTTTATTTTCCCCTTCTAAAAAAACACAAGGAACGAAATTTTTATTTCGTTCCTTGCGTTCTAAAAAACCGCCAAAATGTTATTTTTTGAGCGGAAGCACTTCGTCAATTAAGCCGTATTCTTTGGCTTCTTGGGCGGACATATAATAGTTGCGTTCGCTGTCGCGGCGGATTTTTTCTTTGTCCTGCCCGGTGTGTTTGGCCAAAATATCCAGCAGGTGTTCTTTATTGTCGCGCAATTCTTTGGATTCAATTTCAATATCCGTTACCTGGCCGGAAATGCCGCCCCCCCAAATTAAGGGTTGGTGGATCATAATGCGCGCATGCGGCAGGGCGTAGCGCTTGCCCTTGGAGCCCGCCGCCAGCAAGACGGCGCCAAAGCTCATGGCCTGGCCCATGCAAATAGTGGTGATAGGGGCTTTGATAAACTGCATCGTGTCGTAAATAGCCAAGCCCGCCGTTACCAAGCCGCCGGGAGAGTTGATGTAGAGGTTGATTTCCCGGTTGGGGTCGTCCGCGTCCAAATACAGAAGCTGGGCGATAATCATATTCGCGCTGGCAGTATCCACTTCGCCCTCGCGTCCGCCTACAAAAATGATGCGGTCTTTAAGCAGGCGGGAAAAAATATCATATCCAACGTTCTTTTCAATAATAGTAGGTATAATCATATTTTACATTGTAGTATATTTTCAAAACCTGCGGGGCCCAAAAAAAATTAGGCCTTTTATCCGGCAAGACCTAGGCCTAAAGACCTTTGTTTTTCGGGAGTTGATTTATTAGGATAAAAGAAGGAAATAAACTTTTTGGGAGGGTTGTATGAAACTAAATAAATTTTTTGCCTTATTGGCCACCTTAGCCGTTTCCACCGCCGCTTTTGCCGGAAATTCTTCCAGCAACAGCGCGCTTATTGAACAGTCCGTCTCCAGTGCGGCAGCGACCGTAGAAGAAGAAGCCGCCGATCCGCAGATTTTGAAAAATACCCAGCAGGCGCTTACTATGGGCTTTATGATTTTTGACGCCCACCGCGATTTAAATTCTATGACCGAGACCGACCAAGCCATCGCCTCGCTGTTGGAATCCAACATCCCGGCTACGCTAAACAAAATTGAAACCTCGTCCGACGATGTAGTGGATGAAATTGAACCGATGATTGAACAGCTGACGGATTTGCTGCTTAAAAACCAGACGGTCTACCCCGCCGCTTCCTACGACAGACAAGCCGGCGTCTATATTACGTTTTTGACGGCGATTATGTACGCCAATCAAAAAGGCCTGCTCTTAGGAAAAGTATCCAATATCTTAAGCGCGGAAATTCAATCTTCTTTTGCAGAATAAGCTGTAATTAAAAGGCCCGGTGCATCCGGGCCTTTTTCTTGGATATACACAAACGGACTGGTACCGATTTTGAACGACACCCTCTTAGAAAACAGTCCTATTTTAAATTAGGTCTTTTTTTAGCCGCGGCCTAGGCCCAAAGGCCCTTTGCAAATCGATTTATTTTATTTAAACTACAGGTAAGGAAATTCTATTTACACCGATTCTTTTCGTGGAGGAACAATGAAAAATCTGAAATGGATGTTAGCCGTTTTAACCGCTGTCCTGATTACAGCCCCGGTTTTTGCCCAAGCCCCCAAATCGTCGGCCCGCACCGCACAAGAAGGGCTTTCGGCCAGCATTGAACGCGCGGCCGTCAAAGCGGTGCGCCAGCATCAAAAGAAAGTTTGCTGTTATTGCGGGGAAGAAATTTTGTACCCGGGCCAGCATTGCTCGGCCTCCGGCTACGTTTCTCTTTGCACGACGCAGGAATATCAGCCCGCCAAACGCACGGACAGCACTCCCTCCGTCTGCCCCAAATGCGGTGAAGAATATACGATTGACGAAAAATACCACGGCGCTAAACACGTCTGCCAAGTAAAAGACGCCCAAGAAGAACAAGCGCCCGTCTGCTGCCGCTGCGGCGAAGAAATCCTTTCTAAAGGACAGCACTGCGCGGCCTCCGGCTACGTTTCTCTTTGCACGACGCAGGAATATCAGCCCGCCAAACGCACGGACAGTGTTCCCTCCGTCTGCCCCAAATGCGGCAAAGCTTATACGATTGACGAAAAACACCACGGCGCTAAACACGTCTGCCAAGCGGAAAACACCCAAGAAGAACAAGCGCCCGTCTGCTGCCGCTGCAGAGAAGAAATTCTGTCCCAAGGCCAACACTGCCAAGCAACCAGCTGCACCTCTCTTTGCACGACGCAGGAATATCAGCCCGCTAAACGCACGGACAGTGTTCCCTCCGTCTGCCCCAAATGCGGCAAAGCGTACACGATTGACGAAAAATACCACGGCGCCAAACACGTGTGCAAAACTGCCCAAAAAGACACGGTAGAATACTGCATTTACTGCGGAGAACCGATTGTAGAAAACAACCAAAAATGCACCGTAGCAAAAGGGATGGACTGCAGGGTGCGCTGCCCGGAATGCACGGTCAACTTGCGGGATCCTAAAAACCTAAACGCCGCCGGCACCCACTACTGCAGATTCAAACTAGTCATCAAACCGGTTAAACCGCACACCGGCAAATAAGATTTATCCGACATTACAAAAATCCCCGCTTCGGCGGGGATTTTTTTTGCGGGGTTTAATCGTTGTTTTTCAGGGAAAATAAATTTTTCCGTTTGGCGGGAAAAAATGTACAATAAAAAATTGTTGGTCGGCCCGTACCCGAAATTTCTCTGCCGGCCCGAAAGAGGTTGCTATGACAATTCAACGAAACGCTGAAGAAAAAGAAAAAATTAAAGAAATTTTAGCTTTGGCCGAGCGGAATAATATCCAAATTATTAAGCTGTGGTTCGTGGATATTCTGGGCAATTTAAAGTCTCTTTCTCTTTCTTACCGAGAATTTGAATATGCAATGAACGAAGGAATGGGGTTTGACGGCTCCTCTGTGGAAGGGTTTGCACGGTTGTACGAGTCCGATTTGGTGGCCTTGCCGGATTTGGACACCTTCCAAATGTTTCCGCCGGAATTTACCGGCGCGCCCATTGCACGCTTTTTCTGCGATATCAAAACGACGGACGGCAAGCAGTTTGAAGGCGACCCGCGCTACATCCTTAAAAAGAACCTGGCGGAAATGAAAAAGGCCGGTTTTGACCAATTTATGGTGGGGCCGGAGTTGGAGTACTTCTACTTCAAAGACAACAAACATCCCGAAACGCTGGACTGCGGCGGATATTTTGACACGATTCCGCTGGATTCCTCCTACGCCGTACGCCGCCAAACCATGCAAATGCTGGAAAAATTGGGCATCCATGTGGAGTATTCCCACCACGAGGTGGCCCCTTCCCAGCACGAAATTGACCTTCGCTACGACGAAGCCATGAAAATGGCCGACCAAGTCATTACGTACCGCACCGTCGTCAAGCAAGTGGCGGCCGCAAACGGCATTTATGCCACCTTTATGCCCAAACCGTTGGCCCATGTAAACGGAAGCGGCATGCACGTGCATCAATCCCTGTTTGCCAACGGCTCCAATGCTTTTTTTGACGAAAAAGACCCGCTGTACTTATCCCAAACGGCGCGCCATTACATCGCCGGCATTTTGGCCAATGTAAAAGAAATCTGCTCCGTAACAGACCAGTGGGTAAACTCCTATAAACGCTTGGTGCCGGGCTTTGAAGCCCCTGCCTACATTGCCTGGGGCCGCAAAAACCGCAGCGCTTTGGTGCGCATTCCGCAAGCCAAACAGGGCAAGGCCAACGCCACCCGCATTGAATGCCGTTTCCCCGATCCGGCCTGCAACCCGTACCTGGCTTTTGCCGTTATGTTAGGCGCCGGGTTGGACGGCATTAAACGCAAACTGCAAGTGCCGCCGATTACGGAAGAAAATATCTTTCATATGACACCGCAAGAACGCAAAGCGCACGGCATAGATACCCTGCCGGCCTATTTGTACGAAGCCGTGAACTATACGCGCCATTCCAAATTGGTGCGCCAAGTACTGGGAGACCATACTTTTGAAAAGTTCATTGCCAACAAAGATATTGAATGGGACAATTACCGCACCCACGTTTCCAGCTATGAGTTGGAAAAATATCTTTCCGTACTTTAAGCGTACTGAAAAAATTCAAAACACCCCGGCCCAACCGGGGTGTTTTTATTTCAAGCCCAAACAAAAACGCCCCGCGCGCAAGCACGGGGCGTGTAAAAAATCACCGGGGTTATTTGTCCGCCCACCGCCAGAAGTTATCTTCAAAATTGGCAATAGAGTTATAGCGGTACGCCCGGCCCAAGGCCTTTTCCACCGAATAGGGCTGATAGACCGTTTTGCCGCGGGAATCTTTGACCAAAAACCCGGTAGAAGGGTTGCGCACGGCTTCCCCTTCCGAAAGCAGGCGGGTAAATTGCTCAAACTGCATACGATTGGACGGAGAAGCTCCCCCCGCCGGATTGAGCAGGAAGCGCACCATCAAATAGGCCTGGAAATACCAATCCTGCGTTTTGCCGCGGCCTTCTGCCGCGTTTAAGGAACCTTCTTCCATAAATTCGGCAAACGGAACCAAATAAAGCGGTTTTCCGGGTTTTTTGGCGGTTAGTTTTTTGGCCGAGCCAAACATGGAAGACGAACCGAAAGAGGCCACTTCCGTGGAAGGATCCCGCTGGAAATTAAGCGTTTTAAAATCATTGTTCCACGGGCCGCCTTTGAGGCCGTTGTACGCTTGGTCTTCCAACAGAACGGCCAAGCCTTCATCCAGCCAAGTGGGCGTCATAATGCGGCCGGTTTTGTGGCTGTCAAAAAATTGCTGGGTAAAAATATGCGTCAGCTCGTGCGTAAATACTTCTTTTAATTCCTGCGTTTTGCCGGGCTCGTCATAGACTACAATTTCCCCGCGCGTCGGGTACGCCATGGCGCGCGTCCACGCTTTGGCGTTGGGCTCATAGCGCAGGTAAGACTGATGATCCTGATACACAAACACGCGCACCCGACCGGACATCATCCACGGAATAAATCGGCGCAAGGTTTGGTAGGCCGATTCAAACGTCATGGACATATTGGAAGAGCTGATGCCGGTAGAGCGTTTTTGGGTATAGATATCAAAATGCGTGCTTTTGGACAATACCCACGTAACACCCGGCCGGTAGGCATTGGGGTCAAATTTTTTGTTGGGCGCCGGTACGGTTTTGGGGCGGTTCTGCGCGGCGGACGGAGGAATGGAGCGCCCCGCCGTTTGCAACGCTTCCTTGGATTTTTCCAACATTTTTACGGCATATTCCAATTCCGCCTCGGCCGCGGCTTCTTCCGGCGAAAGTTCTTCCGTTTCTTCAGAAGAGGAGGCTTGCTGCTGAGAGGCGGGAAGCAGTGCGTTGGACTTTTCTATATCTTTTTCCAAAGCAGTCGGCTTTGCCTGTGCCGCCTGGGCGCGTTTTTCTTTGGCTTGCTGTACGCGTTTGGCCGCCGCCGGCGAAAGTTGCTTGGCCGGGGCCGCAACGGTGGTCTGCACGCTTTGCACCGTACCGCCCATTTCAAGCGGCATATCCAAGGTGGTGGACGAAGCCGCCGGCGGCTGGGAAACGGGCATAGGCGCCGGTGGAGGAACTTCAATAGAAGAAGCCGTCCCCATCACATTGGAAGACGTTTGCAGCGATTGTTTTAATAAATCGATATTAGACTGCGGGGTTTGCACCGCCGTGGACACCTGAATGGAAGGCGAAACCGCCGGCGCAGTGGACGGCTGTTGGGCACTGACCGAAAGCGCCACACTAAACGACATTAAAAACAGAAGGCTCTTTTTCATAGGGCTTAATCCGTTATAAGGTATCCGTATCCGATTCTATGGTATAGGTCAACTTGCATTTGCGGGCATTATCGGCCGTAGGATAGGTGGTGGTAAATTCGGCCGTAACGTCGTAGGTTTTCCCGTTGACCGGAATGTGGCAAGTGTGGGTGCGCACCGAATTGGCCGTTGAACAGGCCGACGTGACATTCGTGGAGTTGCAGTACATAATGCATTGGCGCAAATCCCGCGAAAAGGCCTCCGAATTTTTGATAGACCATAAGGTGTTTACTTCCGCCATGCACGAGTTAACCAACATTTGGGCCGAAACCGTACGCCGCGTCTTGCGGGCCGCCGTTACGCGCGACAAACTGGCCCGAAGCAACATCGTTGCCATCCCCGCCAGAATGACCGTAATCAGCAAAACTTGCAGTAAAGCCGCCCCTTTGTTATTCTTCCACATACAAAACCCCTCAGTCTTCTACCCGAAAGCCATTGGGCAAAATAAATGTTTCTTCCACTACGTCATTTACGATAGGCGTGCTGTCCAGTTCGGTAATAATTTTCAGCACCAGCACGCTGGCTAAGTCTTTCCGCCGCCAATCCACCGATACGGCGTCCTTCTCGCTATATTCCGCATCCGAGCCGGACAAGCGAAACAAAGGCACCGGATAATACTTGGAATCGCCCGACGAACCAATGGGCGGAATAAACTTTACATTATGTAAAAATACTTCAAAATTATCGTCCGTATCAGGCGTACCGCAGACAGGAGCGATTCCGTCCCAAGTGGGAACGGAGGAACTCTCCCGGCGGTAAATCGTTCCTTTGGAAAGAGCCCCGGTAGGCGTAGCCGTCGTGCCGCCGGTAACGAAACAATAAGTCACGTACGAGGGAGTAACCATACTGTTAATGGCATTGTTATTTAAATTAATGTTCTTGGCCAGCAACAACAACGGGGTTACCGCCCCTTCAGAGGAAGAATCTATCCGCCCGCGCACGTACATTACCCGGCTGGAAGCATGGATATCGTCGCGCAGCTGCCGCAAGGCAATAGACAAATTGTTGCGTAATAAAATTTTACTGCGCCCCACTCCGGATTCCCGCGAAGCGGCCGTCGTAAGCGCGGCCAACGCCACCCCGATAATTCCCACAATCATCACGGCCAGTAAAATTTCCGTCAGTGTAAACCCTTTTTTATTTTTCATAGCGTAAATCCGTTACACGTAATATAATACTTCACGCTTATCACTGAAGCATAGGGCGAAGCCCCCCAGCCCTCCACCATGCCATTTGCATTGTAGTTGGCAGAAAAAGGAACCGACATATTCACTTTTTCCGTACCGGTGGTATAGTAAAAACTGGAGGTATTTCTGTCACAAATCGGTGGCAGCATACAATTGATAAAATGCGTCCGCCCGATCGCCAAGGGGTTGTTGTCCCCTCCGCACAAGCCGTTTCTCAATTCCGAAGGAATTTCCGCATCGGAAGACAAATACAGCACCGGCGGATACATTTGCAATTGTTCATTGGCGCGCTCTACCGCCAAAATCATGGATTCCCGGATGTCCGGCGTCCCGGCTTTGCGCGAAACGGAAAGCAGCACGCCAAAAGTGCCTGCCGCGACCAGCGCCAAAAGGCCCAAGGCAATTAGCCCTTCCAGCACCGTTACACCCGTTTTTTTGCTCAAAATCTTTTTCATTTCCGTCCCCCTAATCCGCATTATCCTGAGGCTTCATGGTTTGGTTCACGAAAATATGATAGCTGCTGCTCGTATATTTTTTGCCGGCCCCGCTGGCACCGCGCACCACCACCAACGGCGTATTGGTGCCCACCGTTTCGGTAATCTGGCATTTGGTAGGCTGCGCCCCGCCGGAAATGGGGTTGCACGCACAAAATTCATAGGGTAACCCCGAAAAATCTTTAAACGACAAATACCCGCACGCAAATAACTGCGACAAGCTGGAGCGGGAAGAATTATTTGTGGTACTGTTTTGATAGGGGATTCCGTCCGAAGTGGGAGACACGCACGCAGACGGCGCCGCCATGACCACCGCATTTCCCGCCGTAGTAGAAGGGGTAAAGCACTCTTGCTTTACGCCTAACCCGCGGCTGACTTGATAATAAGAACGCATCGCTTCCGCCATTTTTTTGGCCGCCGCCTTGGCCTGCCCGTTTTTAACTTCGTACCGCACGGAACGAAAAACCGGAACCGCCATGGAGACCACCACTGCGATCACCAACAGCACAGCCAAAATTTCCATTAGCGTAAATCCCTTTTTCATATGTTAATTGGCTCCAACTATTTCTAATACGCTTCCCGAATTTTCAAAACAATACAAATATCCTTGTTTGGCTAAATAGCGGTTGGGCAATTTTTCACTTTTCCCCGACATACAAGCCAAATATGTAGACGAGGGACAAATAATCGAGTTTCCCCCGGTGCATATTTCAAAAGAAAAATACGGATCCTCCAGTAAATACGAAAAACTCTTTTCCAAATACCCGCAATTTACTAAATTGCTGATGTTTAACGTAGAATTAGAGGTGATGAGGGTGCACGCCGCCGGATCCATCCGATAGCGCTGCACGGCATTGGCTAAGGCTTCCGCCTGGGCTTTGGCCCCGGCCAAACGCGTTTCCGCGGCACTCTCGCGATAGGCAACCGTAGCAAATACCGCCAAAATGCCAATGATAGTAGCCGCAATCAACAGCTCTAAAAGCGTAAACCCCTTGTTATTTTTCTTCATATTATTCCCTTACTAAAGTATTGCACCGATTCAGACGGATGTCAAGCCAAAAGCTATTTAGAAATGCGCTGAATCGTGCCGTCTTTTAAATACACCGCCCCGTAATACTGGCCCTTTGTCGGTCGGGACTTGTATTTGGAATCATACATGCAAACTACCACATCTTTGTTTCCTTGACAGCAATTGCCAGAACTGGCCACATTTTCCGGACAAAAAGAAAAATAATACCCTTTATAGCTATTGCTTAAATCAAACGGAATGGGGGCCGCGTATTTCCGCGCAAACAAGGCGGTGGAAGCATTTGAACGGGTAATTTCGGCATCTTCATCCAAAGACGTCGTTTGCAGCGAGGAGGTTACGTTGCGCGTCGTCCATGGAAACTGAAAATCCACTTCGGCCTGTAAGGTTCTCACCCCATTTCCAAAATCAATCAGCACCCCTTGTGCCGCCAAATAGCGGTTGCGGTCTTGCGTCTTTTGGTATGCCGGCACGGCAAACGCCGCCACGGACACCGCAATCACCACCACAATCAGCACTTCCAACAGGGTAAAGCCCTTTTGTTTTTTCATGCGTAGACCTCCTGTTAGTTCCCGCCGATTTGGGAAAGTTTGAAAATAGGCAAGAAAATGGACGCCACAATGATACCAATCAGCACACCGACGCCGCAGATCAGGATTGGGTCAATGACGGCCGAGAAACGGGCAATAAACTGGTCTACGTTATCAGAATAGAATTTGGACAGCGTGGCAATAATGCTGGGCAGCTTACCGGATTCTTCCCCCATCAGCATCATTTCCGTCATCAGTCCGGGAAATACACCCGTATCGCGGAACGATTCGGAAATGGACTTTCCGGCCGCTACTTCCGCCCGCACATGCTTCAAGGCGTTTTGGATAATCACGTTTCCGTCAAACGATTCTTCCAATACCAAAATGGCGTTTAAAATGGTTACCCCGCTTTTAAGAAGGGTAGAGAGGGTGGAAAGCATCCGATCGTAATAAATGTTTTTTAAGAAGTTGCCAAAAATCGGCATCGACAGCAAAAACGAGTGCCAGCGCTTTTTGCCGTCGGTCGTCTTGATATAGAACCGAAACGCCACAATCAAAAAGACGGTCAAGACAATCAGCAAAATACCGTTATTAATCAGTAATCCCGATACATTTAATACGATGACGGTAATCATCGGCAAATCAATGTTAAAATCTTTAAAGATTTGCGCGAAAGTAGGTACAATGCCCAAAATGAAGTAAACCAACACGCCTACGGAAGCAATAGTCAAAATCGCCGGGTAGGTGATAGCCGTGATGATTTTGCTTTTCATTGATTCTTGGGTTTTGGTATAGAGGGCCACTTGCATCAAGGTATCGGCCAACTGCCCGCCCACTTCGCCAGCCTGCACCAGCGACAGCCAAATATGGCTGAAGGTCTTGGGATGATGGGAGAGCGCCGTATGCAACGACTGCCCGCCGGCAATATCTTTGGCGACCTGCGTCAGCACATAGCCCAGCGTAGGGTTAGAGGCATATTCTCCCAACAGCGAAACGGCACGCACCAACGGCACACCGCCGGCAATTAACGTGGAAAGCTGCTCGGCGAAGAACGCCAACACATGCCCCGGGACTTTTCCCCCTTTTTTGCGCGTCTTGGAACCGCCGCCTCCGCCAAACAAACCGCTCGTGCCTTCTTTTACTTCCAACACGAGGTAGCCTTTATTTTGCAAAGCCAAAATAACTTTTTCTCTATTATCCGCCGAAACGGAACCTTTTAGCGTTTTTCCGTTGGCATCTTTTACCGTATACGTATATTTTTGCATAAACCCTCTTTTTTACAATACGTTATTCGTCTGCCGTCGTAATGCTTAAAATTTCATCCACCGTCGTCAGCCCGCGGATGACTTTGTGCCACCCATTGGCACGCAAGTTCAGCGCCCCCGAACGCACGGCTGCGCGTTTGAGTTCCACCAAGTCCTGCGTTTTGTAAATAATCGTACGCATTTCTTCCGTCATGCGGTATACTTCATAAATAGCGCGGCGGCCCATAAAACCGGTGCCAAAGCACTTCGGACAACCTACCGATTTAAAAAACGTCCACGAATTTTGATCGCGCGGATTTAAATGCCCTTCCTGAATGATACGCGCCAGCATGGCCGAATCCGGGATATGGGGCACTTTGCAATAGGGGCACAAAATACGCACCAAACGCTGGGCAGCTACCAGCGCCAGCGAACTGGCCAACAGAAAAGGTTCCATACCCATATCAATCAAACGGGGAACGGCGCCTAACGCGTCGTTGGTGTGCAGGGTAGACAACACCAAGTGACCGGTCAAAGCGGCTTTCAGGCACGCCTCCGCAGTTTCATTATCGCGGACTTCCCCCACCAGAATCACATCCGGGTCTTGACGCAAGAACGAGCGCAGCCCCGCCGCAAACGTAAGCCCAATGGCCGGCTTTACCTGCACCTGGCTGATCCCGGCCAATTTGTATTCCACCGGGTCTTCCAACGTCATAAAGTTCAGTTCTGGCGTGCGGATGGTGGTCAGTACCGCGTTTAAGGTAGTAGATTTACCCGAACCGGTGGGCCCCGTCAAGAAAATAAGCCCGTGCGGCAAGTTGGCCGCTTCTAAGAAGGCCTTTTTTTGATCCGGCTCAAAACCCAGTTTGTCAATGTTCATTTCCCCCGTGCCTTTATCCAAAATACGAAGCACGAGTTTTTCCCCATACACGGCCGGGCACACAGACACACGGACTTCAATGGAGCGGTTCTGGTAGCGGATTGTAAAACTGCCGTCCTGCGGCAAGCGTTTTTCCGCAATATCCAATTTAGACAAAATTTTAATACGGGAAATAATCGCGTTTACGGATTCTTTGGCCGGTGGAGTTCTTTCATACAACGAACCGTCAATGCGGAAGCGCAAGCTCACGCGTTCATCAAACATTTCCAAATGAATATCGGACGTACGTTCCGAAATGGCCTGGCGCAAGATAGCGTTTACCTGCTTTACATATTGGGAAGAGTTGGGCGAAACTTTATCCAAATCCAATACGCCAGTCACTTCCACTTCTTCATCACTTTCGGCTGTGGCGGCGGAAACTTCTTCCGAAATGGGCTTGGCCGCTTCGTTCATCACTTCTTCCAACAAATTTTTGTTGGAGTAGAACGAATCAATCACCCGCAGCAGCTGGCTTTTGCTGGCGATAAAAGGCTGCACCTGTTTGCCGGACATCATTTTGATATTGTCCAGCAAAAACATATTGGTCGGATCCAGCAAAGCCACCGCCAATTCATCATCCTCTATAAACAGCGGGATAACCATATTTTCGCGGGCAAACTTTTCCGGGATAATTTCCTGCAAATTTTGTTCTCTTTCCGGCACCAAAATGCCGTTTTCTTTAGAAGCGTAGGGAACGGCAAAATGTTTAGAGAGCGCCACCGTTACTTCTTCTTCGGAAGCAAAACCGAACTTCACAATCGCTTCCGCCACGGATACATTGTTTTGCTTGGCATAAAGCTGCGCGCGTTTTATTTGCTCCGCGGTCAAAGTACCTTGCTCCATCAAAATTTCACTTAACTGTTTTGCCATTTCCTAATCCTCAATTAAACCCTGTGTTCGTTTTTTTACACACCTGCCCCCGTTTGTCGGGGGCAGGTGAACAAGACTGCTTGATTAATTTATTCCGCTAAGATGGTCGGCGTGATAAAGATTACCAAGTCCGTTGTGCTTTTGGATGTGGTCTTGCTGGTAAACAGCCAGCCCAATATCGGAATATCCCCCAAAAGCGGTACTTTGCGGGTTTGGTTGGTTTCGCGGGAAGTGAGCAGACCGCCGATTACCACCGTCTGTCCGTTTTTCACACGCACCAGCGTAGAAGCGGCACGGGTGGTGGTATCTTTAGAGAAGTCAAACCCGGAGCTTACCAAGTCCGAATACGAAGGCTGCACATACAGCGTGACGTAGCCTTCGCGGTTTACCTGCGGCGTAACCTGCAGCGTCAGACCGACTCTTTTTCTTTCCGCAGAAGTCGTCGTCATCCCTTCGCCCGATCCGCTGCCGGACTGGCTCATCGTCTGGCCGACGGTAGCATCGGTGGACGTCGTGATGGTAGCCGTTTTGTTGTTCAAGGTTACGACTTTCGGTTTACCCAAGTATTTTGCTTCCCCGCGGGTCAGCAAGCTCTTGAGCACAATGTTAAAGGCAGAGAAATCCAACAAACCGCCTTCATCCGTCTGATCAGACGAAGAGCTGGAGCTGCTGCTGGAACCGCCGCTTTCCGAAGAGTCGCTGTTCATTTGGTCTTTCGTGGGGAAAATAAAGTTCCAGCCTTTTACGCCGTTGCCTTTAATATAATCCAAATCCACCACGCGGCTGGGGGCCGTCATCGAAACCAAGGCACCGCTTTCGCCGCCGTATTCAAAGCCCAAGCTCAACCCGCTGGTTTTGCTGACTTCCACAATTTGGGCTTCAATCAAGATCTGCGGCGGTTTGATGTCCAATTCCGCCAAGATGTTTTCCACCTGCGGGAATACTTCCGCCACGTCGGTAATAATCAGTTTGTTCGTGCGGGGATCTACCGCAATTTTACCAACAGGAGAGAGCATGCTTTTTACAATAGCGGTAATTTCGGCGCCGCCGCTATACGAATCCGTCGTGCCGGAGGTGCCGGTACCGCCTACACCAATGCCCGTATCCGTGCTGGAGCTGGAATAGCTGGAACCGCCCGTAGACACATCCTGCGGCATAATGCTGCTTAATTCGCTTTGGGCAGAGCCGATGCCTTGCAACGAAATATAGCTCAGCGTGTAGATTTTGGTAATCGTATCCGGAGCGTCGCTGGAGCGTTTGGTTACCACATAGCTGTCGCTTTTGCCGATGCGCTGATACGTCAAACCGTGTACGCGAAGAAGCGTATCCAGTGCCTCCCTCACCGTTACACGGGTCAGCGAAGCCGTAACTTTTTTATTGGCGAATTCTTCGCTCATAATAAAGTTAATCTTAGCTTGCGTGGTAATGCTGTTTAAAAACGCCGATATCGGTACGTTGGAAACACGAATGGAGACTTTTCTGTCCAAAGGAGAAAAAACCTCCGTTTCCTTATACAGATCGGATTCTCCCGACAGCTTTACCGTCGTATCCTCCGTCAAAGCGATGGTATCATCACTGGGAAGGGTCTGCCGGGCCTGTTGGGCCGAAACCGTACCCGTTAATCCCAAGGAAAATACACACGCCAGCACAACTGCTAAACGATTAGTCATCTATCCTCCTGTTGAGTATTCCTAAATGAGTTTTTAAAGCGGCAACTGCACTTTTCTTACAAATTTGTGTCCTTTATACGAAAACACCACTTCTTCCGGACGCACTTCCACGATACGGGCCCCATAAATGCTTTTCCCAATCGTGTAAATCTTATCTCCAATGAAAACTTCTTCCCCGATGATCCCCGTTACACGGATCTTATTGCGTACCTCGCGGGTGGGGTCTTTAATGCGGGCCAATTCTAACTGACGCAAGCGCTCTGCTTCTTCGCGGCGGCGGCGTTCTTCGGCCAGTTTGCGTTGGCGTTCCGCCTCCAAGGCGGCCAAGCGCTGTTGTTCACGATATTGCAGCAACAAAAAATCATCCGGAGACAGCGTAGGATCCCGGTGATTTTTGGGATTATAAACCACTTTCGGGGCGGCCGGTGTTTCCACCACTTCCGTCACTTCTTCCCGCGGAGCCACAAAAGATTCCCCTTCCGGCGCGTTCGCGGCAACCGGCAATACTTCACCCGGCTGGGCCGCGGGTGCAACAGGTTCTTGCGCCGCCGGAGCCGTTACCGTTTCCACCGAAACGTCCGCCTGAGCGGCCAGCGTCTCTTTTACGCCGGGAGCGGTTTTTCCCGTCAGCCGGGAAGCTTCCGCCGGGGAAACCCCGGCATTCTGTTCAACCGCCGGCTGTGCCTGCAAAATACCGCACGTTCCAAACAGGCACAAGGTAAACAAATAGATTACTTTCCGGTTCATTTATTTACCTCCTTGTTTTCGGCCTGCTGTTTGGCGGCTTTTGCGGCGGCCTCTCTTTCTTTCATAATTTTATCATAATCCTTAAATAAGGATTTTGCAATTTTTTCTTTCGGGAAAATCGTGTTGAACTTCATAGAAATTTTATTCATTCCCAATTTATCCGCTTCTTTCATTTTTTCCAATGAAAACTCGGATATTTTTACGAAGTCCTTTGAGTTTTCCACCTGCGCCAAAAAGTTGGCAAACTGGTCAAACCCCATTTCGGCATTGACCCGCAACGAAGTGGCCGTATAAGAAGCATTGGACGTATCTTCCGCCTGCCCCCCTTCCATTTGAGGGGTTACATTAGCTTCTTTAAACAGGCCCAGCGTCAGGCTTAAGAGCCATTCGTTTTTAGCAGAAATATCCGGAAACTGCGGTTCCAAATCCAAAAGTTTCTTTTTATTGCTTTGGTATTCCCGCTCGCTGGTTTGCTGCACGCGGATGGCATCCATCTGCCCTTCGTAATTGGAAATTTTTTCCGCAAATTTTCCATTTAAAAACCGAAAAGCCAGAAAGATAAGCAGCACGGCGATAAACTGTTTTAAAAACAGTTTAAAATTGCCCTCTTGGGAGACCGTTTGGATATCCTGAAAACCCTTTTTTAAATTTTCAACAATTTTATTTGTTTTCAAATTAACAGGCATATTAACGTCCTCCCTCTTTGCCGCAGGTAAACACGAAACTGGTTTCCTGGCCCGTAGTCTCCCGTCCGCCGGCAGACGCGGCCGACGTTCCGGCGCCGGCCACATTTACGTAGCGAATGGTAGCCGTCTTGCCGCAAATTTGTTGAAAAATCGGCTGCTGCACAAGCGCGTCTTTAAATTGGTTGCCCAACGCCAAATCGGCCCGGCCGTCTTTTCCTGTTTTAATGACGCCCTCCATATCAATCTTGCGGGAAGAAGCTCCCTTAGACGGGAAAGAATCCGTATAACTTAACTTCGTAATCCACATTTCCTGCGGAATGGTATTAACAATTTCTTCCAATACAGGTACCAGGACGCTGTCGCCGGACAATAAGGTCGAAAGGTTGCCGTTTTGGCTTTTCATTTTGCTCAAGTTCGATTGAATCTGATTGGCCGTAAGCCCTTCAAAATCTGCAATCGTTTGTCTGTTGGAGGCTTTGGTGCGGGCCAGTTCGCTGGCTTTGCTCTGCACGCCCAGCCATCCTTTGCCGATGAGCAACAGGAAAATGACAATAATCACCGCCGCAATCTTCCAAGCGGTTAAGCTGGCATTAAATTCATAATCGCTCAGGCGCGTTCCCTTGGTAAAATCCAAGTCCGGCGTTTTGTGATCATAAAATTTAATGCTCGCGCCAATGGCCGCAATTTCCCCGGCGGAGTTTGTCTCAATCCCGTATACTTCGCGCAAGTCCCATTTGCGCACCGGCTTTTTGGAATCGGCCTCCAACGCGGGAATCCATTGCTCCGTATCGTGCCCCATGATCACCGCTTCTTCAAACGGATCTTTTTCCAGCTGCTTGGCGATAAATTCGGTGCAGTTGGTAATTTCAAAGCGGCGGCGTTCTGCCGGCAGGGAGCCGTAAATTTCCACTTCACGCAATAAAACAGGCGCATTCTCGTTTAAAAACACGAAACTGGCCATATCTTTTCCGAAGAAAGAATAAATTCTTCCTCCGGGGCCAATGGCTTCTTTGTCGCTGTCGTTAAAAGCGCGCCCCATAGACAAGCTGGATGGTTCCACCGATACCAATTCCAACCCGGCCGCTTTGAGGCCTTTTTGCAAACGCTCAATAATCAGTTTTGTCGTCATGGCAAACACAACGCCCAAGCGTTTTTGTTTGGTTGCGGCCGTTTCAAATTCGTACACGTGGTAAGCGTATTCGGCTTTTTCAAACGGGAAATGAATATATTTGCGCGCTTGAAGCGGAATGGAACTTTTCCACATTTTGCGTTCAATGGCGGCCGGAATCACGAAATGGCGCAGCAAACAAAACGCAGGAGCCAAGCTGACCACAACTTTATTGGTTTTCCATTTCTTTTTGGAAGTTACTTTTCCCAGTGCTTCCAACCAATTGTCCATGGAAAAAAACGCTTCATTCAAATCCAGCGGTTTAAGCAAAGTTTTATCTACAGAATTAATCGGCACGCGCACCAACGATTCCAAAACGGTTCCGCTGTCCTTTTTGGAACTTTGCGCAATATACATTTCATCAATGCCAATATAGATGCCCAGACAATCCGGATGGGCGTTCATGTTCTTGCCGATTAAAGTTTCAGAAAAGCTCATAAGTACCTCGGACTAATTGCCGTATTGTTCATACGGCATATCATAGGGATTATTCACAGGCAGTTCCGCCGGGGCAGAGGAGCCGGTGGCCGTGCTCTGCGGGGCGGCGTAGGGCTGTTGAGAATCCGCCATGGGGGCATACGCCGGGTTGGCGGCGGCAGTGCCCGTGCTGTAAGTTAGCGTGTCGGGAATATCCGAGGAAGCGGGCGCCAGCGTATCCGGCATGGCGTACGGATCCGTTTCCGAAGCGGCAGCTTCCGCGGCCGGGGCCGCTTGCTGCACGGCTTTCATCGTGCGGCCCGGTTTGACCCACAGGCGCGAAGCTTTGTAGTTGCATTTCGGGCACAGCTCATCGGCGGCCGCCGTTTGGCAGGAAGCCGTATTGCAAGTGGTGGACGAAGAAGAAGTTACTTTCTGCTCCGAGCATTTTACAATCACGCGGCGGCGCAAGGTTTGTTTTTGGCCTTTTAAATCCGTGGCGGTTAACACCAACGTATATTTACCGCACGGCAGTTCCGGCCCGATAATGCCTTTTCTGCCGTTCCACAAAATCTGATGATAGACGGGCGTAAAGCCTTCCAGCTGGCGCACGACGTAATACTTTCCGTCCCGCCCATGCTGGACGACCTGCAGCACCCAATTGTCCACCGGGTTGACCGTTTCCAAGACGGAGAAATCAATCGCATACGCTTCCCCTAACGCACGGTCAATGGCATGGCACTGCGGCACAATGGCCATGCTCAAAAGCGGCGCTTTTTGGTTATTTTCATTCTTTTCCAAGCGGGTAGGCAGTTTGGCGGCATAGTCAAACACGATGGCAAGGCCGTTTAAATTGGCAAACCGGGCAGGCGGTTCCTGATCCACCAACCCCATATTATAATGGAGTTTTCCTTGCGAAATACCGCGGTTTACAAAATAGGAATTCAGCGCCATCGCCTGGCGGATGCCGGAAAGCGTCACGTCATCCGTATACGACCCGGGGGGCAGAATCACGTACGCGGCCCCTTGGGTAAGCGCCATTAAATCGTAGATGTTATCCAGCAAGGCCAAGCCTTCGGGGCGGAATTTGTTGCCTTGGAAAATCACGTCCGCCTCCATGTCCAACGCATCGGGCATGCCGTCGCGGAAATAAAGGTTTACGCCTTTGGCGGCGGTAATTTTATCCGCAGCGGCGGCGGACATGCTTTCTATTTTTTGGCGGGTATAGATTTCGCGCGCTTCCAAAGCTTCCGGAGAAGTCAAATCGGCAAAGGTGGAAGAGGCCGTTTCTTCCGCCGGAACAGATTCTGCCGGAGCGGTTTCCGTGACGGGCGCAGGCTGTGTGGTGGTAGAGCTGAGAACTTGTTCCTGACGGGGAGCGGGCTGCTGTACGGGCGCCGGTTCATTTTCTTCGGCGGCGTTCAGCACGGCATCCGTCTGGCTGTCAATTGCTTCCTGGTCGGCCTGATCCGTAGCGGAAAGCCCCAACGAGCCGGCCGTTGCATTGACGGTAGCGGCCTCTAAAGCGGCTTCATTTACGTCGGCCGCTTGGGCCAAAGCTTCTTGGCGGGCCTGGTCGGCACGCTGTTGGGCGGCCATCCGGTTGGCTTCAATGCGTTCGGTCAAGGCTTGCTGTTGGGCATTCACTTCGGCCAGCGCGTTATCTTTGGCGGCTTGCGCCTGTGCGGCGGCTTGGGCTTTGGCGGCTTCGGCTTGGGCCGCGGCTTGCGCGGCGGCGGCCTGCGCCTGCTCTTGGGCGGCGCGCACGGAAGCATCCGTCACGTCTTCCAAGCTTTTTACTTCGCCTTCTTTAAAATTGATGTCCACCTCTACCGGGGTTTGAATGCCCCCCATGCGGTTATGGATCAATTCCACATATTTATTGGCTTCGGCCACTTGGTCTTTGTCGCCGGAGACCATAACGTCAATAAAATAATCCATGGCTTCGCTGTCTTTATTTTGTTCATAAAGATCAATGCCTCTGGCCAGCTGTTTGGCCGCCGAAGCCGCAAAAACATCGCTTCCGCTCGTCAGAGCGAAGCAAAAGAATGCAACAATCAGATAATTCCAGAATTTATTTATTTTTATCATTCGGTCATCCTGTCCCTTGCGAAACATCGTCTATACCCTGCAACACACAGATAATAGAATTATAGCAATTTCGCGCGGTTTGTAAAGACACTTTTTAAGTTTTTTGCAAAACACCCTTTTTGGAATTTATAGCGCAATCAATCCCGCCTGTTCCAGCGCTTTCAGCCGGGCCGTTGCCAGCGCGTTTTGCGGATAATAAAACAGCGCATCCTGCAGGCACTTCTCGGCTTTTTTTACGTCCTCCGCTTTATAATACAAAGTAGACAGCGCCAAATTGGCCCACAAATCATCCGGATATTTTTCCAGCACGCCCTCAAGCACTTCTTCGGCCTTAATGTCGTTGCCCGCCAGCGAAAGCACCCGCGCTAACAGAATGGGGCCGTTGGTATCGTCGGGGTAATCTTTTATGTAGGCCTCAATGTCTTTGCGCAGGCGCTGTTGGTAATAAGGCGACATTTTATTAAATTTGTTTGCCTTGTCCTGATAGCGCTGCAGGCGCTGGGCCTGCGCGATGACGGCCGGCCGATCCGTGGAACGGGCCGGATACAGGGCGCTTAAACGCTGGAGCAGTTCGTGATCCAGGGTATCCACCGTCAACCCGCGTTTATAGGTATTTTTGGCGTATTCGGTATCTCCCAACTTTTGATAGATTTCTCCCGCCAAGCGCCACAAATTGGTTTCGTACGGAAACAGCGTCAGCCCCCGCTCCATTAAGGCCAGGGCGGAAGCGTCCGCATAGATCACGTCCTCGTGCAGCAGCTGCGAAAGCATCAAATAGGCCTGCAAGTTATACGGGTGCAGGCGCAAATTATCCATCAGGTAATGCACCGCTTTTTTGGGCTCGTTGGCGCCCAAAGCCGCCAGCGCCGCATGGAAATACACTTCTTCATAATAAGACGCGGCCGACATCGTTTTTTCAAACGCTTCCAAGGCCTCTTTATATTTGCCTTGCGCCAACAGCACGTTGCCCAGCCGGAAACCGGCTTCCGTATTGGCCGGATAAAGCGCCAGCGCTTCGGAAAGGTTTTTGACGGCGGAATCGTATTTTTTGACGGCTACGTCTTTCTGCCCCAAGAAAGAGTGGTACTCACTCGTCAGCCACAAGCCCTGCCACACCAACACGGCCGCACTGGCCCCCAGCACCGCCAAGGCCACCGTTTTGGTAACCGGGTTTGCCGTAATGGAAATGCGGCGTTCTTCCTTCCCCACGCCGCTTACTTCCGCCCCGACCATCCACCAAAAGATAAACGCCGGCACCACCGCGTGCAGGGAGATGTTAAGCATATTGTCGGCCAGCATTCCCAAAATACCGCAGAACAACGCCTGCAAAAGCTGTTTTTTGTCTCCTTCCTTTTTGTGGGCGGCAAAATCGCGCATTTCCAAAAACAGCACCATAAACATAAACAAAAACAACCCCAGCCCGACGATGCCCCCTTGCCCCAACTGGAAGAAAAGCTCGTTGTGCGGGGCGTGGGTGATGGTTTTCAGTTCGCGCAAATTGGGATAGCGCAGCAGCGTTTTGGGTTGGTTCTGCTCAAACGCCATTTGAAAGTTGCCCAGGCCGCTGCCCAAAACGGGGCGTTCCAGAAAAATTTCTTTGGATACGTCCCACATAAACAAACGCTGGTGCAGGGATTGAAAAATCTTATCCCGGTCTACTTTTAACGTGATGTTGGAAGGGGTTACCTGCGCAAGCTCGGCCGCGCGTTTGGCCACGGGGCTGGGCATATCGGTTCCGTCCACATACACCGATCCCCATCCTACTCCCACCGCCAACAGCGCCAGCAAAAACACCCGTCCTTTGCGTTTCCAAATCAGTGCGCGCAGCGTGCCAAACATCCACATCATTACCAGCGCCACCGCCGCCCCTATCCAGCACGAGCGCGCCAGCCCAAAGCATAAAAACAAAATATACACCAACACCAACAGCCCGTAGACGACAAAATCTTTTTTGCTGTCCGTGCGCATAAAATACACCAGCAGCGCCGGCAGCAGCATAACCACCGCCGAGGACAAGAAGTTCGGATTGCCAAACGTGGAAAACGCTTTGCTGGCAAATTGGTTGATTTCAAACGGCCATAAAAATTCCAGTCCCAATGCCTGCAGCACGCCGTAGCAGCACGCCAAAAATACGGCAATAAACATCAGCACCAGGATATTTTCCTGCGTCAGTTTGCGCAGTACGCGCATGCCCAGCCACACGCCCACGCCCCACAACAGCAGGGCGTACCAGTCAAACAGCTGCGCGAGTATATTTTCCGAAGTCAAATGGGTTTTGAGCATCGGCAGAAAATACCACAGCGCCCCCCACCCCAAAAACAGCAAAATATAGTTGGTTTTGCTTTCAATGGTGCCGGAAAAAACGATATTTTTGCTGATGATATACGCCCCCAGCGATACGATAATAAGCAAACTGCCGTAATTCAGCAAATCGTAAAAAAGCGTCTGGCGCATGGCCTGCTGAGCCGAAGACACCGCCGACAGCCACCCCATCACACACGCGGTTACATACACAAAGAAGGCCAAATCAAAAAAAGTTTTGGTAAAATCTATGTCCTTGGAGCGCAAAAATTTAACGGCCAGCGTGCCGTAGATAAGTGCAATAAGCAAATAGAGCAACGTATTTTGCACAAAAAACGGATTGGCGGTTAAATCCGTAAAAAACACGAGCGGCACGACGAGAAAACACATCGCCAGCAACACCCGAACGATCTTCATATAGACGGTTTCTTTAGCAGATTTGGTTAAATTGAGCATATAGTTTCCACAATATAAATAGTTATTCTATATTGTAGTTTTTTCCTTCGTGTTAGGAAAGCAAAAAATAATTAGCCCGCTGTTGCGTTCGGGATACAGCAAAAGATTTCCGGGAAGGCTTTTGCAGATAGAAACAAAGCTAAAATTTGCTATTATATGTATATGCAAAAAACAATTAAAATCGGCAACTATAAAATTTCAAACAATCTGCCTTTGGTTTTTATGGCGGGCACCTGCGTCATTGAAAGCGAAAAGCATTATTTGGACACCGCCAAAAAACTAAAAGCCATTTTGGCCAAAACCAAACACCCTTTTATTTTAAAAGCTTCCTTTGACAAAGCCAACCGCACCTCGGTAGACGCCTACCGCGGCCCGGGCCTTGCCAAAGGGCTGGAAATTTTAACCAAAGCCAAAGCCCTTACCGGGCTGCCGCTGGTGGTGGACGTGCACGAACCGTGGCAGGCCGAAGAAGTGGCCCAAGTGGCCGACATTTTGCAAATTCCCGCTTTTCTGTGCCGCCAGACCGACCTGGTGCTGGCCTGCGCCGATACCGGACGCGCGGTAAACGTAAAAAAAGGCCAGTTCTTGGCGCCGGGAGCGATGGAACAAGTCATCAAAAAAATAGAATCGCGCGGCAACCATAAAATTTTACTCACGGAACGCGGCGCCAGCTTCGGCTACGGCGACTTGGTGGTGGATATGCGCTCGCTGGAAATTATGAAACAGTTTGGCTATCCCGTTATTTTTGACGCCACCCATTCCGTCCAAAAACCAGGCGCCTTGGGCTGCGCCACCGGCGGCAACCGCCAACTGGCGCCGGTACTGGCCAAAGCGGCCACGGCGTTGGGAATTGCCGGCGTATTTTTTGAAGCGCATCCGGATCCGGATCATGCCCTTTCCGACGGCCCAAACTCGTTGAATTTAGAGATGACCGCCCAAATGGTGCGCCAGTTGTGCGCCATTGACCAAGTAGTCAAAAAATTTAAATAATGACCTCATACCCCGCCTGGAAACCGACGATCGGCTGGCACCTCAAATTATTGGGGGCGCTGTTGTTGGTTTGCACGGCGGCGTATGCCGTGCTGGCCTATGCGGCGGGACGACTGCCCGCTCCCTACCAGCAGCGCCAACCCGCGCCGGAAACGACGCCGTGGCTAGATTCAAACAGGTAACTTATGGCTAAACTAGAGTACTCCCCGGCTGAAATTAAACGCATCGCCCGCCATGTGCTGGACGTGGAACACACGGCTTTGGAATTAAGCCGCAAAAGCATTGACGACAATTTTTTAAAAGCGGTGGACGTGATTGCCCATACCAAAGGACGCGTCGTTGTGCTGGGTATCGGCAAGAGCGGCATTATCGGGCGGAAAATCTCCGCCACGCTGGCTTCTACGGGCACGCCGTCTTTCTTTGTGCACCCGGTGGAAGCCCTGCACGGAGACTTGGGGATGATTACCCCCGGAGACGTTATTTTGGCCATTTCTTTTTCCGGCCAGACCGAAGAAATAAACAAAATTCTCCCCTCGCTGGAACGGCGCAAATTAACCGTCATTTCCATGACGGGGCACGACAAATCCAAGCTGGCGCTCATGTCGGATATTCATATTACCGTCTATATTGAACGCGAAGCCTGCCCCTATAACCTGGCGCCGACGGCTTCCACCACCGCCACCTTGGCGGTAGGTGACGCGCTGGCCATTTGCCTGATGAAAATTAAACACTTTGAAAAACGCGATTTTGCCGTCTTTCACCCCGGCGGCTCGCTGGGAAAACTGCTGACCCAGCAAGTAAAAGATTTAATGCGAAAAGGCAAGAATAACCCCACCGTGCGGGAAAGCGCCACCGTGCAGGATGCCTTGTTTGTAATGACGCAAACCGGCGCCGTGGGCGCCACCAGCGTGGTGGACAAAAAGGGCCGCCTGCTTGGCTACTTTACGGACGGGGATTTGCGCCGCCTGCTGCAAAAAGGCACGGACGTGCTGCATAAGAACATTACCGAAGTGATGACCAAAAACCCCTATCATCTGACGGATACCTTGCCGGCGATAGAAGCCGCCAAAATGATTCACGCCACGCACGTGGACAACCTGCCCGTGCTGGACAAAACGGGCAAAGTGGTGGGAATTATTGACGAAAAAGATTTAATTGAATTTTTGGCGTTACTGGATAAAAAATGAGAAAACTGTTTTTATTGTGCCTTGCACTGACTGCCTTGGCCGCCTGCGACACCAGCCAGGAATTTGCACCCGACGAAAACGCCGGTATGCAGGTCGCCAATAAAGTGTCCATTTTTGAATCGCAGGATAACCAAAAAAAGTGGGTCTTGCAGGCGCAAAGCGTGGACTTTTCCGACATGCAGACGGCTACCTTAAAAAACCCCGAGCTCTTGCTTAAAGAAAACGGGAAAGACAGCGCTTCCGTAACGGGCAAAACGGGCTCGTTTGATTACCTGAAAAAGAAAGTTTCCATTGAGGGAAACGCCAAAATTCAGTCGTTTGCCCAGCAGGTGGTCATTACGGCCGACCGCTTTTTTTACGACGTAAACAAAAACCGCATTTGGTCGGATGACAAAACGGTCATCACCCGCGGCGGCGTAAAAGTAACCGCGCGGGAAGGCGTGGTAACCGATTCCAAATTAAATAACATTGAAATCAAAAAACAAACCACCAAGCTTCCCACAAATACGCAGGAACTGAAAAACACTTCTTTATGAAACATTTTTCCGTCTTATTTGTTCTGCTGGCGGCCGCCGTATTGGCAAGCGGCTGCAAAACCGTGCGTATAGAAGGCCCGGCAGTGTCCGTTCCGGCGGCAAAACCCCGCTTGGAGCAAGCCAAAACCTCTTTAAAAAATAAAAAAGAAGCCGCCATCACCCTTCCCCCCACGCTGGGCGGGCTCATCTCCAGCGACCGCTGGCTGATCCACAACGCCAAACAGCAGGAAGAATTCATCGGCCATGTGTCCTATGCAAACGACGTCTATACCTTCCGCTCCGATTATGCCCTTTCCGATCGGCCCAAAAACCGCATTTTTGTCCGCGGAAACGTATATTTAAAGCAAGCCAAGCCCGGCGAACCCGTGTATGAGGCTTATGCGGATAGAGGCACTTACCTTTACCAGAAAAAAACAGGCGATTTGTTAGCCGATCCCGGCAAAGAAATCCGCCTGATTTACAGCGAAAAAGGCCAAGCTCCCGTTACGGCGCAGGCCCAGCTGGCATATTTTGACTTGGAACAGGGCCGTTTTGTGCTCAACAAAGATGTGCGCGTACAACGCCCCACGCCGCAAGGCATGCAAACGATGTCTGCCCAAAAGGTAACTTACCGCCAGCCGCAAAACTTGCTTACCTTGGAGGGCGGCGCCCAAGTGTCCGACGAGCAGCGCACCTTGGCGGCCCAAACCATTATTTACGACGGCACCAAAAACTATTCCTACGCCTACGGATCCCGCCCGCTGCTTACCGGCTCAAGCGAGCAGGGCACATTTGCTATAATAGCGGATAAGGTACAATCCGACAACGAAGGAAACAAAATTACCATGGACGGCAAAGTACAGGGGTGGCTGGTTTCCCCCGCGATTAACGAGGCGGCCGTCAACGACAAATTTTAGAGGTTTTCAAATATGCAGCTTCGCAGCGAACAAATTGTAAAAGTATATAAAGACAGAATGGTGGTAAAAGGGGTGGACATTCACGTCAAATCCGGCGAAATTGTAGGCCTCTTGGGCCCCAACGGTGCGGGAAAGACCACGTCTTTCTATATGATGGTGGGATTTATCAGCCCCACCAAAGGCCGTGTGTTTATCGACGGGGACGACGTTACCTCGCTGCCCATGTACGAACGCGCCCGCCACGGGCTGGGGTATCTGGCGCAGGAGCCGACCATTTTTAAAGGGCTTACCGTGGAAGAAAATTTGCTGGCCGTGCTGGAGCGCATTTTGGACGACAGACAAGAGCAAAAACGCCGGGTGGATGAATTATTAAACGAATTTGGGCTGACGAAACTGGCCAAACAAAAAGCCTGGACGCTTTCCGGCGGCGAAAAACGCCGTATGGAAATTGCGCGCTGCATGATCAGCAACCCCAAAATTATTTTGCTCGATGAGCCGTTTGTCGGCATTGACCCGATTACCGTGTCCGATTTGCGGCATATGATTTTTAAGCTCAAAGACAAAGGAATCGGCGTGCTGATTACCGACCACAACGTGCGCGAAACCCTGCCGCTTACGGAGCGCGCATATCTTATCTACGACGGAAAAATCTTGGTGGAAGGCGACCAAAACACCCTCTTAAACGACCCCAACGCAAGGCGCCTCTACCTGGGCGAAGACTTTAAAATGTGAGGCCCGCCGTGAGCGACTTATTTTCCAAAACCGCCGAAGAATTAAAACAGACGTTTGACAAAAAATTCTTTCAGCGAGCGAAATTCATTCCTTCCGCCAAAAAGACCATTGCCATTTTTTGCGCGCTTAAGGATTTTATTTATCAGTACCCGCTGGAATCCGGACGGGAAACCCTGCCCGTCGGCTTGGAAAGCCTGGCTTGCCGGCTGGAAGAGCAAATCAAAAATTCCCTCTGCTTTTTGTGCCAGGAAAAGGCCGACTGTGCCCGCTGCGAACAAAACGCCCGCCAAATCACGCAGGATTTTATTCTCGCGCTTCCGCAGATTCAGCGCCTGGTCATCAGCGACGTAAACGCCGCCTACGAAGGCGACCCCGCCGCCATCAGCCCCGTGGAACCTCTTTTGTGCTATCCGGGCGTTACCGCCGTCACCCTGCAGCGCATGGCGCATTTTCTGCATGCGCGCGGCGTACGGCTGATTCCGCGCATCGTTACCGAGTACGCCCACAGCCTGACCGGCATCGACATTCACCCCGGCGCGTCCATCGGCCCGGCCTTTTTTATAGACCACGGCACGGGCGTCGTCATCGGCGAGACCTGCGTCATCGGCGCCAACGTAAAGCTCTATCAGGGGGTAACCTTGGGCGCAAAAAGCTTTCCGCTCGATCCGAACGGCAACCCCGTAAAAGGCATCAAGCGCCACCCCAATATAGAGGACGACGTGATTATCTACGCCGAAACCACCGTCTTGGGAAATATCACCATCGGCCGCGGAAGCGTCATCGGCGCCAACAAGTGGATTACCCAAGACGTTCCCCCCCACACCAAACTGAATTAATTTTTAGGCAAACAAAAACCCGCCCGAAAGTTCGGACGGGTTTTTTATAATATCTTTTCGCCTACTCGGCCAGCCGCTTCCAAAACGGTTTTTTATCCGCAGCGGGCGGCAAGTTTTGCTTGGCCAAAAATCCCAGCAAAATGTTTTTCCCATCGGTTACGGGCAGGATATCCGTTTGCTCCTTTAAAAACGTTTCTCGGGCCGTTTGGGCGTCTTGTTCGGGGTGCAGTGCGGCCACAGGACTCATGACCGAGCCGCACACGCTGGCGGGCGTATAGAAAGCCAGTTCCGCCGTGCGGATGACGCCTTTTAACTCGCCGTCTTTGCCGGTTACAAAACACACCGCCGGCAATTTTTTGCGCGGCAGATTTTTAAGCCGCTCGATCAGCGCCGAAAGTTTGCTCTCCGTGCGCACGGCCACCACGTCGGTCGTCATCAACAGGCCCACGCTTCCGGGCGGATAAGAGGACGCTTTCTTCAAAAGTTCCGCAAAAGCCGGCTCCAGCACCGCGGCCATGCGTTCGCGGTACGGGGCGGAAAATTCGTTCATCAGGCGGGCGGCCTGCGGCACGTCTAAGTGCGCCAACACGTAAGACGCCTGCCGCATGGGCAGCCGGCGCAGCACGGCGGCGGCTTTGGCGGGATTCATCGGGTTGAGGCAGGCCACCAGCGTCTGCGCTTTGAGCGAAGACACCAACAACAACACTTCGTGCGTAGCCAGCGTTTCCAGCGCGCGGGCAGCGGCGGCCGGATCGGCCGCAATAAATTTTTCGGTAATGACGCCCGCCAGCGCGTGCATGGGTGAATTCATAAAATCGTCCTTGAAAGTTTGCCTTTAACCAACCATAATTTTATTATAATAATTTTATCAATTATACCGCCCCCAGGCCAAGACGAGGTAACGCTATGTTTTTTGATAAACCCTTTCACGATCTTACGTTTCACGACGTGGTACAGTTCTGCCGCCGCCAGCTGCCCGAAGGAAAACAGCTGGACTATAAATATATGCTGCCCAAGAACCACGAAAAATTCGCCAAAACCATCGCCTCGTTTGCCAATGCCATGGGCGGCACCATTATCGTGGGCGTGCAGGACGACAAAAACGACAAGCCCCGCCCGCCGTTTTTGGGCATTCCCTACCACGAAAAAATGCGCAATTCCATAGAGGACATCATTCAAGTATACATTGATCCCATTGTATTTGTGGACATCAACATTTGCGTAAACGACCGCGGCGACCGAATGTTTGTGCTCATCAACATTCCGCAAAGCAACCTTACCCCGCACCTGGTGGGCAAATCCAAACGCGCCTATATCCGCACCGGCCAAAGCAGCCGCCCGGAAGCGATCGTCCACCCGGAAAAACTGCCCTGGCTGCTGGATCACCGCCGGAAATCCGAACGCCTGCGCCACATTCTCTACGACAAGGCCGAAAGCCATTTTGACAATTATTTAAAAACCATGAACCTAAGCGCCGACGGGCAAACCGCCTGCACCATGTCCGTCATTCCCCTCTACCCCGAAGAACCGCTGACGGACTACAAACACCTGCCGGATATTATTAAAGCTTCGTCTGCAAAGGCCCCCTATGGCATTATGGCAGACCCCGCTTTTCCGCTCCAGCCCGTGCAAGACGGCGCCGCCGTTATTTCCAACAAGCGCGGCGTGTACAGAATGACGGAATTCAACTCCTACGGCCTGGTGATGCGCAAGCAAATCATTACGCAGGAAGAAATCGTCAACGGGCACGCCGCCAAAACGGTGCGCATCGAACACCTGGGCCAAACGCTGACGCTGTTTTTACTGACGGCACGCAAATTTCTGACGCACCTGTCGTTCGGCGGGCCGCTGTATTTCCGCTTGAAAATGAACAATACCCGCGCCCTGCGGGCGCTATTGGGCCCCAAACAAGCCACCGTGCTGGAAGATTACCTGCGTATGGACAGAAACCTGTCGCTGGCGGAGCTGGACACCAAACTGCCCGCCATCTTGGAAAACATCCTGCACGAAGCGGCGTGGTCGCTTGGCCTGCAGGCGGACGAAGCCCAAATCCGCACCTTATTACGCCAATACTTGAAGGAGGCCGAATAATGAGCGAAATTTTCTTTTCCACCGATCCCCGTTTCTGCTCGCACTGCAAACACATTCCGTGCATTTGCAACCGGCTGGGTGCGCCCAAAAAACAAACCGAACCCGTGCGCGTGCGCTTTGCCAAGAACGCAAAAGGAAGCGGGATGACGCTGGTGGAACGGCTGCCCCTTCATCCGGAAGGAAAGGAAGAACTGTTAAAAAAACTAAAAAAATCGCTGGGGTGCGGCGGCACGGTAAAAGAAGGCCGCTTGGAAATTCAGGGAGAGAAAAAACAGCAAACGGCCGCCCTGCTGGAGAAAGAAGGATATAAGGTGCGCGTTTTATAATTTTTTAATACCTAAGAGGAAAAACATGAAAAAAGGATTTACGTTAATTGAGCTGTTGGTGGTGGTGTTGATTATCGGAATTTTGGCCTCTATTGCCATGCCGTATTATTTTAACGCCGTAGAAAGCGCACGGATGACGGAAGTCGTTATGCTGTGGGGGCGGCAAAAAAACTACGTAACCGGCAAAAACTTAACCCAGGATCAGGCCGACCGGCTGACGGAACGCCTGCAAAAATCCAACCTTAAAAATTATACCGGGTATGCCTACTGCCGCGCCAAAGACGACGCGAACGAACCTTGCTGGGAAGCGGTATTTACGCTTAAAAATCCGGACGCCCATTCCCAGTACAAGCTGACCACCACCCGCAATTTCCTGAGTTTGGCCTGCGTGGGGCTTAACCAGGCCGGGAAAGAATTTTGCGAAAGTCAGGCCGGCCCCGAAGAGCCCATTACCCTAGACGGCGAAGAAGCCTATCTGATTCGTTAAAATATAATTTCTGTCCTAATAAAAAACACCCCCAGCAAGCAGGGGGTGTTGTATTTTACATAATCATTACCAAGGCAAAGAGCACTCTTCAGCTCCACACAACGATTTGCATAGCTTTTTCCCGAAATCGCTTTTTCCCTGGCACATAAAAGCCCGCTCGCTCGTTGCGCTTTTTGGCATAAATCCCATCACATATTCAGCCGTATCTATATCCGTACAAGGCTTAGGCATAATAATTAAGCCAAACATGGAAGGATTGTAACAAAAGTGTTTGCTTGCCGCGTATTTCAGTCCGCTTACCCCTCCTTCTTCCAAGGGAAGTCCTACATCTTCCAGCCAAGCTTCCGCCGCTTCTTCATTAGAGGCAAATTTCGCGTCGCTTAGCTCAATCATCGTCAAGTTTTGTTCAATTTTATGTACCACGGTATAAACTTCCGCCAAACGGCTTTTTTCCACGGAAAGTTGATACTGCGGCAAGGCCACTGCAGACAGTATCCCGATAATCAGCACTACAACCAACAATTCTATGAGCGTAAAACCGGCTTTTGCCGGATGTAATAAAGGATTGATATATTTTTTATTCATATTTAAATTTTATAAAAAACACAAAAAAAGCAAAATTGATTTTTATACCACGCCTTCTCGCCGCACCCGCACCTCTTAACCGCCCCCTCATTAAAAAACGGCGGACACGCTTTTGCCTGTCCGCCGTCTTTGCTAGCCAAAACCTTATTTCAACGCTTCCAACATAGCGGGCACTACGTCGTACAAATCGCCTTGCACCGCATAGTTGGCCACTTTCATAATGGGCGCCTCGGGGTCTTTGTTAATGGCTACAATCACATCCGAGCCGCTCATGCCGGCCATATGCTGAATCTGCCCCGAAATGCCGCAGGCAATATACACTTTCGGCTTGACCGTGCGGCCCGTCAGCCCCACTTGGTAGCGGTAGTCAATCCAGCCGCTGTCCACCGGGGCGCGCGAAGCCGCCACCGCTCCTCCCAGCCGATCAGCCAGTTTGTGAAGCAGTTCAAATCCTTCCGCCTTGCCTACCCCGCGGCCGCCGGCTACGATAATTTCCGCTTCCGACAAGTCCATCCCGTCGCCCTGGCTTTTGATAAACTCCACAAATTTGGCCAGCGTCGTATGTTTTTTCGGGTCAAACGCGAAGCGGACTATTTCCCCCGTGCGCCCCGCTTGGCGCGGCGCTTTTTCGTACGACATCGGCCGCAGCGAACACATTTCCGGGCGCGTATGGGTGCAGGTAATGGTCGCCATCAGGTTGCCGCCAAAGGTAGGGCGCGTGGCGTACAGCTGGCCGTCGGCCTTATTGATAACCACTTCCGTGGCGTCGGCGGTCAGACCGGTGCCCACGAAAATAGCCGTCTTGGCGGAAAGCGAGCGGCCCAAGTTGGTGGCCGGGAGCAAAAATTTATTCGGCTGATACTTTTGAACCATATCGGCCAACACTTTGGCGTAGACGTCGTCCAAATAGTTTTCCAAGGCTTTGTCGTCGCACACGTATACGACGTCCGCCCCGTGTTCAAACAAATCTTGGGCAAATTTTTCCACCTCATAGCCCAGCAGTACGGCGCACAATTTTTCGCCCAAATCGTCGGCTAGTTGGCGCCCCGCCGTTAAAAGTTCCAAGGCCGTGGGGCTTAGTTTGCCGCGCTGCGCCTCGGCGAAAATCCAAACATTTTTGCAATCGTTCATAACACTTTCCTTAAATGTATTTCCCTTCTTTTAAAAGGCTCACCAAACGGGCGGCTTTTTCTTTGCCGTTAGCGCCTTCCACCGCTACGGCGCATACTTCGCGCTTGGGCACAAAGGATTTTACCACGTGCGTCGGGCAGTTTTTCACGCCCAGCATATTTTTGTCCGCGCCGATATCGTCCGCCGTCCACTTGGTTACTTGCGCGCGTTTGGCGGCCATGCGGCCTTTTACGCTGCGCACCCGCGGGCTGTTGATTTCTTTCACGACCGACAACACGCACGGAAACGGCAATTCCAGCACTTCGCTTCCGTCCTCGGTCAGGCGTTCCACGACGATGGATTTTTCCTTCACTTCCACCACTTTTTTCACAAACGCCGCGTTGGGCATTTTAAGCCAGGCGGAAATTTGCGGGCCGATGTGGCCGGTGTCGCTGTCGTTGGTTTGTTTGCCGCAGATGATTAAGTCCACCGGGCGGATGGCGTTGATTTTTTCAATGCCTTTGGAAAGCGCATAGCTCGTAGACCACGTGTCCGACCCGGCAAACGCCACATCGCCCAGCTGGTAGACGCTGTCCGCCCCGCGGGCGATACTGTCGCGCAGCACGGCCTCGGCCTGCGGCGGGCCCATGGTAATGACGGACACCGTTCCGCCCTGCTGTTCTTTTAACGTAACGGCTTCTTCCAAGGCGTATTCGTCAAAAGGGTTCATCGCGCTCGCCGCGCCGGAGCGGATTAAGCATCCGGTGGCGGGGTCTATTTTCACATTGTCCGACTTCGGGGTTTGCTTTACGCAAGCTACAATATGCATACAAATTACTCCTCGTCGCCTTTAGCGGCGTATTCTTTAATGAGAGCCGTGATGATTTCGTTCTTTTGAATGTGCACGGTCCCTTCGTAAATTTGGGTGATTTTGGCGTCGCGCATGTATTTTTCCAGCGGGAAATCGCGCATATAGGCCACGCCGCCGCACAGCGTCACGCATTCGTCGGCCACTTCCATGGCCACGTTGGAGCAGAACAGCTTGGCTTCGGCGCTGTATTTCGTCCAGCGTTGGCCTTTTAATTTTTTGAGTTCGTCGTGCACGCTGGTGCCTTCCGCCAACGCCGCCTTTACCGCCGGCAGATATTCGGTATCCATCCGGTGCGTCAGGCTGTACACCAGCGCCCGGCCGGCTTCAGTCTTGGCGGCCAGTTCGGCAATTTTATGCCCCAGCGCCTGGAAAGTGATAATCGGCTGGCCGAATTGCTTGCGCGTGCGCAGGTACGGGATCGTTTCATCCAGCGCGCCTTGCGCAATGCCCACGGCCTGCGCCGCCACGCCCGGGCGGGAATAATCCAGCGTTTCCTGCAAGTAAAGAAGACCGCGCCCTTCGCTGCCCAGCAGGTTTTCTTTCGGTACGCGCACGTTTTCAAAAATCAGTTCATACGTCGGGTTGGTGCGGATGCCCATCTTTTCCTCTTTTTTGCCGAAGGAAAAGCCCGGCGTGCCCTTTTCAATCACGAGCAGCGAAATGCCGCGTGCCCCGCGGGAAGGATTGGTGTTGACGGCTACGGTGTAAAAATCGGCTTCTTTGCCGGTGGAGATGAAATGTTTCGTGCCGTTTACCACGTAAAAATCGCCGTCTTTAAGGGCGGTGGTTTTAAGGGCGGTGGCGTCGGAGCCGGCTTCGGGCTCGGTCAGCGCAAAGGCCCACAGCTTTTTGCCACTGGCTACGTCCGGGCACCAGCGTTCGCGCTGTTCTTTGGTGGCCGCCAGAAACATCGGAATCGCCCCCAGCGCCGTAGTGCCGGGCGTAAGCGCCAAGCCCGCGCACACGCGGGAAAGCTCTTCAAACGCCATGGCCAGGCAGGTAATCCCCCCGCCCAAGCCGCCGTATTCTTCGGGCAGCCACAGCCCCATCATGCCGGACTTGCGGTATTCTTCCAGCATTTGGTTGGAAAATTGTTCTTTGGCGTCCATTTCCGCACGCAAAGGTTTGAGCTTTTTTTGGGCCAGTTCACGCGTAGCGTTTAGAACTTCCTGCTCCATTTCGTTGATTGCGTAATCCATTATTTCTCTCCAGGGTTAAACTTTTTGAAATGTCTGCGTCTTCTGAAAAAACGTCTTTTCCCGCCGTTTTTCTTGGTGGGCGGCACCAAACTTCTGTACAGGCGTTCCTGCTTTTTGACCATGGTGGAAGCCGTAAATTCCGAAAAATCGCGGTGGTCAATGGCCGCTTCAAAGCGTTCGCGCAACGAAGCGTGACGCAAAAGCACTTTGAGCTTATCGGCAAAGGTGTTGATGTCGTTGGGCGCCACCAAAAAACCGGTTTTGTTGTTGGTAATTACTTCGCCGATGCCGTCCACGTCATAACATACCGCGGGCACCCGCATAGACATCGCCTCCAACAAAGACATTGGCAGCCCTTCCCGCAACGATACGCTGGCGTACACGTCGCAAATGGCCAGCAGTTCCAGCGCGTCGTTGCGCCAGCCGGGGAAAATAACCTGCTTTTCTATGCTTAAATTTTTAGCCAGGTTTACCGCTGTTTCTTTCAGCGGGCCGTCCCCCGTGAAAATAAAATACACGTTTTTCATTTGGCTCAGCACCTTATAGGCCGCCAGCACAAAGTGAATGGGGTTTTTAAGCGGTTTAAAATTGGCCAGCGCCAGCACCACTTTGGCATTGGCGGGAATTTTTAAGGAAGCTTTTTTGGCCACGGGGTCAAATTTAAGCGGCAGGATCGGGTTGAAATTTACGCCCGCGCGGATGAGCTCCGTCCGCACGCCTTTGCCAATGCCCAATTGCTTGGCTTCGGCGGCGTTGCGGCGGGACACAAACACCAACACATCGGTAAATTTGGCGCAGAATTTTTCCACCGCCACAAAAAATTTAAACTGCTTTTCGCCGTGTTCTTTGGCAAAGCCCAGCCCGTGGAACGTATGCACCACTTTGGCCTTGCGCCAAAAAATCCGCGCGGCAATGCGCCCCAGTACGCCGGCTTTGGGGGCGTTGGTGTGCACGATGTCCGGCTTGACGCGGCGCAAAATGCGCCCCATTTGAAAAAGGGCGACCAAGTCGTGAAAAAAGTACTTGGCGCGGATGTCGTGTCGAAGCGCCGTAATAAAAAACACATGCTGCGTATCGTTTTTGAAGCGTCCGTCCAAACGGCCGCCAGGGCCGGTGGCCAGATACGTTTCAAACTGCTGTTTGTTGATGGTTTTTATCGTCGTCAGCACGCTGGCCTGCGCGCCGCCCTGATCCATACGGGTGATGAAGTAGAGTATTTTTGTCTTTTCCATTTATTTAATTGTTCCTGTGGTAGTATCCAAGATGCGGGCCTGCGGGAAATAATACTTGATAATTGCCATATAGTCCGCGCCTTGTTTGGCTAAACCGTCCGCCCCCTGCAGGCAAAGCCCGTATCCAAGCCCCGTGTCATAACCGCGCACCAAGACGCTTTTGATATTTTTGCCCTTATAAAACGGCACTATATCAAACAGGTTGGAGCGCATCGTGCCCGCGCTTAAAATAAACGCGACCTCCTGCGGGGTTTTGGCTTCGTACGAGCCTTTGCTGCCTTCAAACCGCATGGACAAAATGCGCCCCTTTTCCGTAAACGAAGTAGGCGTAAGCGCGCGCAGTTTGCCGATGTTTTGTTTGTAGGCGATGCGGTTTTCTATCTCTTTTCCATCGTACAAATACATCCACTTAATGCCGGCCCATTGGGTCGGATCCTGCGGGCGGGAGTACAAATCCGCCGGCGGGTTGGAAAGCAGGTATTTGCTGACGTTGGCGGGCGAGAAAATATAGCCCGGTTTATCCGCCGTGTTTTCCAAGGAATCCGCGGTCAGAACCCCGCAGTCGGCGTAGGCGCCGGCCTGGGCTTCGGTCAGGCGGATTTTAGCGGATTCTTTGGATGCGTCTAACAAATTTTTAAAAATCAGGTTGATGCCTTTAAATTTAAAATGCAGGTCGTTATCGGTAATGTGATAGGGCTGATCCTGATGATCTTGAACCGCCTGCAGCAGGGCCGAGCGGAACACCACCGCCAGCGCCTTGAGGGCGGAATCGTGGGTAATGTCCTGCACTTGGGTGGCCAGCAAGGCGGGGATTAAATCTTCGGCATACACTTCGTTTACAAGTTTAATGCCCTGCGGCGTGGGAATTACGATCAGGGTGCCTTTTAATTCTTTGTCGCTTAGATCCGCCGCAAAAATGTTTTGGGCGGTGGCTTCGCGCACCAAAAGCGTTTTGTTGGGGTTTTCCACCGTAACGGTGAACGGACGCTTGGCCGAAAATTCCACATGGCCTTTATCGTTGGTAAAGTCCACCCCGCCCGTCTGCGGGTTAAAAACGATCGTTTTTTGAATGTAAGAAGGAGAGCGCAGCACTTCCCCCAGTTTTTCATCTTCCACCCGCATGGTGCCAGAAGGCATCAGCGAAAACGAAAGCAATTCCTGCGGGATTTGTTCGCGGTTGGCGTAAAGCGCCATTTTTACTTTTTCGGAAGGGGTGGAAAGCATCTCGTGCACAATGGGCTGCTCCAGGCGCAGGTAAAACAGATAGTCAATGCTTTTATCGCCCAGCTTTTTGGCGTATTTTTCAATTTTTTTGGCAAGGTCTTTATTATCGGGATCCAAGCTGTAGAGGGTGGCGTAATACTGCCAGGCGCGCAGGTCGTTTTTTTCTTTTTCGGACAGTTGGGCAAACAATTCCACCGCCGCATAATTGCGCGCGTCATGCGTCAGCGATTGCTGCAAAAACACCGGCGCCAGCTTGCGCGAAGATTTCATTTCCGACGCTATCCGCCCCAGCATATACGATACAAAAGAAATGGTGTAGGGATTAGAAGTGTAGAGATACTGCAGCTCGGTGGCGGCTTTTTCTTTGTCGCCGTCCAAGTACCACGCCAGCGCCGTGCCCAGCTTGGCGGAAGAAACGTACTCAAAATCGGCCGTCAGGTACAGCAAGTCCTGAAAAGATTTGCGGGCTTTTTTATATTTGCCCGAAGAAAGCAAAATCCAACCGCGCGTCAGCTCGGCAAAGGGATCGTCGGGGTTAAAAGCGCAGGCTTGGTCTATATATTTAACGGCCTGTTTGACCAGCCCCCGCTGCAGGGAAAGCACCGCCAATTCCAAATTGGCCGCGGCCGCCGTTTTGGCGTCGGACGCGTTTTCAAACGTTTTAAAAGAAAAGTAGCATTCGTCTATTTCGCCCGCCGCGCATTTTTTGGCTACCGCCGCAATGTCCGCTGGCAAATAATAGTCCAGCACGCTTTTATGCAGTACGGTTTCGTTTAACTTGCTGTCCACCCGCGTTGCCGCCAGCGTGGATTTGCTGACCGTTTGCACCGCTTCTTCTTCCGAAGCGGCGTTGTCGGCGGCCGTTTCCGCTGCGCCCCAAGCCAAGCCCGGCAGCCCTGCGGCTACCCCTAAAATAACCGATAAAAGCAAACATTTCTTCATATACAAATTATACCAAATTGGGCCTGCAAAAACCCCACCCTTTCCCCGCCTGACGCAGGGAGCGCGCTTTTTCCCTGGCGGCTCCAAACAGGGCAAATGTTTGCCCCTGTTTTGCCGTGGCCGGGCCGGCCCCCCGCGGCAAGGGGCGGCAATCTTTTGGGCGCTGCGTTTGCCGGGTATCGTTTCCCGCACAAAAAAAAGGAGCGGGTAAAATACCCGCTCCCTGAGGTTAAAACCGTTTGTCCAGGCCATATGCCGTGTTTTCATACGACTTGGAAAACGGCCCGTCCGGGGACGAAACACCCCGCCCGGCATGCGGACGGGGAAGTTCGTTCCGGCAAATTTATTTGTATTTCGCCTGTTCTTTGATGAAATCAAACACTTTGCGTTCGCTGAGCGTAGCCAAAATGTGCGCTTTGCGTTCGTTGAAGAAAGCTTTGATTTTCTTTTCGTCTTCTTTATTTTGAGAATTGGCGGCGATGCTCTTGTCCAATTCGGCTTTCCAGTCGGCCTCGGTGGCTTCCAGGTTTTCCTTTTTGGCAATGGCGTGCACGATGTATCCGATGCGCAAATCCTTCTCTACGCTGGGGCGGATGCGTTCTTCAAACGCTTTTTTCTGGTCGGCCGTCAGCTGTTCGGGTTTGAGCTGGGTCATGCTGCGCACAAAGTTATTTAAAGAAGATTCCGTATATTCTTCCACCAGGCTCTGCGGCAAATCAAACTGGTTCATTTTAACCAAGTGGTTTTCGATTTGGGCCACTTCGTCGCGGCGGGCGTTTTGCTTGGCTTCTTCGTCCAGGCTTTCTTTGACTTTGGCTTTCAGCGCGTCCAGCGTGTCAAAGCCCATGTCCTTGGCGAAAGAATCGTCCAACGCGGGCACGATTTTGTTTTTAATATCGTCCACCGTTACGTGGTAGGAAATCGTATCGTTGCCTTCTTTGGTTTCAATGTCTTTTACGTCGCCTTTTTTGAGGCCTTTAATGCCTTCGGCCAAGCCGGGCATCGTCTGCGGGGCGGACATATCCACCAGTTCGCTGTCGGCGCTTAATTTATAATCGTCCGTACCGTTGCGTTTGCCGCTGTAGTGAATAACGGCGTAGCATTTATCGTCAATCACCGCGCCTTCGGCCGCGCTTTCCAAGCGGGCGTTGGCGTCCAGCACGCGGTTTAAATTTTCGGCCACGTCCTGTTCGGTAGCGGTTTCCGGTTTTTTGGCAATTTCAATGCCTTTGTAATCTTTTACTTCAAATTCCGGCGCCACATCCACCGCAATTTCAAACGGGAAGGCTTTTCCTTCCGCAAAGTTCATAAAATCGGCTTTGGTCAGCGTGGGGACGGCCACGGCGTCCAGCTTGGCGTCCGTGATGGCGGCGTTGATGGCGGCTTTGACCGTTAAGTCCAACGCGCGTTCCTTAATATGTCCGGCAAAATTTTGTTTGACCAAGTCCAACGGTACTTTGCCGGCGCGGAAACCTTGCATTTGCGCACGGGATTGGACTTGCACGGCGGCGTTTTGAAAGCTTTTGGTAACCAGTTCCGGGGAGGCTTCCACCGAAAGCGTTACGCGGCAGCCTTCTTTTTTCACTTGTTGGGTTTTTACTTCCCCGCTCTGGGCAGTTTTGAAGATGGACATACTTAACTCACTCCTATTCGTATCGGACATGCCGAAAATCTGGACGGAGAGGGACTTGAACCCTCACGGATTGCTCCATACGCTCCTAAGGCGTACGCGTCTACCGGTTCCGCCATCCGTCCTAGTTTATGTAAGAAAAACGAAAATTTGGGCCATGTGAGGCTCGAACTCACGACCTTACGCTTAAGAGGCGTCTGCTCTACCAACTGAGCTAATGGCCCGAAAGGGTTTCTGGTTAGATTATAGCAAAATTAGAGAAACGGGTAAACGGCCTATGCGCCGTTTGAAGGAAAATCCGTTCCGAAGATATTTTATTGTAGCAAATTTATTCCTCGCAGCGCAAACCCCTTTTTGGCGGAAAGAAACAATTGACATCCTCCCCCCGCAAGCAATAAAATACAAGTAAGGCCTTGCGGCCGGCGTCATATCTTCTTATTTAGCGATGGAACATAAAATGAACATACTTCCCAAAACCCTCAAACACACGTTTCTTCTGGCAGGAGCCGTTGCTTTTTTTGCGCTTCCGTCTTACGGGCAACTCCCTGAAAAAATTCTCCCGGCGGCCAAAACAGCCCTTCAGCCCGCTTTTAAAGTACCGCTTGCGCAAAAAATTGCCGTTCCCGGCGGTCTGCGTCAAAATTTCGGCCCGGCGGTTTCCGTCTACACAGCGCGCCCGATTCCTACCCCGGAACCTCCTATCATTCCCAAAGTGTTTATTGCCCGCTTTTACCCGCTGACGGACAGCCAAACCACACTGGTGCAGGGCTTGCTGCGCAAAAAACTGGCCAAACCGGCCCCCACTTTTTATGAAATGTTCAAACAAGCCGTCTATCTGCACCAAAAAAATCCGTCCGCTTTTAAAAAAGTCAGCCAAAGATATTATTATGAAATGACGCTGTTTTTAAAACATGCCGCGCACGTGACGCAGCAAGCCGGCTATCCGGCGGTGGCGGCGTATCTGAAGGAACATAAAGGGGATTTTCCCACCCTGCATTCCGGCGGAACGCTCTCCGCAAACGACAGATCCGCCCGTATGCTGACGTTTTATGCGTCCGAAGAAATGAATACACTGATGAACCAAATTTTATCCCGCCCGGCCGAAAAACAAATCATTACCGACGACGAATGGGTGGCCATCAACGTGCTTAGCACCTTCTTCCCGGCCCAAACACGCCCGGCGTTCTATAATTTCTTGCTGGACAAGCAATATAAGGAACTGCAAATTCTTTCCTTGGATCCTTATATGCACAATTCCGATACCCGCCGCCTGGTGCAAGGCACCATTGATCCGCAGTCCGTGCACGCGCCTTCTTTGGCCAAGCGCATTTCCTCGCGGGAAAGATACCTGCAATACTTAACCCAGCGCAAAGCCGCTCTGCCGGGGACGATTTCGCACAAACGGCAGCAATATGCCAAAAACCAAGTGATCTACGATATTTTATCCGCCGAAGGGGAAACCGCCCCCAGCGCCATTCAGGCCAAAAACGCGTTAGACAAGAGCTACCGCGAATATACCCAAGCCTCCCTCCAATTAAAGGAGATTTCGGCAAAAATCGAACAGGTTACGGATGAATTAAACTTTTTACGCACGAAATAAACGGAGACCTTTATGAAAAGAACCCTATTGCCGGCTTTGGCAGGCTGTTTGGCCTGCTTGGCCTTTGCAGTGCCCGCGGCGGCGCAGCCCGCTTTTGATTTTGAAGACATAGATACCCTTTTGGAAGACAATGCGCTAAACGATGCCGCCAACCGCTATGCTTCCGTACTCTTGTCTTTCTTTCCGGAACGTGCCACCCGGCTGGGGTTTTCTTCGGCCAATTCCAAATTGACCGACCGCTCCGCCTCCAACAACGCGTTGGCGTTAAATGCGCTGCGTTCCGTAAAAGAAATGACGGATCAAATTACGCCTTCCCAGCTTTCAAAAGCCAACCAAACCGATTTGCTCCTCTTGCAAAACGCACTGGCTGCGGATATTTGGCAATTGGAACAAAACCGCCCCGAAACGGATCCCTTATATTATACGGAAGCGTTTGACGCCATTTACGATTTGATGCTTAAAAAAACGACGTCTTCCGCCCAGCAACGGGCCGATTTGCTGGCCCGCGTGAATGCCTTGCCCCAAGTAGCCCTTCAAGCTCAATCCAACCTGATTCAGCCGCCTGCTTTTCTTTCGCAGCTGGCCATGGAAAGAGCCTACTACGCGTATTTGTCGTTTGATGAAGTAACCGACTTTCTGCTCCAAGGCGTGGAAGACGAAGTCTCCATCTCCCAAATCAAGCGCGACGGGCAAACCGCCAAACGCGCCATTAAACAAATGTTTGACTGGTTTAAAAGCTTATCCCAAGAACAGAACACGCAAGATTTCCGTTTGGGCACAGAGGCCTATGCCCAAATTCTAAAAGACCGGTACCAAATCACGGAAAAACCGGCCAAATTGGAAAAGAAACTGCAAAAGGAATTCTTGTCCGCGCAGAAAAATTTAGCGCTGGCCTTGGAGCCGTTTACCATGGAAACGGCCGAAGAGGAAGTAACCGTTGTAGACGATTTAAACGCCAAACCTACCGTGCAGCAAACCCCGGCCAAAACAAAGAAAAAAGGCAAATTTGTCCCTCCATCCGCGCAGGATTTTTATAAGGCCGCCCAGCGGGTGGCCGCCGCGCCCGCCGGCGGGGATTTAATTCGCGCGCTCTCCCAAGATGCCGCCTCCTTGGCCCAATTTTTTGAACAAGACGGCACCCTGCCCGCCAGCGCCATTCGCTTTTCCGTCAAACAAATGCCGGCGTTTTACGCCTACACGCAGGCCTATTTGTTTGTACCGCCTTTTGGCAACCAGCTTTCCCCCTCTTCGGATTTGTTCCTGCGGCTGCCTTCCGGCAACAAATTGGCCCGCCAGGAACAACTGAAAAAGGATTTCAACGCGCCGGTTCGCAAATTGCTTTTAAGCGGAGAATTGGTGCCCGGCCGATACTATCAAACCGTGGCCGGGAAAAATTTATCCGCTATCCGCCGCTTGTATCCGTCCCGCAGTTTGGCCAACGGCTGGAGCGCCTACGCCCAGCGCTTGGCGCGGGAACGCGGATATCTGGTAACGGATGAAGACTTGCTGTTTTTGGCGTGGAATGAATACCGCCGCGCCGCCGCGGCGTTGGTGGACGTACGGCTGCAAACCAAAGAATACTCATACGCGGACGCGCTGAACTTTCTGGTAACGGAAAACGGCTTTGAACAGGAAGAAGCGGAAACCCTGCTAAAAGACATTTCGGCGCACCCGGCCGAAAGCCTCAGCTATATCTACGGATTGCAATCCCTTGAAAACGCCCGCCAAAAATACGCCAAGAAAGAAGGAAAAGAATTTAATTTGTCTGCCTTTCATTCCCTGGTACTGCAAGCGGGCAATGTACCGCCCGACCAGTTAGAAAAAGAAATCAAACGCTTGAAAAAATAGAAAGTTAAACCTGTCTTTTCCTTTCTTATACAAAGAGCTCCCCCTTTATTTTACGGGGGAGCTTTTAGTTACTTTCTTTTTAACAATACCCTGCTTATTTTAACGAAATATGTTGGTGAAAGAACCCTATCGAGCATGGGAAAAATGTAAAAGATAACATTTGTTACTCACAAAAACCCCTCCAGTAAAACTGGAGGGGTTGTAAATTTACCAACCGTTTTTACACCGCGTAACTATACTTGTATCTATTTGACATTTCCACATTCCTACCCCGCCATTATACGTTGCACTCACAAGGCCTCCTCCTGTCTTCCACTCACAAGCAATCCATGCATCTCCATCAAACACAATACATGTCTGTCCCGCATCGCTTTCCTCAACGCAAGCAATAGGTAATTGTTCGACACAGTTAGAAAAACCAGTTCCCGTTCCATATATAGCGAAAGTAAAGCCTTTCGTTAAAGCATAGGCCGTGGACTTCCAGCAAGAATATTCACCATAAAGTGCATCCCAGTCACCCGCCTCACCACTACATCTCCTGTGCGACCCATTTTCAGCCTTCCTAGAACAAGATCGTGCTATCCAATCACTTCCCAGAGCAGTTTCCACAGTTCCACCCAGCGGACCCCATGAGACACCATAGCAATCTTTATAACACACCGAGTCGCTAACCGGCATTTGAGGACAACATTCACTCTTATGGTCTTTTCTATAGTCTGCATTTGAGCAATCAACTTGCTGGGGCGTACCGCACACCAAAAAGGTTTCTTCTTTATCTTTTATTTTTAATTTTTGCCACGATACCTGCGGCGCTCCGTCCGCTCCCGTAGCCGCACAGCTCGGGAAGTTATTGACGATTCTATTCGGAAATAATTTAAGCGCATCCACCGTGAGTTGGCTTGTTTCCAGACTATAGCCATCATTTAGGTTTTTAATACGCAGCGAATCGTTAAAATCAATGTTGGCTTCCCCGGCATTTGCGCCTAACGACACGTTATTGCTTCGCACCGCAAGGGCTCTAGTTAAATCCAAGCTTCCGGTTTCTAAATACGCATCCTGCACGTGCAAAGGGCGCAGCCCCGCGTTGCCGCTTTCCGTACAGCCTAAGCTCATATTGCATACATTGGTCAGGCCGATGTCTAAAATCTTATCCACCTGCACCCGGCTGTAAGCAACATATGGCACCGGGAAATACGTTACCATTTCAATCTTGTTCGCCGCATAGCCGGCGGTTGATAAGAAAAATACACTCAATAAAGATATTAATTTTTTCATAATCTATCCTTTCATCCCACCCTATTTTATAAGGATAAGAATTCTTAGAGTAAAATTCAAGAGTTTTTTCTATTTTATTTCAGGTATAGCTCTCCAGATAGGTGTGCAGGCCTTCGGCCCGCGCCTGCGACACGCCGGCTTCGTACAATTCTTCCGCTTCCTGCGTTTGCCCCAGCGCATAAAGCACTTGGGCCAAGGAAAGCTTGGTAAGAATCTGGCCGCGGGTTTCGTCGGAATTGTCAAACAGTTCGCGCGCCTGCTGCAAGTCCTGCAGGGCGGCTTCCATTTTGTTTTTGCGTTTTAAGATATCGGCCCGGCCCCATTTTACAAACCCCAAGTCCACCGTGTCGTGAATGGAAGAATAGAGCTTATCCGCCACATTGTAGTGGCGCAGGGCTTCGTCGTATTTTCCCTGCTGGCGCAGGCCGTTGGCCATGCCGCAGTTGGTGTAGGCTTTGCCGAAAAGGTCTTCGCTCTTGCGGAAGATTTTTTCCGCCAGCTTATAATTTTTCACGCAATCGTCAATTTTTCCGCAAATGCGGCTGATGCCCGCCAGGCCGCAGTAGCCGTAGGCCAGGCTGATGCCGTCGCCCGCTTTTTTGGCTAAGGAAATAGCCTGTTTAAACTGGGCGATTCCTTCCTGAAAATGCCCCTGCAGACGGAAAATGCCGCCTTTGGCCCAGTGAATAAAACTCATCCCCGCATAATCTTGCAGCTGCGTATAGGCGGCCAGCACGGCATCCAACAAATCCAACGCTTCTTCCAGCCGCCCCCAGGCGCGAAGAGCCATTCCCATTTCCTGCATGGCGCGCACGACGAATTCGTCGTATTCCAATTCCTGTGCCATTTGAAAAGCTTCCTGCGCCAGTTCATACGCCGCGGCCGAATGCCCCAGCGTGCGGTAGCAGGCCGCCATGGCCAGCAGTACGTCCATACGGGTTTCGGCTTCGTCGGCCAACTGCAGCGCCTTGGCATAGCTGGCCAGCGCCGGTTCAAAAGCGCCCAACTGGCGCTGGGCCTCACCGGTCAAAAACCAGGCGGCCGCATCCTTGGTGCGGACGGCAAGCAATTTTTCCAACGCTTCGGAAGGCCGGTTGTTCTCCAGCAATTCTTCCAATTCGGTTACATTCAACTGGGCTTTTCGTTTGGCAGGTTGTTTTTTGGTTACGGGCATGGTAGTTCTCCCTGTTCAATAAACCCCGCGCGGGGCGGGGCTTTGATTAAATTTTAAGAATTTTTTTAATTTCAGCCAAAGTGGAGGCTAAATCATACGGTTTCGGAATAAAATAATCCGCACCGGCGTCGGTAGCGCGGTCGCGCGACTGCGGGTCGGACAGGGTGGACATAATGACCACCGGAATCCGCCACGTGCCGTCGTCCGTCTTCAGCAGTTTGCACACGTCAAAACCGCTTAATTTGGGCAGCATTAAATCCAGCAGCACCAAATCCGGCTTGAGCTGTTTGGCCAGCTGCACGCCGGACACACCGTTTTCGGCCCAGTGGGCCTCTATTCCTTCCACCTTCAGCGCCCCAATCAGTGCGTGGGCCAATACTTTGGAATCTTCTATCAACACGACTTTTTTCATTTTTACATCTCTTCGCAGTGGTCTTTGTAGAGCAAAATTGCTTCCGCATATTCGCGGGCGTTGCGCATCACGGCGTTTACTTCATCTTCTTCCAGTTTGCGCACAATTTTAGCCGGCACGCCCATCACAAGCGACCCCGCCGGAATGTTCTTTCCGGCCGGCACCACGGCTCCCGCCCCGATAATGCAGTTGGGGCCGATTTCGCTTTCCATCACCACGGCGTTCATACCGATCAGGCAGTTGTCGCCGATTTTGCTTCCGTGCACCACCGCGCCGTGCCCGACGCTTACCCCGCGCCCCAAAATGCACGGAGCGCCATAGTTGACGTGCAGGCAGGCGTTTTCCTGAATGTTGGAATTATCCCCCACCGTAATGGGGGCGATGTCGCCGCGCAAAACGGCGCACGGCCAGACGGACACGTTTTCCCCCAGGGTTACATCGCCGATCAAAACCGATGTTTTATGCAAATAACAGCTGGCGCGCACGCTGGGCACTTGCTCGTTAATACGTTCTCTCATGAGAAAACTCCTTGGGTAATTTTTTCTTGCGGGGAGACGAAGGCGAAGAAAGCTGCAGCCCCCAATAAATGAAAATGCTGATAATGCCCGGGATAACATAATACACCACGCGGTAAATAAGCGCCGCCATCAGGGCGGAATCCCAGTCTATCCCCATTTGGGAGTAGACGGCCGTCATCGCCAGTTCCATGGCGCCCAGCCCGCCCGGCAGAATGGGAATTAGCGTAGTAACCATCCCCACCGCAAACCCGGCCACCAACACCCCCGCCGTAATGTGCACCCCTACGGCGCGGAAGGCGAAATACAGCACCAAAATCGTAAACAGCCAGTCCGCGCAGACGTAGACGATGGTCATCGTCAGTTTCTTTTTCTTTTTATGGATTAAGTCTATGCCTTCGTCCAGCTGGTCCATAAACGAGTCGTACTTGTTTTTGGCAATCAGCGCGCGGAACACGTGATAGAGCACTTTGTTAATCATCCGGAAAATTTTGCGCAGCCAGCGCGAACGCCACTCGTTGTTAAATAAAAACGCCGTAATTACCGCGCAAACGGCGCACATGACCACAATCAGCGAGAAATTTTTGAGGATTTGCATGGTGGTAGCGGAAGAATTAAACAACATCAGCACCGACCCCTGCAAAATAATCACCGCCAACACAAAATACAGCAGCACCGTAATCACAATGCTGGCCGTAACGCACATGCCAAAAGGCACGCGGCGGCGGTTCAAAAGATGCGCCCGCAGGGCAAACCCGCTTACCCCCAGCGAAGACACCACATAATTGACCGTGGTGGACACCAAGGCAATGCCGATGGCGGCCCCTTTGCTCACGCGCCGGCCCATAATGCGCAGCACTTCGTAGAGGCTAAGGCCCATGGAAATGTAAATCAGGACGGAAGAAAGGAGCGAAAGGAACAGGTAGCGCGTGCTGACGCCCTGCCAGATTTTGACGAAACTGTCGCGCGTCTGATACACCATAAGAGCAATGATGCCGACGGATAAAAAGGCGCCCAGAATGTAGCAAAGGATTTTAAGCGGTTTTTTCACGCGTTCGCTCCGGGATAAAGAGATGTATAAATTATATAATTTATTTAGGGAAAAAACACCCGTTTCGCGGTTTTTGCACCGCCTAATTTCGGATTTATTTTGCAGGAAGGATTTTTTACGTATGAAAAGCATCAAAGTCATCGGCGCAAAAGGCCACAATTTAAAAAATGTTACGGTAGAACTGCCCAAAGATAAAATGGTGGTGGTTACAGGCTTGTCCGGCTCGGGCAAGAGCTCCTTGGCGTTTGACACCATTTACGCCGAAGGCCAACGCCGCTACGTAGAAAGCATGTCCGCCTATGCCCGGCAGTTTTTGGAACTGATGGAAAAACCGGATGTAGAGCATATTGAAGGCCTTTCGCCGGCCATTTCCATTGAGCAGCGCAACCCTTCCAAAAACCCGCGTTCCACCGTGGCCACGGTAACCGAAATTTATGACTATTTGCGCTTGCTGTTTGCCCGCGTGGGGCACCGCTTTTGCCCGCAGTGCGGGCGGGAAGTGCAGTCCTGGAGCGTGCAGGGCATCGCGCAGGATATTTTAAAGAAATTTAACGAAAAAACGGTCTATATTCTCTCCCCCGTCGTGCGCGGGAGGGCCGGCACGTACGAAGAGTTGTTTGCCAAATTTAAAAAAGACGGCTACGTCAAAGCGCGCGTAAACGGAACGGTGGTTTCACTGGAGCATACCCCCTCTTTGGAACGCTACAAAAAGCACACCATTGAACTGGTGGTGGACGAAATTTTCGTGGAAGAATTTGACCGCGAACGCTTGGTGGAAAGTTTGGAAGCCGCTTTAAAATACGCCAAAGGGCTGGTGCACGTGCTGGAAACGGAGGGCGACAAACCGCGCGAATTTACCTACAGCGAAGAAAACGCCTGCGCCCATTGCGGGATTGGGTTTTCGGAGCTGGAGCCGAGGCTTTTTTCGTTCAACTCGCCCTACGGCGCCTGCCCGGACTGCAACGGCCTGGGCCTTAAAATAGAAGTAGCCGAAGATTTGGTCGTCCCCGACCCGACGCTCTCCATCAACGAGGGCGCCATCGCCGCGTGGGATAATCCCGTTACCACCCGCACCCACCGCTGGAAAAATTCTTGGAGCGGGTATTATTACGACATTTTAAAACAAGTCTGCCGCCAAAACCGCATTAATATGAACACGCCTTGGAACAAGCTTTCCAAAGCCCAGCGCGATTTGCTGCTGTACGGCACGGGCGGGGCGAGCTATACGTCGCTTATCTCCGGCGGGGAACAGGATTTTGAGGGCGTGATTACCAACTTAAAACGCCGCTACCAGGAAAGCGAAAGCGATTTTGTGAAAGAAGAAGTCTACACCCGCTTTATGCGCGAAATTACCTGCCCCACCTGCCACGGCAAACGCCTCAAGCCCGAAGCTTTGGCCGTGCGCGTAGACGGCAAAAACATTCACGAAATCGTGGCCATGCAGGTTTCCGCCGCCAAAGCGTTTTTTGACCAAATCCACCTTTCCGACAAGGAAAAAATCATCGCCAAAGACGTTTTAAAAGAAATCCGCGCGCGGCTGGAATTTTTAAACAGCGTGGGCCTTTCGTACCTGACGCTGGAACGCAAAAGCCAAACGCTCTCGGGCGGCGAAGCCCAGCGCATTCACCTGGCCACGCAAATCGGCTCGGGCCTGACGGGCGTGCTGTACGTGCTGGACGAGCCCACCATCGGGCTGCACTCCCGCGACAACGACCGCCTGATTGAAACGCTTAAAAACCTGCGCGACTTGGACAATACGCTTATTATCGTAGAGCACGACAAAGACACCATTTTGGCCTCCGACTACGTGGTGGAGCTCGGCCCCGCCGCGGGCGAAAACGGCGGCCAAATTGTGGCGGCGGAACCGACGGCCGATTTCCTGCGGGACGAAAAATCCCTCACGGCCTCGTACTTAAACGGGCGGCGGATGATTCTGCCGCGCGAAGAACTGCGCAAAGGAAACGGCAAATTTTTGGAAATTGTGGGCGCCAAACAATTTAACTTAAAAAACATTGACGTAAAATTTCCGTTAGGCAAATTCATCTGCGTAACGGGCGTATCGGGCTCGGGCAAGAGTACGCTTATCCACCAAATTTTGTACAAAGCCCTCGCCCAAAAATTCTACGGCGCCAAAGACGCCCCCGGCAAACACAAGGAAATCAAAGGGCTTGAAAATATAGACAAGGTCATCATCGTAGACCAAAGCCCCATCGGCAAAACGCCGCGCTCCAACCCCGCCACCTACACGGGCGTTTTCTCGCACATCCGCGATTTGTTTGCCGAAATGCCCGAAGCCAAACGCCGCGGCTACAAGCCGGGCAGATTCTCCTTTAACGTAAAAGGAGGCCGGTGTGAAAAATGCCAGGGCGACGGCATCTTGAAAATTCAAATGCAGTTCCTGCCCGACATTTACGTAAAATGCGAAGAATGCGACGGCAAACGCTTTAACGAAGATACCCTTCAAGTAAAATTCAAAGGCAAAAATATTGCCGAAGTGTTGGATATGAGCGTCTCGCAGGCGTTGGAATTTTTTGACAGCATCCCCAAAATCAAACGCTACTTAAAAACGCTAAACGACGTGGGCCTGGGCTACATCAAGCTCGGGCAGGCGGCCACCACGTTATCGGGCGGCGAAGCCCAGCGCGTAAAACTGGCGGATGAACTCTCCCGCAAGGGGACGGGCAAAACGCTCTATATTCTGGACGAGCCCACCACCGGGCTTCACTTTGCAGACATTGATAAACTCCTGCAAGTGCTCCACGGCCTGGCTGACAAAGGCAACACCGTGCTGATTATCGAGCACAACCTGGACGTAATTAAAACGGCGGACTGGATTATAGACCTCGGCCCCGAAGGCGGCGACAAAGGCGGCCAGATCGTCGTGGCCGGCACGCCGCGCCAAGTGGCCGCATGCCCCAAATCCTACACGGGCAAATACTTAAAGCCGGAACTGGACGCCGTGGATAAATTTCTGGCCCAACACCCGGAACAAAAATTGCACGCGCCAAAAAATGCGGCCGCAAAAAAAGCGTCCTCCCCGGTCAAAAAATCCAAAAAGAAATAAAAAAGCCCCGGCAAAACGCCGGGGCTTTAAATTTGCTTAACTATTTAATGACACACGCCGCTGCGTTAATAATAGTAAGAGCATTGACGCTGTAAGTGGAATCTTGGCAATCGGATGAAGAAAAATATTTTCTGCACTTTCCGGAACAATACCATTTTCCTTTTCCATCTTCAAAATAGGCCACAATCGTAATATCACGATCTCCCCAAGTGGGACTCAGCAAAACAAAGGACTCTGCCCCCTGATTTCCCGTCATAGAGCCAATTTGAAAATATTTCATTGGATAGGAATCCCGTATATCAAAATATATGTCGTTAGGAATATAATTATTGGCCAGATAAGCCATCGTTTGCTCTTTCTCTATGTAAGACAAAACCGTCATTGCCTCGGTCGTTTTGGCTCTATTTACCGATTTTTCATATTGCGGCACAGCCACCGCCGCCAAAATGCCAATAATCAACACTACAACCAGCAATTCAATTAACGTAAAACCCGTATGTGTTTTATGCATGGGGCAAACTCCTTTCCGTGTTACGAATCATTTATAAAATTCTATAATATTCATAAAGGATTTTCCAGCCATGAAAAACAAAATTCACAAAACCAACGCCGCCCGCCGATTAGACGAACTGGGAATTTCCTACGAACTTATCCCGTACGAAGTGGATGAAGAAAACCTAAGCGCGGTGCACGTGGCCCAAACGCTGGGGCAAAATATAGACCAAGTCTATAAAACCCTTGTCCTGCGTGGCGATAAAACGGGTTTTTTTGTATGCGTCATTCCCGGCGGGGCGGAGCTGGATATGAAAGCCGCCGCCCGCGCCAGCGGAAATAAATCCTGCGAAATGCTGCACGTAAAGGAACTCGTGCCCGTAACGGGTTATATGCGCGGCGGCTGCAGCCCGTTGGGGATGAAAAAACACTTCCCCACCTACCTTCACGAAGATTGCATTTTGTGGGACTTCATCTACGTCAGCGCCGGCCTGCGCGGCCTGCAAATTAAACTCAACCCCAACGACTTGCTCCGCGCCGCCCAAGCCTCCGCGGTTCAATTGTGCTAAGGCCCACAAGCCCTTGCGCAAAACGCCCAAACGTGTATACTATAAGAGTAGTTACACGGGAGGTGCGCTATGTACGCAAGCGTTTGGAAACGGTTTTTTGCTTTTTTAATTGACGCGGTTGTGTTTGCGGTTCTGTTTTGGGTGCTGGCCCAGATGATGGATAACGCATCGGTTTCGCTGGTGCTGTTGGTGATTATCTGGCTGTATTATGCTTTGTTGGAAAGCTCCCCTCTGCAGGCCAGCGTGGGCAAAATCATTATGGGCATCAAGGTGGTAGACCGCCGCGGCCGCCGCCTTAGCTTTTGGCAGGCCACGGAGCGCATTTTCTCCAAACTGGTTACCAACGTAACGTTCTACTTCGGTTTTTTTATCGCCGCCTTTGACAAGAAAAAACGCACCCTGCACGACCGCATCAGCCACAGCGCCGTCATTTCCAAAAACGCCGATTTTGACCCCGACGCCTACGCCGAGCCCGAGGAAGAAGCCTCTTTTACCTTTATAACGGTGGTGTCGGTTTTGCTGGCGCTGGTCTTTGTGGCGCTGATGTTGGTGGCGGTGGCGCTGCCGCAATACCAAAAGACAGAACGCCATGTGCAGCTCTCGCGCGTGCTGAGCGCCTTGGATTATGCCGCCCGCAAGCAACTGAAAGACGCCCAAGCCCCGGGGGCCGATCCGCGCGTGTGGCTGGGCGAGTATAAAAAATGCCAGCGGATCAGCCCGGAAAAATTATCCTGCGACGGGTTTGAACTTCTACTAGAGCCCGGAGGCGTAAAAGCCAGCGCGCGCAACCACGCAATGGATATTTTGTACACCCTCTATTATCCGTTTGACGGCGGCCCGGTGCAATGCACGGCGCTGACGCCGCAGGGCGAAGAAATCTGCTCCACCCTAAACAGCTGAAATTTCCCCCGCCCGCCGGCGGGGGTTTTTGTATCCGCCCCAAAACGCGGGTGGCGGGTTTTGCCGCAAAATTGTTAAGATGTATTTATGGCTTCCAAAAAAACGCTTTCCCGCACTAAAAAATCCGCCCGCGCCGCGCAGGCTTCTGTAGCAGCCGGCGGACGGGAAATTCCTTTTTTGCATAAAGCGCTGGTGCACGTAACCGGCTGGCTGTGCTTGCTGGTGAGCATTTCCTTTTTTACCGCCACGTACGATACGGCACAGGTAAAGCTGACCCTCTTGCATTGCGGGGCGGTTGTGTTATTTGCCTTGTGGAGCGCGCTGCAGCTGGCGGAGCGGAAAAATCCGTTCACCCGCCAAAATTTACCGTTTTTACTGCCGGTCTTTGCCTACTTGGCGTGGAATATCGTTTCCTTTATCGGGGCTCCGTATAAAATGGAAGCCGCCGAAGAATTTATCCGCTTGCTGATGTACGGCGCCATCACGCTGCTGATTGCCTGCCAATTCCGCCGGCAAGACGTAAAAACCGTAACCCGCTACATCCTGGCGGCCGCGTGGATTTCGTTTGGTTATGCACTGCTGCAGATTATAGACGGATTTTTCCCGGGGGCGGATTTTATGCCCTGGAGAGGATTTTTTACGCGGCGGGTTTTTTCCACCCACGCCAACCCGAACTTTTTTGGCGCGTTTGCGGTATTTGCCTCGTGCCTGGCGGCCGCCCAATACCTGCTGACCCGCCAAAAGAAACTGCTGGCCCTGCTGGCGGCGGGCCTGTTGGGCGTATTTTTTACCGAAAGCAAAGGCGCGTGGCTGGCGTATGCGGCCGCGGCCGCGTGTTTTGCGGGGCTGTATACCAATTTTTTCTTGTCGGGAGCCGCCAAAAAATACGTTAAAAAAATTAATCTGGCCGCGTTGTGCCTGCTGTTATTAGCCTTGGCAGGCGCCGGCTTTTATACCGCCAAACGTTTTCAATCCGTCAGCTTCCGCACGTTTACCTGGCTTTCCGCTTGGGAAATGGTGCAGGATTCACCCGTTATGGGCACCGGGCCGGGCAGTTTTAAAATCATCTATCCCGCCTACCGCCGCCCGCAAATTTTTTATATAGAAAACTCCCACAACACCGAAACCCAACACGCCGAAAACGAATACCTGGAACAATGGGCCACTACGGGAACGGTCGGGCTGGCGGTGTTTTTATGGCTAATCGGGTTTATCTTTTACTGCGCCGTACGCAACCTGAAACAACCCCTTCCCGCCCCGTCGGATGAACCCCTGCGCGAGCGCAATTTGTACCTGCTGGGCTACGCCAGCGCGTTCTTTGGGCTGATGGTGCACGCGGGGGTGGACATCAGCATCCGCTTTGCGTCCAGCGGCCTCTTTTTTGCGGTGTTTTGCGGCGTGATTTTGGCATTATGCCAGCCGGAGGAATCGGCAGCCCCCGCGGGCGAAAAGGCATCCGCTCCCGCTTGGCCGTGGGCGGCGCGGCTGCTACTGTGCACGGCGCTGGTCTATGGCGGGTGGCACACGGCCGCCCAATTTGCCCAAGTAACCCGCGTACTGCAGGCCGGCTCGTTTGGCGAAGGGCTTTTGATTGCCGTGGCGTGGGCGGTGTTTCTTTTTTGTCTGGCGGGCACGGCCTACGTGTATTTGCGCGCGGCGTTTTTGGGCAAACGGGCACTGCCCTGCTTTGTGCTGGCAGCCTCGGTTCCGTTTCTGATTTTCTTCTATGGTTTCTTTCAGGCCAACCACTACTACAGTTTGGGCGTCAGCCTGGTATCCAAAGGCAATGCGGAAGGGGCGCTGGGATATTTTACCAAAGCCGTTCGTCTAAACCCGCTCTTGACGGAATACCGCCAATTCCGCGCCAATACGTTTGCCACTACGCTTCAGTTAACCGATTCTTTCTCCCCCGACCGGGGCGACCGTACGGCCCCGTCTAACGATTATGAACGGGCCTTGGCGGATTTTGCCGTCGTGCTAAAACGGGCGCCCAACCACTCGATGGTGCATCAAAACATCGGGCAGCTGTATTACGCCATGGCGGTGCGGCAAGCCCAAAGCGCGGGCCAAGCCGTCAATGCGGCGGAATATGCCCGCCTGAGCCAATATGCCCGGCAAAATATGGAACAAGCCAAACGCGCATTTGAACGCTCGATTAAAATAGACCCGGTCAACCCGGCCACATACGCCTTTTTGACCAGCATTGCCCTGATGGAGCGCAACCCGGAGCACGCCCAACAATGGATAGACGCTTACCGCCGCGGCCCGGCAGGCGTAACGGAACCCGAATTTTTAGACAAACACCGCAAAAACCCGCAGTTTGACGCACTGCAACAACAGGTGGATTTGATGCGCGCCTCCGTCGGAAAAAGCGCCCATAAAAAATAAGGAAATGCAAAACGCGTCATTTTTTTGTAGAATATATACAACAAAAGAAGATTTGATTGCCAAGATAGCTCAGCTGGTAGAGCAACCGCTTCGTAAGCGGTAGGTCGGGGGTTCGATCCCCCCTCTTGGCTCTTTTTTATGCCCTCCGTCGGAGGGCTTTTTTACACCACAAAAAACTCTTTTTAAGGCATTTTGCCGACGATACCCCCGCGGCATGCGCGAAAAAGCGAACACGCGCAAGACGCATGTCTGTCTGCAAAATGTCAGCAGGGAGAAGCCACCGATTGGCTGTTTTTCTCTAAAATGTTTCCCGTTGCCTTATTTCCTGCCCGCTTGCTTACGCCGTTTGGTCTGGTCATTACTTTTCAGTTTTTCTTTTTTCTTATTTTTGTTTTTTGCTATACTATGAATGGAGAAATCCGCTTGTATCAAAAAAGGGAGATGCGTATGAATAAAGGTTTTACGTTAATTGAATTGTTGGTGGTGGTGCTGATTATCGGCATTTTGTCCGCTGTGGCCCTGCCCCAATACACCACCGCGGTAGAAAAAGCCCGCGCCACCGAAGCACTGACGTTGATGAGCGCCATTCGCCAATCGGCCGAAAGATACCAGCTGCAAAAAGACGTCTGGCCCACCAGCAACAATTTTTCGGTGTTGGATATTGAAGTACCCAAAGTGCCCGGAAGCACCACTCAATATGGCGGCAAAAACTTCACCATCACCATGGCCCCTACGGGCGGAAATAAGTATTTCGTCATCAACGCCCTTCGCAACATTACCAAAGGCAAATATGCCCTTAAAACGGTCTTAACCGTAGAAACCGACGGCACCATTTCCGCCAAACGTTTTTGCGGAACCAATACCGGATTAGGAATCGGATATTCCGCCCCGACGGGCGATGCCGAAAAATTCTGCAGTGCCATTACCAGCGGCCATAACGACAATTTTTAACTCTTTGGCCCTAAAAAACCCGGAGCACACCGCTCCGGGTTTTTTTATGGTTTGACGGCAAGCCGCCCGCAGGCCGTTTCCAAAACAAGTACCGCGCGTTGATTCTCCGCGCGCAGCGCCTGCAGGGCGGGGTCTGCCAAGTCAAACCGAATGCGGCAAAAAACCGCCTTATTTTTTATCTGCCTCGGCGCGCAGGAACTTAGGCAAATCAGCATCATTAATCCGGCCCACGCGCCGCATAATTTCATCCATTTGTTCATCTTCTTTGCGCTCCTGCTGCACGTGGCGCAAGCGCTCCTGCTGGCGGGCCAGGGCGCCCGATAACCGGCACAAACCATACACGGCGCCCACCCCGGCCAGACAGAGCATCAAGGCCGTCCACATCATTTGGCCTTGCCGATTAAAGAGCCGTCCGGGTTGCACAGCGAAAGCGCCGAAAGAACCTTTAGCACTTGCGCCCAAACGGTATCGTCTTTATCGGTGGCGGTTAACTTGACGACGACGGTTACAATCAAAATCACCGCGCCTACCAGGCTCAGCACATCATTCCAGTTGTTTTGTATCCATTCCATTTTATTTCTCCTTTATTTCAATGTGCGGAAAGTCTTTTAAGGTATCCCACTCTCCGCCCCATTCAAATTCACTCGTTATTTCTTCGCGCCCGCGCATCAGTTGGGCAAGCGCGTCAAAACGGTGCCACATTTCGCGAAAGCGCGCCAGGTTATTCCAGTCTATCGGGTACGGGGCCAAATCCACCGCGTGGCTGGGTGTTTTATTATGGGAGCTTTGCGGGTATTGTAAACGGCTGGCACCGCACGAAAACGCTTTATTTTGCTCCTCGCGGGTGCGGTGGCCGCACAAAACGGAAAAATCATATTGCTTGATGAGTTCCCGGCAGACGGCCACAATATCCGGATGGCAAGTGGCAAGACGCGTTTGACTGACGGAGGAAAGCACCGGCATTAATTAGTCCTCCCGTGAAAATTTAAAATATGCGTTTTAATGGTTTTCACGTCGTCTAAAATAATGTCTATTTTGACCGTGCTTTCCGCGAGTTTGCGGTCGTGCTCGCGCACGCGCTCCTCCAGCTTATCCACCCGCGGCGGAAGCCCGTACATCGTAAAACACCAAAACAATACGGCACAAGCCACCCCGATCAGATAAATCCAATGATGGATTTTTTCCGTATTCATAACAGGTTCACTCCCGCAGGGGCGCGGCCATCGCTTCTATTTCCTGCGCCTGCTTGCGGACGTATTCGCTCGCACCCGAGTTCTCCGCCAGCACCAGTTCCCGCACCGCCCGCGTAAGGCCCATTTGCGCTTCCTTGGCTTGCACCAGTTCTTCGGCCGTAGGCGCGGCGGGGGCGGGCGTTTTGACTACTACAAAATAATCCCCCTCCAACTTCATTTCCGCCTGATGCTCATTGCACCATTTCGCCGCCTGTTGGTATGCTTCCGACAACATTTCTTCTTTTTTGATTTTTGTTCCTAACATATCCTTAACTCCTTGCCAAATAATCTACCACGTCCACCCGCTTGATATAGATATCTCTCCCAAGCGATGTGAATGCCGTAATATAGCCGCCTGCACAGGTTACGTTCATCACGCAGTCGTAATCACGGTCGGTCTGGTCGCCGCCCCAGTTCAGGCTACCCACCACAATCCCAAGCGGTGCAAATACGCTTGGAATTACAGAGGTATAACTCTTTCCTTTTGCAGTATAAACCACTTCCAAATATCGCGCGTCTTTCGCTTTTATAGGGGTTGGAAACGTAATCGTTGCGTTGGAGCCGTCCGAAGAATAAACAGTAGTTCGTTTATACACGTCGCCATAATCCACGGCCCGAAAAACGTTTTGCGGCATTAACGATACGATGTTCCCCCCTTCTGTGCGGATGGCCCGTCCTACCAGCGCATAAGAGGCGGTCGTTCCGTTAGAGGTGTATATGTTTTTGTTTTGGGTTTCGTCGTAATCAATAGCCGCTTCCCCCACGTCCGAAAAGTCGTTGCTTTTTAAATACACTTCTTTCTGCCCGGCAGAAGAAGAAGTATATGTCATCACGGCATTTACGATAACAGAAACATTATTTAAAGAGCCATCCGCATTTCTTCCGTTCGGATATAACCCTTCCACTCCGGGCAAAACAAAAATCGTTTTTCCAATAAACCCAAACCCGTTAAACACTTGGTCTACAGAAGTAATCTGCCCGGAAGCAGTACATACCCCCAGCGGCAAAGATACTTCCGTAGGCGTATTGGCGGAAGCATAATACGAAACCGTTTTTGTGGAAGTGTTGTAGTAGACGGTGTTTTCCGTTTGCGGGTCGGAAGTGCCGGAAGAACAATTCGCCAAAGGACACAGCACAAGCGCACTGGCATCCGCCTTTGCAAACACTAAAAAAGAGCCTGCGCCGGAAGAAGATGCCGTTAAATTTTGCGTGATGTTAATTACGCTGCCACTTCCGCTGTATGCTTTGGAGCCGGAGCCGAGCGTGAGCGTGCCGGAAGATACAGACAGCTTGATATCCTGCGGAATTTTGGTCAGGCAGTTGGATATTTTATTAATCATCGCCGCCGTAGAAGCCGCCTGCGCCGCCTCTTGGGCGTATTTTTTGGCGGAGAACTCTTCCCCTTCCACCGGCCCGTCGGTCTTCAGCGCCCAGTTTTTAGCCGTTTGCGCCTGTTGGGCGGCTTGGGCTACATACCCTTCTGCCGCTTGATAAATGGATTGCTCCTTGTTTTGTAAATTTTCGCTGAAAGTTTCTGTTTCCTGCGTAAAATTTTGCTGGGCCTGCGTAATGGTTTGCTGGGCGTCGGAAGCCGTTTGCTGAGCCGCTTGGGCCGAGTGGGCGGCCTCCTGCGAGGCAAGCACGGCCGCCTCTTTTGCCGATAAGATATTGGCCAAAAAATTATCCGTTTCCAAATCATTTTCCTGCGAGGAAACCGGATACTTGATGCTGCGGTCTACCTTCTCCTCCAATTCCTGCACCAGCAGGGTCAATTTATCGTATCCTTCTTCCAGCACTTCTGCGTCCAATTCGCCCTGGCGCAGCAAGTCAATTTCCTGCGTAAGCGGCGTGGCCCGCACGGCGGTCAGTTTCCAGCCGTCCGCCAGCGCGGCTTTGCCGCTTTCGTCGGTGGGATACGTCAAGGTATGGGTTAACAAATCCACGCTGAAATCGGACGAAATTTCTTCCTCCGCCCCTTGCGGGGAAGTAACGTAAATCCGCAAATCGGCCGCCGATAAGAGCGGAAAATCCACATCCCACTTGCGCGTGATTCCGTTGCCTTGATAAATACGTTTGGTAATTTGCATTGAAACAGTCATATACTCTCCTAATTCTCCAACAGCGCTTTCATGCGCTGCCAAGCGGCCCGTTGGTTTTCTATTCCCCCATCCGCCGACAAGACCTTGTACTTTATTTCCGCCGTTTCCTGCACAGACAGCTCGTTTTTCTTCCCCCAGTTTTCAATGCCGCGCGCTAAAAAACGGCTTTCCGAGGATTCCGCTCCGGCGGCGCGCTCGTGCAAAACCGCTTGCAGCAAGCAATAATCGCGCGCCGAGAGCTGGTTTTTTTCAAAGGCGCGGTCAATTTCTTTTTCCGTACCGGAAAAATACAAGGTGTTGAATGTGTCCGCTCGGGTGGGAACCGACACGCCGCCGTCTGCTTGTTGGGCGGCGCGGTACGCCAAAGAAAGCCGGGCGGAAGCCAGCCCTTCCCGAGTGTTCAACACGGCCCGTGCCGAACCGGCCTGCGCCGAAGCGACCGCGCGGTACACCTGCGCCAGCGCCTGGTGTTGGCGCTGTTGGGCCGACGCCGCAAGCAGATCTAAACTTTTTTGCACGTCCGTTTTTAAGTCCGCCTGCTTTTCTTCCGTCAGTTGCTGCCGGGCCCATGCGTTGCATTGCTCGGGCGTTCCGTCCGTTTCCGCTTGCGCCCGATTCCACAGCCGGTTGGCATATCCTTCCGCCGCCGACAGACGGATTTTTTCGCGGCATTCTTCCCGCTGGCGCGGCGGCATCTCTTTTTCATACCGGGAAAACACTTCCTGCGCCGCGCTGTAATTTCCCGCCGCCACGGAACGGCGCACATTTTCCAAAGCGGTCTGCGCGCGCACGCCAGCCAATTGCCGCGCCAAGTTTTTTGGGTCGCTTCCGTTTTCCTGCAGGCGTTTTTCCAAAGCCGGCAGCTGGGCCTCCAAATAGGCGTCCAGCGCCGCGGCGGAGGAAGCCGTCGCGCCTACCGTTCTTACCAAATTTTCTTCCTGCCGGGCCGCGCGGATATTTTGCCCGCGGGTCTGCAAGGCTTGCTCCTCTTGGGCGGCGCGGCGCAGCATCAGGTAATCCCGCGCGGCAGGGGTATCGGCCTGTTGGGGCGTTAGGCGTTGGGCGGCAAATTCGTCCAAATCCGAAGGATCTACGGCGCGCCCCTCGGAAACGCGCTCTCGCACGGAGCTCGCCAAATCCAAGCGCAACTGCAAGTCTTCATCGGCCTGAACAGAAGATTTTTCCGCTTGGCCGCCGGTATTTTCTGCCTTTTCAAACGACAGGGAAGATAACCTGTTTTCCACCCCTGAAGCAGCAGCGGAAGAGCGCCCCTTTTTTTCTTCTTTTTCCGGTTGTCGCTGCAGGTATGCCAACGCCTGGCTGGAAAAAGAGCCGAATTCCTGCAGGGTATTTTCGTAGGCTCTTCCCAAGCGTTGGGGTGCCGGGGCACCGGTTTGCACGCCGGGCGCTTGGTAACGCTCCTGGCGGCGGTACGTAGGAATAATGGGCATAGGCACTCCTAACTAAATAAACTTAAAATGTTGCTTCCGAGTTTCCACCAGGATCCCCGGTTTTGCGCCGCACGGCGGTATTGGGCAGCCGTTTCGTTTAAGCTGTAAATATGTTCCGCGGCGGAGACATTATTTTCGTACAAGGCGTCCTGCAGCGATTCCTGTAAAGCCTGCTGATCCAAAAGGGCATTAAAGCGGCTGTTTTTAAGAATCGTTTGCACCGTGGCCGAGCTGGACGTCAGCCCCGAAGCGGCCAGCGCCGTTTTTTGCGAGCCGGCCGTCTGCCGGTAGTTTTCATATAGCTCCCGCCCTTTCTCGGCGGCGGACTTGAACAAATACGTTGCCTGCCGCTCGGACGCGGCGGCCGTATAGCGGGCCTGCCGGTCTGCATCGCGGGCCAAGGCATCGTAATAATCTATTTCGGATTTGCGGTCTCCCAGCAACGAAGCGGCACTGGAAATGACTTGCCCGCCCGCTTTCCAAATTCCTCCCATATTATTTCCTCCTGAAAGTGAATCGTAAAAATGGGGCGCAACCGGTTTGACAAACCGTCCCGTCAAACGTTCCGCCCAGCCGCCGGATAAAACGCAGCGCCGCTGCATATCGTCCGTCGGCAAAATTGTACAGTTCTTCATACCGCCGCAAGGCGCCCGCCAGCAGGGCCCGCGCCACCCGCACAAAAGTTTTGGCAATCCGGCGCACGCGGCGGCCCGTCAGCAGCCACACGCAGGCCCGCCGCCCCATCCACACGTCCGGCGCCACGCCAAACAACGCGGCCGGTTCACCTTCGTATTCCAGCACAAAGCACGCACTGGAGCGTTTAAAAAAATGGACGAGCAACTCCTGCGGCTCTTGTGCAGGATGAGAGGCCGCCAGCTCGGCGCGGTCTTCTGGGCGCAAAACGGCCGCCAAACGCAGGCAGTCCTCCCGTCGGGCGCGGCGCAGCAGTATCTGATTTTTCTGGTATAAGAAGTCCATAAAAACTATAATAGAGAGAATTATTTTAGAATAAGGAGTGTGTATGACCCTATTGGTTATCTTGGCATTGCTTGCCGTTGTTGCCGTGTATGCGGTGTTTTTCCTGGTGTTTAAACTGATTTGGATTCTGCTTAAAAAGAACTCCAACAAATGGCCTTTGATTTGGGCCGGCGTTTGCACCGTGGTGTTTGGGGTGTTGTTTGTCGGGTTTACGGCGTGGGGCGTGTATAAGGTGGTTTCTCCCTTTAAAGGAATGATTACCCGCCTGCAAAACAATCCGCAGCCCGTCTACGGGGAACGCGTCTATACCGACCCGGTATACCGCTTTGATTTGGATGTATTTAACGGAATGGATTTTTCCAACTGGATGGAGTTTGACGACCTTGACGCCAAAGTGGGCGTGGATATGAACGCCTTCCGCAACTATCCGTCCGACGAAGAGGAAGACGCCAACGAGCGTCAGTTTATGGCAGTACTGCTGCTTCGGCAGGATGATGTGGATGAAGGGCATCCTTTGCAGGCGCTTCGCGAAGCGTTGGCCTCCACCGACCACCGGCAAGATCTTGAAATCCTGTCGCAAGAAGATTTCACGCTGGACGGTTATCCGGCCATGTTTGCCACCGGCCGCGCCTACGCCCGCAACGGCAAACGGATGTTTCTGGCCGTAACGGCCGTGGCGGATGCCTACCGACAGGTTTTCTACGTCATTGCCTTTTCGCCGGATTATCCCGAAGCGGTAGAAAACGCCACCCAAACGGCCCGGAGCCTGCGTTTGGAAAACGGCTCTTCCCTGCCGGGTGAAACCGCCCCGGCCCTGCCGCAGGAAGAAGCGGCGGCCCCGGCGGCTGAAACGACCAAATAAACAGGAAAACGGTTTTTACAGGGGGCTTCCTTGAAAGGGAAGCCCCCTTTTTTCCGTTTTTATACGATGCGGCTGATAAACGCCAGCAACGTAACCGGCAGGGGATCGGTCTGTTTGAACAAGACCGAAGGCACCAACGAATGCGTGCCGGAAAGCGCCAGCACATAATCCTTGGTTTGCAGGGCGATAGGGGTATTAAAATTTTCCGTACCGCGCTGAATAATGTCATTTAAAGGCCCGTTTTCCGTGCCTACTTGGCCGCCGCGGCTGTCCAGCATTTTAACCGTAACGGAGACAAGCCGCCGCAGCCGGTCTTGCGCGGTGCCGTCGGAGCGGTCAAAGGCGGCAGGCAGGGTTTGCAGTTCGGCCTCATACGAAAGCCCCGCATGCACGCAATTCATCGGGCGCGGCAGGATAATTTTTCCGCTCCGTACCACCAGCCCCGCCAACGGGCTGCCGTCCGCCAGCACGCCCACTTCTTTTCCTTCCAAATGTTCCAGCCCGTCCAGCTCCGAGAAAGCCGTCTCGCTCTTGCGGGAAACGGCCGCATCCAAAAACAGCTGGTCTTCCGGCGCCTTGCTGGCCAAACGCTGTACCAAGCGTTCAATAAAATACTGCCCGTCCCGTTCCACCGCAAACCAAATTTCGTCGTAGCCGCGGTTGGGAATGGTGCAGATGCTTCGGTATTTGCCCTGCGTATCGTGGCGGCTCCACGCGCAGACATTTTGCTCCGCCAAATAGGTCAGCACGGCCAGGGTGCCGTCGTCCAGCACGCACCAAATCAGGTTATCGGGTTCCTGTTGGTAGCAAATCTCGCGGATTTCGCGGTTAAAAAAGATATGCTTGGCATACAGCGTCAAATCGTTGCTGGTGTAGGAGGCGGAATTGTAGTCGTAATAAAAATCCCGCAGCACGCCGCCGCGCGCCTGCACATACAGGGCTTTGTTGCCCACCATCACCGGGGCGGTGCGGCTGGCGCCGCGTTCGCTTTGCTGCTGCACTTGGATGTTGTAAGGCGTCAGCGCGCCGGAACTGCTGATCGTCCACTCGCTGCCGGCGGTAAACACCAGCAGTTTATTGGACACCGCCACCGAATGAATGGCGTTTAATTTTTTGCCTGAAAGATTGACGCTGATCGAGTCGGAATCCTCCAGGGTATTGCGGGCGTGGCCAAAGTCGGAATAGGCTCCGGTTTTGGAAAACCAAATGGTCTGCGCCTCGGCCTGCGTGCCGGCCAAGCCCAGGCGGTCTTGGTAAAAAAACACGCAAGACGGATATCCCGCCGCCGGGCTAAAAGAGCCTTCGGCCCATTCGTCCGTCCACTCGTCCGAGCCAAACGGCCGTTCCACTTCCACCACCACTTTTTGCCCGTTTACGAAATCTTTCACGACAAAAATCCCCTCTTGCCGGAAGGAATCCGCCTGCAGTTCAAACCCCGCCTCCCCGCTGATTTGGCGGGCCGTCAGGCGCAGGTAATACAAACTGTTTTGGTCATCCAGCTGGCCAAAGGTGTTGAGGTTTTCGTCCCCGGTTTCGCGCGAGAAAAATTTGATGGTTTCCCACGTTTTTCCCATATCGCCAGACATTTCCAACTCCAGTTTTCCCGTCCACTCGCCGGTGGTGCGCAGTTTCCAGTCGCCCCCGCTTTTGACAGACGCGGAGCTGTCTTCATACCCCAGCGTTCCGGTAAGCATTTGGCTGGGCACTTTGTGCGTCAAGGCGAAACGTCCGCCCACGTGGCCCGGTTTAAAGCACTCAAAATCGCTTTCCAGCTGGTATTGGTTTTCGCCTTGGGAAATCAGCTGGCCTTTATTGGAGCCGCCGCTTAACGTTTGGGTAAACGAAATTACGGGCGGGCGCAGCAGGCCGTCGTGAAAGTTGATGACCAGCTGTTTGCCGTTGCAGTCGCCCCCCGTATCTTTGGGCGATTCTATTTTCACCAATCCCCCCAAGTTGTAGGCTTTGTAGCCGGCGGCTTCAAACGAACGGTTAAAATACGTTACCATCAGCCCTACGTCCAACCCGAAATCCGGCCCCACGAAGAAACGTACCCCGTCAAAATACACAAACGCCACCATATTGGGGTAAGAAATCGGCAAGAACGAAAGCGTCGCGCTTACGCCTACGGATTCCTCGGTTTCTTGGTGCAGAACGGCGCGCATTTTTTTTGTTTTGTCGCTGTTTGCCAGCATAAACGGCCCGTATTTAATCGGCACGTCCGTAAACTCAAACAACCCGCTTTCTACCCGGCGCAGCTGCTTGGGCGGATATTGCGGGTGGGTTAAAAAGAGGGTCTGGTCGTACTGGGTGTAATTCAGGTAGCGCACGTCATACGCTTCGTAAGGGGTTTCTATTTCATACGGCTGTCCGTCCGCCGACGAAATCCGCCCGCCGGAAGCATATACCCGCAAGTAATGTTCCCCCAGCTCCAGTACGTAGGCTTCCTCTTCCCCCAATACAAAAGGAATGATGCGGCAGTCCTTTTGCTCGTATTTGGCCTGCCCCATAAACAGGGTGCCGGGGCGGTTGGAGGCTCCGCCTTGGGGATGAATGTAAAAATTGCGGACGGTTTTTAACCAAGAAGCATAGGCCGCGCTGTCGGCCCGGCCGTGCAAAGCGGGGCTGATTTCCCCCCCGGAAAAAGACGGTTGCAAGTAATGAATCGGCATCAGCGCACCTCGGTAAACGCGTCGGAAGCGTCGGCGCGGGTAAAGTTTTCCGTCATGTTGCTGCGCCGGGCTTCATCTAAGCTAAGGGTATATTTTTGCAGCAGTTGGCTAGCCAGGGCGGAATCCCCCGTCAGGGCAATGGCCAAATCACACGCCAGTGCCAGCGAAAAAGACTTTACAAACGCCGGATCAAACAAATTTTCATCCAAAATCCGCCGGGTATATTCGGCATAGGCGCGCTCGGCCGGCACTTCCAGCACGCGGCAGTGCAAATCGGTGCGGAACACCTCCCGGAATTTGAGCGCCTTCACAGCCTGTTCCGGCACAAATACGCGCCGCACAAATAACGCCTCCGCCGGGTACTTATAAATACAGCGCCCCGGCGCTTCCTGCGGTTTTTCAATCAATACCAGCGGCTCCTCTGCCCCGGCAAATGCCCAATTATGGGTACGGAGCACCTCATCGCGCACCGGTTCATAAAACAAATTAAGCCGCCGAGCCTTTTCGTCATCTTGTTCCAATGAAGATATAGGAGCTTGGCCTAACTGTGCCAAAGCCAAATTACAGATGGTTATTTTGGATATCATTTTTATCTCCTATTTTATTTTTATATAAATTTTAAGTATTTTTTATTTTATACATCAACGTTTAATACCTGTTTTTTAAAGTTATTTTTATACTATTATTTTATTTATTCTTATTTTTTAATAATTTTTATTTTTAATATATATTTTACAGTGAACTGAAATTTAAATATTTTGCACTGATTTATAAAGTTTATTTTGTTATTATTTTTAATGTTATTTTTAAAAATACTTATTATTTAAGTATTTTTATTTTTACATCTACTTTTAACAATCAAAAATCAAAACCATATTTCGTTTTTTAAAAAACAAAAACAGTTGTTAGATGTTTCCTTTGTTAGGCCAAATAAAAAGCCCTATACGCATGCAGGTTGACCCGTTCGTTTGGGATTCTGGCTACGCGGATGGGTAAAAAAGAGGCCGTTATCCTAAAAATCTCCCTTTTCAGCCCAATTTAAGCGGAACAGCGACAGCAAAATGGCTTTTTTAGCCCTCTTTTGAGCAAAAACCCCTCTTATTTCGGCTTTTGGGAAGGGGGCGGCGTCTTTACTTGCGAAAAAGCAGAAAAAACAGCCTGAAAAACGCTGGCGGCCAGGTTGGAATCGTAAAAAAAGAGGAAGCAGCGGTTGGGGCAACCGGCCGGGCGGGGGATGAGTGCCGCCCGGCCGTTTTTGGCAAGGAATCCTTTCCCTGCCCCCCAGACTACCAGACTAGTGCATATCTACGCCATCGGTCAGAAAGCAGGAAAGCTTGCCTGCCGTACCCGAACCGCTGACGGTATAATACGCCCGTAAAAAGCGCTTGGCGCCGTTGGGCAGAACGACGGCAAACAGATTTTTGACGCTTTGCAGATCGGCCAAGGCAAACGTAACGGCCATCAGCTCCTGCGCGGCGGAAAAATCGGCCGTATCATCCGTTTGCAGCGACACCTTTACCTGGGTTACCCCGCTAAACGCTTCATCGGTGCGGCAGACCGCAAACAAAGCACCCGGCACGGCGTTTGAGGCGGCGCCCAAATCAAGGATATTTTCGGACGCGGCCGTAGCGGCAACCGCCTGCTTGTCGGACATCATGGCATTTTGATCAAGTAACATAGTTCCTCCTATTTCACCACATCTTCGGTGTCGGTAATCGCATCGCAGATGTGCACCGGGATTTCGTTAAACGTCATCAGCGGGCGGGACGTAATCTGATCCGGCGTGTACTGCACGTTGGTGCGGTTGCTGGTCAGCTTTCTAAGGGCTGCCTTGACGGTGCGGTTCATATACCACACGGGTTTGCCCATAGACAGGCTTTGAATGCGTTCTTCCAATTCGCACATTTGGTCAATCAAGTCCGCGGGCACATTCGTCACGTCAATGTTGCAAATGCGGCCGGCGTATCTCCAGTCCTGCACCGCCAGCCCCAGCTTCCATTCAAAGTATTCTTTATAAGCCGGGTATTCGTTGCCGTCGGCGTCCACATGGTTTACCAGGCCGTAGTCCACGCGTTGGATGCCGGCTTTGGAACCTTTGGGGAAGAACGTGAACACTTTGTCGGTATCCCAGACCACGAGGTAAATCGAGGAGTTTTGCCCTTCGGTTTCTCCGCCGGCGTCAATGACGTTGCGGGAGCTTTCGGCCCCGTCCAGTTCGCAGTAGCGCGCGGCCAAGCCCGTAAAGCGTTCCGGGTGCTGCCCGGCATTGCCGTAGATCAGGTTGGACGCCATGGTGTTGGACATACCGGCGATAATCGCGCGGGACTGCCCGGTGCGCACGGCTTCCACATGGCCGCCTTTTTCGGCCACCAGTTTATCCACTACGGAATAGGCCGACAAGGTGCCATACGATTCCACCACCACTTTGGTCGTGGCTTTGGCGGGTTCAATGCCCTGATAGGCGCGGCGCCACGTGCCTTCGGGAATGCCGGTGCGTACGGCGTATTCGTGGCCGCTGTCCAACGAGCTTTCGGTTACCAGGGCATCGGCGATGATGTCGTTGGACTGGCTTAATACCTCGGCAATGGCCAGCTCTTGGCCGGAGGGATCAAATTGTTTGGCGTAATCCACCAAACTGTAATGTTTGTCAGCAATAATTGCCATTTAATTCTCCTTAATTGTTTTTTCCGTACAACGCCTCGGCGAATGTTTTATCCTGCGGGGCGGCGGGTTTGCCGCCGGGCAAAACGTCTTCGCTGATACTTTTCCCGATCTCGTAAAAGGTACGGACAATGACGGGATGGTTCCCCAGCCCCGTGGCTTCCAACAGCCCGCGCAGTTCCGGGCCACCAAACGCGTCCGCCGCGCGCACCGCCAGCGAAATGACTTCGCCGCATTGGGCGCCGTAGAGCGCTTGGGTTTGTTCGGCCCACCGTTCCAGCAGTTGGCGTTTTTCTTCCGCGCCGTGCTGGGCGCCAGAGCGGACGAAGCGGGCTTCCAAATCAAGCAGTTTTTGCACCTGATCTTCGGAAAGGCCCATTTCCTGCGAAAGCGTTTTAAAATCTTCCAACGCCGCTTCCGGGAAGGAAACGTCCTCGGGCAGTTGTAAGTTGGGATAAGCCGCCGGGTCTGGGGCGGCGTCCGTCCGCGAGGTGTTCTGGTCAGGAGGGGTCTCCTCCCTGCCCGGAACCGGGTCGGCCTGGGGCCGCGCGGACGGGGCGTTTAAATCGGATGGTTCTTGGGGGGCGGCTTGCGGGGCCGCCGTTTCGGCTGGGTTCATGCGTTTAGTTCCTCCTGTTGGCGGTTAATTTCATTCTGCTCCGACTGCACCTGCGACAGGTATTCCCCCCGCATTTGCAGGTAGGCGGCAGGGGCGGCGTCCGTAATTTGCGCCAGCAGAAAAAGCCCTATGCTCTGCTGCCCGCAGTGAAATGCGGTGGCGTACGGATCGCCGGGGACGAAACCGTGCTGGCCGATTTGAGCCGCTTGCAAAATCCGCCACAGCAAACGGCGGCCCTGCACGGTTTTTAAGACGGCCTGCAAATCGCAGGCGTTGCGTTTTTTAAGTTGTTTTTCGTTCATAGGAAGGGTTGGAAAGAAAGACGGTTTCCGGAGCCGTCTTTCTTTCCCGTCCGCGCAGCGCTCGCTTATGTAGGCGCCTGCGGCGGAACCTTTAAATCGGGCGGAAAGGGCGCCGCGCCGGGCGGCGCCTTTCCGTTCTGTGCCGGGCCGTACCGCTTATGAAGACGCGCCCGCAAGCACAGAGCCTCTTTTATTTTTCCGGAGAAGGGGCCGCCCCGGCTGCGGCGGGCGCCTGCGCCGCAGCCGCCAATTGCTGGGCCGCCTGCATGCGTTCGGCGCGGATTTGGCGGGTTTCCTGCTCGCTACGTAACAGAGCAGGCGCCACTCCCAGCGTGGTAAGACCTTCTTCCAAGGCGCGGTCGTAATCTACGCGGTCTAACACTTCCGGCCGCGAGGCCGCCAAGGAAGCCGCATAATTAAGGCCCTTCACCAGGGCCGATAGTCCGGCCGCTTTTTGCGCTTGTGCAATCATAGACACGTATTCCACCTCCATCTCAAGTCCTTCAATGCTCTGGGGCGGCGGCGGCAATAAGCCTTGGCGGAACAACAGGTTAAACGCGCGGTCTATCAGCGGGTCTAAGAGTTCGTTTTTCAGCCGTTCCAGCACCGGCCCCAATACAAGCAGCTTTTCCTGATGGCGTTCGGCCACTTCGGCGGCGGTCATATTGGAATAATTTTGCGTGGAAAGCATTAAAAACACGTCTGCAAAAAACTGGGCGCGGATGGTGTCGCGCACGCTTTGGATGGAAGCTTCCAGCGATTTTAAATCCGGCTGCACTTCATAGGCCGGCTTCACGGCGGCGTCCGTGGTGCCGTTGTAGCGGGTAATGCCGCCCGGCAGCAGGTTCACTTCCCCCTGCACGTTGGAAGAAACCATCATCGGCGGGTTGGTGCTTTTGTCCAAGGCGACGAGTTTTGTTTTCTGCATTTTTTGCAGCATTTTCACGTCGCCCAAGCACTTCCACCCCGGGCCGCGGCCGTAAACGTCGGAAGCGTTTTTCACTTCCCAGCGCGCCGCGATGACCGGAAATTCCCGGTAACCGCTTTGGCGCAGCAAATGGCCGTTGTCCGTTAAATACACGGACAGATAAGGCATATGCGCGCTGTCTTGGCGGGCGGGGTTTTGCGCCGGGTTGGGCAAAATCAAATGAATAATTTTATGCCAGCGGAAGGTGCGGTTTTCGTCGCACTCGCGGGCAACGGCCGGCGGCAGGTGCTCCGGGCCGAACGTATCTTTCATTTGCTCGGCCGTCATAAAAAATTCCCGCCCAAAACGGTTTACCCGGCCGGCGGCGTCGGTTCCCAAGGCGTATTCCCCAATGGTAAACGGACGGCAGCGGATGCCTTTTTGCGGGTCTTCTTCCACCAAAAACGCGGCCGTGCCGAATACGGAAATTTCCTGATAAAACCCGTGCAGCACGCTGTAGACGTTGCTCTTGGCAAACACGTCTTCCAAACGTTTTTTAATTTCAAACATCCACTCCCGCGCGCCGGGCAGGTTCATCAGTTCTTCGGGGGCAAGCGTGAGGTCAAACCAGCTGCGCGAGGGGCTGGTCAGCCCGCTCATCATGCCGGCGCACAGCACTTCCACCGCCAGGCACGGGTCGGAATCCAGCAGGGTTTTGTGGTCAATGCGGCGGCCTTGATTGGGGGTTTGCCCGTCAAAAAAGCCGCGGGTGGGCGCCAAATAAGCGCTGAGTTCTTTCCAAGCGGGCGTCCAGGAGGCGCGCTCGCTTTTCAGCTCGTCATAGAGGCGCAAATAATCGGTTGTTTGTTGTGTATTATGTTTCATAGGGAGTCCGAGAAACCAAAAGAGGCGTGCGAAGAAAAAAGAAATTTACTAAGATAAAAGAAAGAAGGAGGGCTTTTTTATGATGGGTATTATTACGATTTTGATTTTTGTAGTGTTGTTGGCGGTGCCGGGGTTTTACATCATTACCCGGAAAGTATTTCCGAAAGGAAGCAAAAAATCAGCGATGTGGATTTCTATTCTGCTGACGATTTTGTTGGTAGGAATTCTGGCGGCCGTAACGGCAACTACACCGGTATAACTGCAACGGCTTTTTAAAACATCCCCACCCCAAGCGGGTGGGTTTTTTTATGCAAAAAACAGCAGCGGATATATAAAATACAGCCGTCAAACCAAGAAACGAATCAAAATAAAGGAATTTACTGCGGTAGGATTACTTCTATTTCTTAATTATAGCATAAAAATATGGGAGTTGTCAAGTAAAATTTCAAAACGAAGCCCAAAATTTATTTTCTCTTCTAAAATCAGCTAACAAGACAAGAAGCCAACGGGCAGGCAACCACCCGCGAGGGCAGGGCCCCTTAAAAAGCGGCATGAAAAGCATATTGTGGAAAGAAAGGATTCCCGTTTACAGGCGGTCAGACATCCGCAAGCCGCGGCCTTTTTATTCTTCCGACTGAAGAATTACCGTCATATCCGAGCCAAGAATTTTCTTATACGGCGAGGGTTTTACCCAGCTTTCCACCAACCGGGCCCGCGGCGAAGAATGAAATTGGGCCCGCACGGCAGCTTCTTCCCGGAAATAAATAAACAAAGGGTTATTCAGCGTGAGATATTCCGGCACCGTAAACAGTACCACAAAAGAATCTCCCCCCAGCATAGAAGGGAGGTTAAAGTCCTGATTATACCCTACGTGGCCAAAGCCCGCATAGACGACAATCAGCGCATCCGGCTCCTGCTGGCGCAGCGCCCGCAGGTATTGCGCCCACATTTTGTTGCGCAGGCGCACGCCTTCAAACGAGCAAGAAAAATCTTCATACATTTGATCGGTCGGTTTTTGGCGGGTCGTCCGCACGATGAAATTTTGCAGTTCATTCTCCCGCTCTAATCCAATCACCGGTATCCCCGCTTTTACCGCGGCGTACAACACCCGTACCGATACCCGCCGCGTATCCGGCAGCAGCTGCGCGATTTCTTCCGGGCGCGTAACGGTCCGGTCTGCCCCCAGCGGCAATTGTTCATAAGCCGGCAAGAACTCCGTGGCCAAATAAATTTTCCGCCCGGGATACAGCTTCGGCAACGCTTGGATGAGGCGGGTTACTTCCTCCGCCAAGGGCACTATGCCATGCACTTCCCCCAAGTAGAGCGTTTTTAAATCTTTGGGAAGGTAGGCCGCGTAAGGGATGTCGCCGGTATACACACAGCTCTGGATGCGCCCGACAATGGAAGCGGAATGCGCATGAAATTTTTCATAATTTTGGGTAAACCGCTGGAGAGATTTAAAAATATAGGCATTATTTTTCTTGGAAACAGCCCCGTAAAGCGCAGGATCCAACTGGGCAGAAATATGCGTATTCCATAAGTCCGCCCCATGGGCAGACATAACCGCCGGCGGCAAATACATATACATATTGCCCAATTCAAACGAAAGGCATTTTCCACCGGCCGCCTGTACGCCGGATTTGGAAAGTGCCGGCAGCAGCGGGCGCAGCGCTTTGGCCGCTTGGGCAAATGCGCTTTGCGGGAACACCAGAACAACCAGAAGTAAAAAACAGACGATTTTTTTCATATTCCCTCTTTATTTTTGGGGCACCGCCCACGCATAATCAAACCCTACCTGCCGGCCTAATAAACGGGCGTTTTCTCCCGTCCAATAATACAAGCTGGAAGTAATATGATTGCGCACAAAGAACGGGTCTTCTTTTCCCCACACGTGATAGAGCAGGGAGTGGCGAGAAGGCACTTCGGAAGTAACGTCCAACACTACGGGGTGTTCGCCGGCAAAAAATTTAGGAAGCGCAAAAGGCATTAACCACGAAGTATGCCCGACACCGGCATAGACCAAGAACAACGCGTCCGGATCCTGCTTGCGGATTTCCGTCATTTTTTCTTCTATGACGCGCGCCCAAATTTTATTGCGTTCCGACAACGCAAAGAGCGACAAAAATTCTGCTTTCGTCATATTTTGATGAAACATTTTAAACTGGGTCGGATCTTCCAGCGGGTACACCTCCACATTTCTCATCAAGGCCACAAAGAAGAACGACAGGGCGTACCCGATTTGGTCGCTGTGTTTAAGAGTAATCGGCTCCAGCGGCGTTTCTGGCACGCGGCGGTAATAGGTGGCAATGGTATTGCGGGAACCCGCCTGGGCCGGCGGCAAATCTATAAATTCCGTGAACAGGACAATCCGGCGGTTCGGATTCTGTTGCCGAATCTCATTTAACAAAGAGGCCAAGTTGTATTGAATTTCATCATGATGATGCGTTTCTCCAAAGAAAACGAGTTTTTCTTTGGACAGTCGGGATGCCAAATAGCTGATTTCATCTTCCCCTTGATAGCGGACTAACTCGTTTTTCCCCTGCCCGGGGTATTTGCGCAGCCAGTCGGATTTATCGGCAAATCCGCGGCTGAAAAACAGGCTCAGTTTATTGGTTTTCAAAGCCGTTTCGCTAGGGGTAAGCTGCGGCATAAAAATGGCTCTTAATACAGGAATATCTTCTTCGGGCGCGAAGCGGGCCTTCCAAAGATCCATAACGGCTTTATAACTTTCGTATACTTCCCGCTGCAGGCCTTCGGCCTTGCCCGCCGTCACTTCTTCCGGCAAGGCAGTCAAATCCGCAATGACACTCGATTTCTTTTTAGGCTTTGCAAACAGGCGGATTTTTTTTAAAGACGCATCCAAAAGCTGTTTCCAATTTTTTGAATCAGACGTTGTTTTTTTGTTAAAAAAGATTCCCTGTACGGCCGCCGGGTCGCTCCAAGAAGCCACTTCAGCGCTTCCCAAGCCGGACTGCAGCGCCTGCACCTTTGCGACGGAAGGAGAAACGACCTTTCCCGCCGCACCGGGCAAACGGCCCGCCTGTGGGGCAACGGCCTTGGGCCCCGCCGTCAGCGCGCGTACGGCTGGCACCGCTTTTTTCTGTGCCCATACCGGCACGCCCGCCCCCACCACACAACAGGCCAACAACAAAATACGAAAAAACTTACCCATATTAAACTCCTATTTAAGGCATTGCCGGCGTTTCAAACGGAAGCAGTACCTGAGCGTCAAAGCCCAAAACAGATGAATAATTTGAATCTTTTTTCCAAGTCATTAAATACGGTTTATCCACTTCAGCCATGCGGTAAGGAGTTTTCCCTTGCAGCAACCCCAAAAAACCGCTTTGAAAACCGTTTCTAAGTTCGATGCAAAAAGGCTTTTTGTCTTGCAGCATGCGGGCCAGCGACTCCGCAATGCTCTTACTAATATGCTTGTTCCCGGCATATACAAAAAACACGGCATCGGGCGTCTGGCGAAGCGTTTGCTCCATCACCCGCCGGATAATGCCTTCCCAATACTTATTGCGCACCGGCATCACCCGAAAAGACGTATTGGCCACCGTAAACTCCAGTTGGCTCAGCTCCACCGTTTTTTGATACGTAAACCGGATATCTTCCAGCCCGTAAATATCCATTGACAGCGACTGCCCCAGCCGATAAATTTCGTTCGCAAAATCGGGATTCTTTTCAAAAAAGTCCGCCGGCACCGCTTGCCCGGCCTGCCAAAAGGACGGATGACTGCTTGGCAAAAACTCAGAAAACAAAACGATTTTCCGCTTCGGATAGCGCGCATGATACTGCCGCAGCAGCGCCGCCATTTCCGCCTGCAAATTGGCCCGTCCGTGCACTTCCCCCACCAGAATCAGGCGGTTTTCCGGCCCAATCGTCTGCGCCAACAGCCCGGGGCGGTCTATTTCCGTAATTTGTAAAGCGGCGTGGATATCCGCCTGATGCGCCATTACATACGCGGCCTGTTTTTTAAAGTTCGGCGCAATCCGCAGCAGCCAGTCGTTGTTTTCGACTGCAAAGCGGGTATTCGTCGTCAAGAAAGGGTACCAATCCAAAAACAGCCGGGCCTGTTCGGCCGTAAAACCCAACGCAAGGAATTTAACGGCCTGCAAACGCAGGGCTTGGGGCGCGTTGCTAAAAATAAACTTTTCTATCTCGTCCAGTTCCCGCAAGGTGCCGCGGCGGCTCTGCTGCAACAGCACCGAGCGGTTCACCGCCGCAGACAAACTTTCCAGCTGTTGTAAGGAAATCTGCACCGGCGGCACATACGAAAACGGCCCCTTTACGCTGACGGGAGGAGCCCAATGCAAGACGGACGCGCCGGCGGCTTTCTTCACGCTTCCGGCACCGGCCGCGCGCAACGCCGGAACAAGCTGCTTTTGGGCCCACGCCTGTAGAGGCGTTCCCAAACTGCTCAGGATGAATAGGCTGCCCAGCAAGATGCGTTTTAACATACGTTCACCTGTTTTCTTCCGGCACTACCAAGGCATAATCAAAACCTGTTTTCTGCGCAAAAATGCGCCCCAGTCCGCTTTTCCAATAGTATAGCGTTAAATCGGAATGAGGGGTAAAGAAGACATCCTCTTTTCCCCACACGGTATACAAGGCGGAAACGGACGAAGGCTGACCAAGCGTTACTTCTACCACCGCCGGTTTTTCAGCGGCGAAAAACTTGGGCAACGAATAGGGCAACAGCCACGAAGTATGCCCGATTCCGGCATACACCACAAACAAGGCGTTGGGATCGGTCTGCCGAACGGCGGCCATTTTGCGCTCTATAATCCGCGCCCAGGTTTTATTGCGAAGCGAAATGGAAAGCGCCGGATTTTTGACCTGGCATATAGGCCCGCATTCCTGTTCCAACACTTCCATCAGCCGGCGGTCTTCCAGCGGATAAATTTCCACTTTTTCTTGGAACAAACGCAAAAATAAATTGGCTGCATAATCGATGCGCGCGGCGGACGAAAAATCTTCTTGGTTTAATTTGTCCAAAGACATTTCCTTGGTTTTCAAATAATAGTCCGACAGGGAACTTCCTTCCCGGGGAGCGTTGGAATTTAAATCAATAAATTCCGTAAATAAAATCACCCGGCGGCGCGGATTTTGCTTTTTTAAAAACAAAACTAATTTGGTGATGGTCTGCTGTACGGAAGAAATCCCGTGCTGTTCGCCGATAAGGATCATTCTTTCTTTGTTTAATTTTTGGGCAAATTCGCCCAGCACATTGTCCGACTGCAGCCGCCCCAATAATTTGCGCCCTTGGTCGGGCACGTTGGCGAGCCACTGCATTTTGCCAAAGAAATTTCTGCTGGCTAGCAAAACGATTTTGTTGTTTTTTACCGCAAATTCGGACGGCCATTCAATCGGCTTATAAATGCTTTTAAACAGCCAATTGTTTAAAAACTGGTTGTTCCATAACCAAAGTTTCTTTACTTCCGTTACCACTTCCCGGTTCCGCTTCGCCCATTCCGAACTCACGTTGGCCTGATAATACAGCTCCAATAACTGCGAAAGCAGATCTTCCATTTCTTCTTGCTGAACCCGTATGTTTTTTAACGAAACATTGGCCAAAAACGCCTCTTCCGCCGCCGCAGCGTCTGCCACTTCCTCCAACTCTTTGCCTAACGCCGAGCGAAAACCGGACGTTCCTGTTTTCCCCGTTTGCCCGCCAACCGCATTTTTTACGGCGTCTCCTTTTACGGCACGCGCAATGGGCAGCAGGCGTTTTTGCGCCCACAACGAAGGGGCCGCCAGCATGCCGCATCCGAGCAAAAGGAGTACAAATACAATTCTTTTTTTCATCTTTAACTTATACTATATTTCTTTTTTTAAGTTCTATAAAAATTTCTACTGCATCCGCTCCGCCCACGCAAGGTATTGGCGCAGCAGTTTCCCTCTGAAAGAAGCCGGCAGCACCCACAAGTAATCAAACCCGCTGTTTTGAACCAATTGCTTGGCGTCCGCCCCTTCCCAGTACGAAAGGGAGGCCTGCTGGGGGTTGGAAAACGGCGCGCTGTCCGCCCCCCACAGGGCGTACAGAACATTATTTTTAAAAGCAAGATCAAACTGAAATTCTACGACGACCGGTTTTTCCGGGGCGAAGAAAGCCGGCAGCGGGCTTTGGCGCCGCCAAGACGTATGGCCCGTCCCGGCGTACACGATAAACAACGCATCGGGATCCGTCCGGCGGATTTCATCCATTTTTTGCCGGATAATCCGCGCCCAGGTTTTGTTGCGGTACGAAACCCCCAACGCCTGCGCTTCTTGTCCGCCAGACGCCTTCAGCAAATCCGAAAAATCCCGATCTTCCAAGGGATATACTTCCACCCGGGCCTGCAGCAACCGCTGGAACACGCCTCTGGCATAGGGTTGTTTGGCCGCGGCTTGTTTGGAAAGCTGCGGCGCCGTATGCGCATCTATTCTTCGGTAATAGGTTTCCAAAGTTTGATTGGCAATTTGTTTTCCTTGCGAAGGCAACGCTAAAAATTCCGAAAACACCACTATTCGGCGGGCGGGATTTTGTTTTTTGAGCTGTACAATCAAATCCCCCACCGCTTGTTGTACTTCAAATCTAAAATGCGTTTCCCCCAGCAGAATCAATTTTTCCTGCTGCAGGCGTGCGGCCAGCTGCCGGGCCAGATTGCCGGAAGTAACGGTTTTCAGGGCCTGGCGCCCTTGGTTCGGATACCGATCCATCCACGTAAATTTTTGATACAGGCGCTGTAAATAATTTAAAAGCAGTCTGTTGTTGGCCACCGCTACCGAAGAATACTCCCGCATCGGCATAATTCCCTGCATATACTTCAGCATTTTTTGAAAACGTCTATCGCCAAGGCCCACGTTATCTATTTCCTGCAGCGTTTCCTGAAATTCGCCCAACGTTTGCAAATGCCCGGTGCCCGTGCCTCCGGCCGCCAGATGTTTGCGCCACGCGGTTACGGGGCGGTGCAAATCCACCCGTTTCAACAAAACCTGCTGTTTGAGGCGTCTCCAAAGAGCGGACTCTTTGGGGGACGCCATAAAACGCTGCGGCATTTTTACCGAAGGCTGCCAGGAGAGGCAAGCGTCTTTTAAATGTTCCGAATAAGGAACCGAAACGCCCTTTATGAGGTTTTTTTGCACTTGCAGCGGCTGTTTAACGGCCCCGGCCCGAACGGCCGGCAGCAGCTGTTTTTGCGCAAACGACGTCCCGGCCCCGAACAGGCCGACGGTGATGAAGATAAATAAAAATTTCTTTTGTATCCTCATTTTTAGGGCAATATCAGTGCGTAATCAAAGCCGGTCTGCCTGCCTAACAGACGGGCCTCCCGCCCCTGCCAATAGAACAACGCCTGCTTGCGGAAATACGGATGTTCCCGATCCCACACCCCGCAAAGCGTATTTATTTCGGAAGGTTCCCCCACCGAAAATTCCACCACGGACGTTTTTTCTTTGGCAAAAAATTTGGGCAGGGCATACGGCATAATCCAGGAGGTATGCGCCATGCCGGCGTACACCACAAACAGCGCATCCGGATCCGTCTTGCGGATCTGCGCCATTTTATGCTCCATCATCCGCGCCCAGGTTTTGTTGCGAAGGGTAATAGCCAAGGCAGACACCTGCATATCCCGCAGCAGGCCCTCTTCCTGATAAATCATCGAGCACAGCTTGCGGTCTTCCAGCGGATAAATTTCAAAATGATCGTCCAGTAAAATTTCAAACAAATCCCGCGCATAATCCAACCGCTTAAAAAGATGCGGATCATCCTCTTGGATCCGTTCGGTGGGGAACTCGCTGGCGCGGCGATAGTAAGAAGCCAGCGAAGCGGGAGCTCCCTCCCGTGCCGTGGGCGGCAAATCTATAAACTCGGTAAACAACACAATGCGCCGGCCCTGGTTACGATCTTTCAATGCATAGAGCAGCTGCCCCACCGCCCGCTGGATTTCCGGCACATAATGAAATTCCCCCAGGAAAACGATATGGCTGTCCTCCACTTTGGCCGCCAGCTGCTTGATTAAATTGCCCGAAGATACATAGCCTAACTCCGCTTGCCCCTGTCCTTTGCGTTGTTTGAGCCACTGGGTTTTTTGCAACAGTGATTTGCTGGCCGCCAGCACGATTTGATTGTTCTGATAGGCAAACGGGGTGTTCTCCTGTAGCGGCGTATACAACGTTTCATACGCGCCGCCATAGATTAAATCTTCATTTTGTTCCCACGTTTGGTCAATCTGGCGCAATAACTCGTCGTTTTTTGCCTGTCTTGTTTTATCCACCTGAAAAAGCGCGCGGCGCTGCAAGCTGTGCTGAAACTTCAGCCGGGAAGCAGGCGGCACTGCTTGGGCGGCAGGAAAACGGGTTAAAGCCCGAGCGGCAGTGGTGGCGCCAAACGAAGAGGCACTTCCACAGGCGCGGGCGGCCGTTTTGGGCGCATTTGTAAGCAAGGCGCGGCCCGCCGGCACCAGATTTTTCTGAGCCCATACCGGCGCCGCCGGAACAGATAAAATAAAAAACAACAACAGGACTAAATTTTTCATACTATTACTATATCGTTTTACCGTCTTAAAAAACAGAGTCTTTAGGCCTATTGTTTCCCTCCAAAAAGGCCTATTTACCTCTAGGCCCTCGGCGGGGCAAAAAGCGCGTCGGACGTTCTTGTAAGGTTTCTTTTTAAGCGGCGCTCCGCCGCCCGGATAATCCCGGGCGGGAAAAGCGACATTTGGTAACAAGCAGGAGGATTATTCTCCGGGCACAACGAGCAGGTAATCAAAACCGCTGCAGTTGGCCAGCTGGCGGGAGTCTTCGCCTTGCCAGGAGAAGAAACTGGGATGCAAAGGCGGATTTATAAAAAGCGGATCATCGGAAGGCCAAAGGATTTTAAGCGAGGTATGATCCAGCAATCTGTTTAAAGCCAGTTCCACCACCACCGGTTTTTCAGCGGCGAAAAATTTGGGCAATGCCATCGGAGAAAGCCACGAAGTATGCGCTTGGCCGGCATAGACAATAAAAAGCGCGTCCGGATCTGTTTGGCGTATTTCCGCCATTTTAGCCGCCATCACCCGCACCCACGATTTGTTGCGCGCAGTCGTAATGACAGGCGCATCCAGCGAACCGCTCGTCTCTTTGGCCAATAAGGCAAACTGCCGGGTATCTTCCAGCGGATAGACTTCCACTTGGTGCTTAATTAACTGACGAAAAAGCGACGGAGCGTATAAAAACAGCCTTTGGTCTGTCGCCGCCAGCGGCTGAATTTCTGGTGCGGTAAAGTGTTTGTAATAAGTTGCCAAAGTCTGCCCGTTGCCGCTCTTTTCTTTGGGAAGCGGGATAAACTCCGTAAACAGCACGACGCGGCGGTTTGGGTTTTGCTTTTTTAAAGTCAGCACCAAATTCACTACCGCCCGCTGAAAGGCCGGAACAAAATGATACTCCCCCAGCATAATTAATTTTTCTTGGCTTAACTGCCGCGCTAATTGGGCAAAAACGTTGCTTCCGCCTTCGGCCCCTTGCGGCTGATGCTGCGGATCTGCTCCCTTCACAAAAGCCTCTTTTGCCAGGTTCGTGTTCTGTTGGAGCCATTTCATTTTTTGAATATAATGGTTCAGGGTATGCAAAACGATTTGGTTGTTTTGTATGGCAAGCGGAGAAAAAACCGTCATATGGAAAAAAGAAGTCGAAAAGAGCTGCGCGTAATCAAACGAGCTGTAGGTGGTTTTCAAGCGTTCAATTTCGGCATACGTATTGATAAATTTTTGCAATTGCTGCAGGTCATTTTCTTTCAGTTCCCGCTCATATCCCCGGGCAGAAAAACTTTTTAGCAACCCGGCAGACGCATCTGACGCGCCGGTTTGAGCACTGAATAGGTCTTTTAAAGTGAAATGGCGGCTTACAGGCGCCCCTTGGCCCGCAGGCAATGCAAAAGCGGCGCCAGTGGCCAAAGCGGGCAAGGCGGGCGTTTTTACGGCCGTTTGCAGTGCCGTTTTTCCAACGACCGCTTTTGCGGCGGGCAGCATATTTTTTTGCGCCGCCGCCGGAAGCGCCAAACAAAACACCAAAAATAAAATTATTTTTCTCATTTCTGCATTTACCATTTTAAAATCCGTTTTTAGCCCGATCCATTTGGAGTTTTTCCCCCGTCTTTGGGCCCAGCCAAACGCTGGCCCGGCGGGCGAAATTCCGCCCTAGAGCGAATTTATAAAAGAAACATACTTGCGCTGCAGTTTCCCTTTCAGCGAATGCGGCACCACCACCAAATAATCAAATCCGCTGTTGCGCGCCAGCAGCGAAGCGTCTTCTCCCGTCCAATACGAGAAAGAAGCCCGAAGCGGCCTTGCAAAGAGCGGAACTTCTTCCCCCCACAAAAAATGGAGGATATTCTTTTTTACAAACGGATCAAACTGAAATTCCACCGTTACCGGTTTTTCCGGCGCAAAAAAGGCGGCCAACGGATATTGCCGCTGACGGTTTACGTGACCTAAGCCCGCATATACAATAAACAATGCATCCGGATCGGTTTTGCGGATCTGCGCCATTTTATATTCCATCACCCGCGCCCATATTTTATTGCGGGAAGCCACTTGCAGTAACATGGCTTTTTGTCTGTTCGCCGCCTTTAATAAATCAATCAGCACCACATCTTCCAGCGGATAAACTTCCACCTGCGCACGAACCAGCCGCAGCAGCACATCCCGTGCGTATCTTTTTTGCTGGGCTTGTTCTACAGAGAGCTGCGGCGAAGTGCTCTCGTCCACCCGGCGGTAATACGTTTCGGCCGTTTGGTTGACGACCTGCGGCCCGGCTACGGGCAAATGTGCAAATTCGGAAAACACTACAATGCGGCGGTTGGGGTTTTGCTTTTTCAGTTCCAAAATCAAATCGCCCACGGCCTGCTGCACTTCCAGCTGATAATGTCCTTCTCCCAGCATAATCAATTTTTCCTGCCGCAGCCGGCCCGCCAGTTGGCGCACCACATTCCCCCACGAGGATATGACCGAATGCAGTGCATCGCGGCCTTGGTTGGGGTAGTGTTTCATCCAGTTAAACTTTTGATGCAGATACTGTAAATGACTGACGAGCAGTTTATTGTTCAGTACGGCCTCGGCGGAATAGTCCGATAAGAGGGATGCCTCGGGGCGGAAGAAAAGGAATTTCTTAAAGTCCGGATCCTGCAACGTCATCCGGTCAATTTGTCTTAATGTCGCTTGGAATTCTTCGGGGGTTTGCAAACTGCTTTCATAGGAGGCGGCCTGGTGTTTGCGCCAGTTTGTTACAGACGCATAAGGCGTCAGAAACGGCTTACTCAACTGTTTTCGAATAAACTCCCTCAGCAAAAATTTATCGGCCCCCGGCAATCGTTTTATCCTCTCATAGGCAGCCGGAACGTTTCTTCCGCCAAAAACAGCGGCATCCGGCGGCAAATTTAAGCCGGGCACCCCCACCGCGGAGATTCCTTTTGCCAGATGCTGAGACACCCCCGCTGGCCGGGCCATCCCCGCGCGCACGGCCGGCAGCAGATTTTTCTGCGCATAGGCGGGCACCGTTAAACATAACATAAAAAACAAATAAGACTTTCTCATATTATTACTATACCGCTTTCGGCCTTCCAAGAACAGAGTCATTGGGCCTATAAATTTTTTTCCAAAAGTCCTATTCTTTTTGGGCCCTGATTTGCTTTACAGCACCTCGTACTCGCTGTTGGCAAATTCGCATTTGCCACCCGCGCTTCGCGCGCGCACGGGAGCGGCAAACGTAAGGGCCAGGGCGTCTGCCGTGTCGGGGCTTTTGCCGCAGCGCTCTTTGATTTTTTCTTTCGGCTCCAGGCGCAAGCGTCCGGCGGCGTCAAAGTCATAACACACTTGGCACAAATCCGCTTTCAGTTCCGCACACTCCGGCAGGGCGCCTCCCGCCTTTATCCACGCCGCCATTTCCCCCCACATTTCCGCCCGCTTGTTGGCATACTGCCCCGGGCGGGCCGGCGCGCCGCCGAAAGGCACTTCCGTTACGCTAAACCCCAGCTGGCGCAGGCGGTCAATCACGCCGCCGCCGCAACCGGCATCCACAAACACCGCATCAGGATGAAACGTTTCTATCTGCCGGGCCGCCCGTTCGGCCAGGGCCATATTGTCCAACTGCCGAAATACCAGCGGCTCCCACGTTTTTAACCCCTGACGCAAAAAGATGACGCTGCGGTCGTTTCCGAAACGGGCCGGATCAATGCCGATGATTTTGGGTGCAAAACGCACTTCGGCCGGCGCATAACGGCGCGCACAGGCCTGCAGGACGCAGTCTATGGGGATTAATACATTCTCCGCCGAGGCCGTAAAATCGCACAGGTATTCCTGCCTGAAAATGTTGGCGGGTGTTTCCCGGCGCAGGCGCTCGAGTTCCCCCGGAGAGATGACGCCCGATTCATCGGCGCGGAATACGCCCACCCACCACACGCCGGGCTCTTCCTGCGCGGCCTTTTGGGCGCGGTTAAACAGTTCAAAAAATGCGTTTTGCCCTTTGGGCGTACCCATAAACACGGCCCACCCTTCCCGCGAAAGAAGCATCGGGCGGATAATTTCGGTAAACACATCGGGCTTAATCTGGGCGTATTCGTCCAACACAACGCCGTCTGCATATGTGCCGCGCAGGGCGTCTGGATTATCGGCGCCGCACACCCAAATCCGCGCGCCGTTGGGCAGGCGCAGGCACAGTTCCGCTTCGTTTACGCCCACGCCCGGCAGCGGGGCCGAATAACGTTTTAAATAATCCCAGGCAATCATTTTGGCCTGCTTTAAAAAAGGCGCCAAATAGAAATAGCGCGAATGCGGCCGCGTGTTCTGCAGGGCTTTTTTAAGCAAGTGATTAACGGCGCAGACGGTCTTGCCCAGCTGGCGATGGGTAACCAGCACGCAAAAGCGGTGCGTTTCCAGCTGGGGGTGAATTTGACGCTGCGCCAGGCGCGGATGATAGGGGATGGTAATCAGCCAATCGGAAGGTTGTTTTTTCATTTCTCGCTCTCCCAGCGCACCACCAGCGGCGCAGGTTGGGAAGGTTCTTCTTTGCCGTCCTTCCAACCCAAAAGATTTTTGGCGGTAAATACCGCAAAGGAAGCGGAATAATTGCCGCGCAGGCTGTTTTGAATTAAGATATTGCCCTGCAAATCGCGCGCTTTGGCGGCGGCTTGGCGAAAGGCGGGATGTTTTTCTTCCCATTCTTTCAGCACGCGGCACGTCGTGCCAAGCATTTTGGCAAAGGCGGCAAAAGTGGGCAATTCGGCGGCGGTTTCCACGAGGGAAATGCTTCCGTCGCGTTTGGCTACTTCCGTTACGGTAAAAGGCGCAACGTCAAAAAACCGCAGCAGACGCTCGCAAAATTCAGGTTGGTATTTTAACGGTTTTTCCCGCGTTTTTAACGTGCGGGCACGGGTTTTGGCAGGCATAAAAACTCCTTGGTAAGCAAACGGCATGACAGCCAAGCCTGTACAAACAGGCACGGCCAAAACCGGAAAAAGAAAAGAGGAAAACGGGCGGACGCCCCAGATAAAAAAATTACAAACCGCACAGTGCGTTTTATAATAAAATTATTATAGCAAAATAAGTGCTTTTTGTCAATAGAAAAAGCAACCAACACCCCGTTAAACTCCGCCGCAGACAAAAAAACGCGGCCCTTTAACAGGCCGCGTTTTAAAACCAACTTGCCCACGCTACACGCCGGTTACGTTAAAATGTTTCCACCGACCGGAGAGAAACCGCCCCAGCATAAAAACCGCCGTTAGCGCCGCGTAGAACGTCAGCCAGCTCCATACCCAAAACACAGACCACTGCAGCTTATACACAATCAGCCACGTACCGGGAATCAGCAACCCCCATGCACAGAACAGCATGATGTACATATAAAACTTGGTATCGCCCGCACCGCGGATGGCCTCGCCGAAAATCAAATACGTCGCGTCAAAAATTACAAAGAAGCTTACCAGTTTCATCAGCGGATAGGTCTTTTCGCTGATCAAGGCCGCATCCGGCGACGAGGCCGGGATAAACAGCCCCACAAAAAACGGCGCGAAAAAGAAGAACGCCACTCCCACCGCGCCCGCATAGGCATACCCGATTTTGCAGGCATTTTTAATGACCTGCACGCTCAAATCCGGCCGCTTTAGGCCTTGGTATTTGCTGACCAGAATTTGGATGCCGATGCCCAGGCCTAAAATAACCGTAAACACCACCGGCTGCATGGACATTACCACATTGCTCGCCTGCAAAGAAAGCGTATCAATGTTGCCAATCATAAACGTAAAGAGGGTAAAAGAAAGAATGTCCATCAAAAACCCAAATCCGTTGGGCAGCCCAAAGCGAAGCAGGCGGGAAAAAACGGGTTTATAAAATCCGGCCAAGCGGCTTATTTTAAATTCCTTGCGCGTTTTTCCGGCAAAAATCAGGGTGCAGAAAATAAGCGTAATAGACGCACTGCCGATAATCGTGGCCCACGCCGCACCCTTAATGCCCATGGCCGGAAAACCCAGCTTGCCGAAAATCATCACATAATCCAACCCCACGTTGACGAGGTTTCCCACCACGGCCGCCCACATGGGAATTTTGGTATGCCCGCGCCCGCTGAAAAAGCTGGCCAGCGCGTTATTGATGACCGCCAGCCCGCCAAAAATGTTTAAAATTGCAAAGTACTCCAGTTCCAGCACGCGCACGGGGGCATCGTGCCCGAAGGCATTAATGACCGCCTTTCCGGCAGGCGTCAGCCCTGCCAGCACCAGTGACGACAGCACCGCCAGCAGAATCCCCTGCCACAGCGAAACCGTTACCGAGGCGTATTTTTTCTTTGCATAGTACTGGGAAATAAAAACACTGGTATAACTGGCCAGCCCCATAAACATAGCGGCAAACGTCATAGCCAGTACGCCGGCCGGCACACAGGCCGCCAGCGCCTCGTGGGAATACCACGCCAAAAACATCCGGTCTACAAATTGCATGACTACTTGCGCGGCCATGGTTACAACCAGCGGATACGATAAATGCCACAGCTCGCCCAGCGAGGCCTGCGGATATATTTTCTTCGCCATCACAACAACTTCCTCCTTCTTTTCTGCCTTAGTCAGGCAGAAAAAAGCCCTGAGCCTGACGGTTCAGGGCTTTTTAAAAGTCTTTCAAAAATTACAGTTTGACGACTTTTACGGCCTTGGGGCCTTTTTCGGATTCCACGACTTCGAATTCCACTTCCTGACCTTCGGCCAAGGTTTTGAAACCGTCGCCCTGAATTTCCTGATAGTGAACAAAGAGATCTTTAGAACCGTCTTCGGGGGTTACGAAACCGTAACCTTTCTGGTCATTAAACCACTTAACTTTTCCTTTAGGCATTTTACTATATACTTCCTTTTATGAATTATCAGGTACTTAAACTTAATAAGTACCTACAACTATTATACTATAAATCTGCAAAAATGGCACATTTGTTTTTAGAAAATTTTTTCAACGGGGTTTTTCCGTAAAAGGGGTATAATGATTATATGAAAATAATGGAAGCCGTGCCCAATATATCAGAAGGAAAAGACCCCAAGATTATAGCGGCCTGCGCCCAAGCGGCCCGGCAGGCGTGCGCGCAGGCAAAACTGCTGCACACAGACAGCAACCCCGACGCCAACCGCACCGTGCTGACGCTGGCCGGCACGCCCGAAGGAGTGCGCCGCGCGGCTTTTGCGCTGATGCAAACAGCCACCCGGCTGATTGACATGCGCCTTCAACACGGGGCCCACCCGCGCTTGGGCGCGGTGGACGTGTGCCCGTTTGTGCCCGTAGCGGGCATGACGCTGGCCGAAGCCACCGAACAAGCGCGCCTACTAGGGCAGGAAGCCGCCGAACAATTAGGCATTCCCGTTTATTTTTACGAAGCCAACGCCCGGCAGGAAAACCGCAAAAATTTGGCTTTTATCCGCCGCGGCGAATACGAAAGCCTGCCCCAAAAACTTGCCGAACTGCCGCCCGATTTGGGCCCGCGGGAATTTTCGCCGCATGTTGCCAAAACGGGTGCAGTGGTGATCGGCGCACGGAATTTTTTACTGGCGTTTAACGTGTCCTTAAACACGCAGGATACGGCGGCCGCCAAGGAAATAGCGGGCGTCCTGCGCGAAAAAAACGGCGGACTGCCCGCCGTAAAAGCCATCGGCTGGCTGATGCCGGGCTACCAAGCTGCGCAGGTTTCGTTTAACCTGACGGATTTTCATAAAACAGGCTTGGCGCAAGTCTTTGAAGCGTGCCGGCGGGAAGCTGAGGCGCGCGGGCTAAGCGTAACGGGCAGCGAGCTTATTGGACTGGCCCCGCAAGAAGCGTTGGCGGCGGCGGGGCGTTTTTACCTGCCTGACTGCCAAGACACGCACACGCTCCTTCGGCAAGCCGTCCTGCGTTTAGGGCTAAATAAAATCCGCCCGTTTCACCTGCGCGAGCGGATATTGGAATTCCGGCTTCAAGAAGAACTACAACAGGGCAAATAGCCGCGCGTATGTTTCGGGCGGCACTTGTTCGGGGCGGACGGACGGCGCCAGCGAAAGCGCCTGCAAGGCGTGCTGAATTTTTTGCGGTTCATACCCGCCCAAGCTCCAGGCATTGGCCAATGTTTTGCGCCGGTGCAAAAAGGCGGCCTGCACCATTTTTTTAAACCGCTGCCAATCGCCGAGCGGCACAAGCCAAGGCGATTTTTTTTCAAACGCCAACACCATACTTTCCACTTTCGGCGGCGGATTAAAACACCCGCGCCCCACCTTGCAAATAGGGCTGATCCGCGCGCGCAGCTGGCTAAACACGGACAGCGGGCCATACCCTTCCTCCTGCGCGCGGGCGCGGATACGCTGGGCCTGTTCTTTTTGAAACATAAACACTGCCGCGTGAAACAGCGGGAAAGAAAGCACTTTATCCAAAATATCCGCCGCGTCAATATAGGGAAGATTGCTTACAAACAACGCCGGGCGCGTAACCAAAGAAGCCAAATCCGTTTTTAAAAAATCCGCCTCTTTCAGCTGCACCTTTGCCTGCGGCGGCAGCGTTTGGCGCAGGTACTGCACCATTTTGGGGTCTATTTCCACCGCCGTAAAATTTTGTTCTCCCCGCTCAATCAGCCGCTGCGTAAGCGCGCCTTTCCCGGGGCCGATTTCCACCAGCTGCGCCGCTTTTAACAAAAGAGCCGCATCCACAATTTGGCGGATGACGTTTTCGCTGATTAAAAAGTGCTGTCCGTATTTTTGCATTGTTAATCTGCCAGTATTTTTAAATTGCGTTTGGCTATTTTATTTTTGGGATCTGCTTTTAGCGCCTGCCGGTAATAATTTTGGGCGGCTGCATCATCCCCCGCTACGACGGCCGCCGTCCCTAGTCCAAGCCATGCCAGCGCGTCCTGCGGCGCTTGTTTCCCGGCTTGCTCAAACGCGTCCGCCGCCAGCGCGGCGTCTCCGCGCGCCAGCGCCGCTACACCCTGCAGCAACCGGCACAATCCGTCTGCCGGGCACTGCGGCGCATAATCGGCCAGTTCTTCTTCTGCGTCGTCCACAAACGCAAGCCATGTGCGTCCCATGACCCAAAGCCCCATATCATTGCCTACGATGCGCGGGTCATACACGGCTTTTGGGGCCGTGGTATTATCCTGCGTCAGAGCGGAAGGGGAAGCGTAGTCCGGCGTGCGGCCCTGCAAAGATAAATTAATGTTATACCCCTCGCCCGCTTGGGCCAGCGTCTGCTCCAAGCCCGCTACAAACTGTTCAATCTGCTCGGCGCGCTCTTGCGAAGATCCCGCCGGAAGCGAAAAAATGCGTTTAAACGTGCGCGAGGCCGAAGCCCCCGCCAAATTGCCGTCCGCCCGCAGGCGCTGGTAGGCCTGCTCAAATGTGTTGCCGCGGCGGGAATCGGAAGCGTTTTGGGGAGAAGAAACGGGGTTATATTCCAAAGACACTTCTATATTGACCGTTTTGGACGGAGATACTTTTTCCAAGCTGTTTTGAAACTGGCGTATTTCTTCGCGAAAAGCCTCCGCCCCGCGGCCGCTGGCGCGGTAGACGGCATTCAGCGCTAATCCGTCCGCCTTAAAACGCGTAATGGAAAACGCCTCCTCCAGCACCTCCCGTGCCTTGTCCGCCTCGCCTTGGCGCATGAGTAAAGAAGCATAGCGCAGGCGGGCCACATAGTCCCCCGGTTTGGTGCGTACGGCCTTTTTATAGTATTTTAAAGCGTCCTGCGGGCGGTTTAATTTTTCGTATAAAGCCCCCAAGCTCAGCTGGGCGTCTTCGTAATAGGGAAATAATTTAAGCGCTTTTTTAAACGATTTTTCGGCTTGTTCATCCCGCCCCAAGGCCTCGTAAAGCGTGCCCAGCTGATAGTGGTACAGCGGCTCGCGCGGGGAGAGTTCTGCGGCGCGGCGGAAATGTTCCAGCGCTTTATCCAAATTTAACTGCACCGCGTAGGTGGAACCCAAATTCATATGCGTGTCGGCCTTGTTGGGATCGAGCGCGTTGGCCTTTAAAAAGTATTCCTGCGCCTGGGGCACGTCTCCCTTCCAGCCGCTGGCAATCCCCAGCAATTGGTAAGCCATGGCATTGGAAGGATCCAAACGAAGCGCTTCTTGGTATTCACTTTCGGCCGAGTCCACCTGCCCCATCCAGTAAAGCGACGCGCCCAGCAGCAAGTAAGGAAGCGGGTCTTTGGAATTTTTGATCACGGCTTTGGCAAAACTGTTAGACGCGTCTTTATAGCGGGCTTGCGCCATTTCCCCCATGCCGCGGCGCATATCGGTAACGGACTGCTCCAGCATAATTCTGTCCCACACGGTTTGGGAATAGTCGGTCTTTAGCTCCTGCTTGCGAAAGGAAAACGGGAAAAAGGCCCCCGCACCAGGCGGGTGCGCCCCAAAAAGCATTTCCATTCCTACCAGCAGGGCCAACGTGCGTTTCCAGTTCATATGTATATGATAAATAAAAACAGACGGCCGGGGCAAACAGGGCATAAAAAATCCCCGGGATCAACCCGGGGATTTTGTTGTTCAAACTATTCTATCGTAACTGATTCAGTCACTGTTTCACCGGCTACTTGTCCGCCAGGCGTTCCGGTGGCAGAAGACCGCTTATACTGGCCTCCGCACGCCGAGAAATTTCCATTGCTCGGTTTGGCGTTTTTGCCGTTTACGCATACCGCGCCAACATACTGCAGCGCTTCCGCCACCGGCATATTGCCTTCTAAGCCGCACGAGGTATCCGAATCGTTAAAGATACGGGAATACGCCCGAACGTAGTTTTGACGGTTGATATCGTCAATCGTGGCGTTGGTGCTGAAATCTGCCAGCTCTTTATCCGTGGCAGATATCTGCTGCTCAAAGCCTACCGCATCCGCAATGGCATGCAGCGGATACGTAGACGGGTTAAACCCGTTTTTGGCCCAACCGCCCTCCGTAATTTGCTTTAAGTAAGAATCACGGCCCGTGCTGCCCGCATAGGTGGAATACCGGGCGCGATCGCCGACTCTTTTATGGTTCCAGTTATAGCGTCCGTAGTGATAAGGGACTACCTCCTTCTTAGCATATACGGTCGTTCCCTTGACTTCTTGGGCAGAACCGCAACCTAAGAAACGGCGGTCTACAATCTTTTTCCCGTCGGCATCAACCGCAAACAAAGCCGGGAAGTACGAGGAGTTCGGCCCCGTATAGGCGGCAAACGCACCAAACGTATTTCTCCAAACTTCTTTTTCTTGGATCATCTGCGGATCATACGAGTTGTAGCCAATCGTCTTACCCAGCGCGCAGACCACGTTCAGCGGTACCTGCGCCTGCGGATTGCGGGAATACGCAATCGTCATGGCGTCTACCAACTGAGGCACGGTGACGGTTCCGCTATGGACGAATTTCGTTTTGGCATCGGTAAACTCTTGGCTGGCGTTTACTTCCGCGATGACACTGTCCACATATTTCTTGACTTCTTCCTGGTTCATCATCTTGGCGGAACCTTGGCCGGATTTGCGCGTGCTGCCTACTGCCGTACAATTATCGGTAGACAAGGCACTTTTATAGGAACGTTCGCCTCCTCTGGCAAAAACGCTCATCGTCGGGAATTGAAGCAAGGCTACACGTTCCTTGGCAAAGCGGAACGAAATGCCAAAATCGCCGTTCATTTTATCGGCCAATTCCAAGGTAATCGTGCCTTCCGGTTCCGGATCCGGTTCCGGATCCGGTTCCGGGTCATCGGCCGGCGGATCTTCTGGGTCTTCCTCTATGTCCGTTTCAAAACCAATCGGCTCCGAATTGTCGCTGTAGTAGCAAGTGGCCGTGCTGACGATATTACCCGGTTTATCTGCGCCTAACGCAGCGCCCGGCTTGCCGTCTGCAGTCAACGCCCGGATATTGCCGTTTTGGCAGCCGCCTTTGGTAATAGAACTGCCATCCGTAGTAAGCGAATCGCACTGGCGCACTTCCCACGTGATGACGACACGCCCGCCGGCATTGCGCAATGCCGCAATTTCAGAAGACGTAGCTACCACTTGGTAGTCATCCCCCGCACCCGGCAGCTTGGCGCGTTCTTTGCCCAAGCTCTGGGTTACAAAACCCGCATTGGTGATATTTTCACTCCACGCGCCTTGAAACGGCCGGACATCTTGGTGCGGAATATAGAACCACTGGCCGCCATCGGACGTTTTGGTAGACGTTGTAATCGCCGCGGGCTGGGTGTTATTTTCCCCTTGGATCGTATACGAGAGCAGGAAACGGCTCTTCATCGCGTTATACGCCTGGGCACCCATCATCCCGTTCGTAAACGTCAAATGCGCATACGGAAAGCTCTGCTGCGTTTCTCCTTTGTTATTGGAGATATTCGCCAAGTAATCGCAGCTGATGCGCACCAGCGGGAACGGACAACGCGCTCCCGTTACCCAATCTTTGCCTTCTTTGGCTTTTTTGGTGGAAATACCCAGATTTTGCTTCGTTCCCACTTTTACCGCATCCCGGATGATGCCGCCTTCTCTAAGCGTATCCATGAACGCTTTGTAAGTGGGCAGAGAACCGCCGTCCACCAAAGCTACCATTTTTTTAGCTTTGTCGACATCCGTTGCCTGTTCGTTGATGGCGTTTAAACAGTCCTGCTGCACAGGCCACTTCATGGCGCGGCACTTGGCAATGGCTTCATCATACGTTTTGGCTTTAAAAGCCCCCGCCTTGCCTTCTTTATTTAAGCCCCAATAGCCGCTGTAATTGTAGCCCTCAGGCGATTTTTCCTGCAACTCGGTCTTTTTGATTTTTTTATTTTTAATGGCAACGCTTTCCACAAACATCGGAACAAAATTGCTGCGTTGCGTAATCGCCGTGATGTTACTGTTAAATTCGGGGCCTTTACCGATATATCCCACCACCAAAGCAGCTTCCTGTTCATCCGGCGGCAGGTTGTAGTACGCGTTTAATTGCGCCGTCGGAACACCCACCACATAGTGGTACACGCTCCAACCGTCTTTGGTGCTGGAGAAGTCGGCATAATAGACGCCGTCTTTGGAAAAGGTATTGCAGTCGCCCGCTTCCGGGAAAGTGCCCACATTTTTGCCGGCAACTCTGTTCCACCAAGCCATCAATCTGGCACCCAAGCCGTTGCTCAAGCAATCCATACGCTGGGCAATGGGGCCCATGGAAACTTCATTAGAGGTGCTCCCTTCCCACGGGTCTTGAACATCTTTCTCAATGCCATAGCGGAAATGGGCTCGGCAATTGTCTTTATCAAAAGGAATCGTCGGATAAGATCTGTTCCATTCCTTTTCAGTCAATCCGGCACATTCGGCTTCAGATCCTGCACCGGCCTTTGCGCCCAAAAATTTACCCATAGACCAGTCGTCCGTCCCCGTGATAATACAAGAGAGGAAACCGTCCAAGAATTTCTGCGCTAAGCCGACGCCGAATTTAATCCAATCCCATTTGTGGTTGAACCGCGCTTCCCATTCCATCTGGGAGCGGCGTTTCATCATATCCCACCACCAGGGTTCTTTGCCGTTAAAAGCAAACCGGCGTTCCAAATTGCCGTTTCCGCCGCCGGGGCCAAAAGAACCGCCCGAAAGCCCGCCAATTTTGCCGGGTTCAATCGGTCTCATTTGGGCGTCCATCAAGGCCTGCATGGCGTTGGCTTTAGACATGGCGTCTTTCGAACGTCTGGCTTCCGCCGCCGCGCCTTGCCCAAAATAACTGCGGCTCGGTTTACCCGCCGCCTGCAACGGCTGCAGAGAAACCGGTTTGGGACTGTTGCGCGGGCCTTCGGCCGCTACACGCTGTGCGGCCGTTTTTAAACCGCCGCCCCACATGCCGACACCCAGCTTAGACCCGCTGCGGCTGGTCAGCCCAGCATTAGAAAGCGGGTTGATCTTCGTCGTCGCACGGCGGAAAGCCGCACGCGTAGCGGGGGCTGCGGTGTTTCTGTAAATGTTGGTATTATTTTCTTCCACAGAGGTTCCGGTATAGGAAGAATCATCCAAACCGCTGCGGTCAATATCGTACAGACTGGAATCATCCGCCGGTTCCTCATCCGAGCCAAATCCTTTAATCAAGCTCAGGGGGTCGCGGCCGGCAAGTTGCGCAATCTGTCCTTCCGGATCCCCGGTAACCGTATCAAAACCATACCGTTCGGGATCGAATATAGATTCCTCGCTTCCGGGAGTAATCATCGGTTCTTCATTTACTTGCCCGCTGTATTTATACAGGAACGGCAGCAACAACAATGCTACCAAGGCCGCAATAAAGAACGGGGCATCCCTTTTGGTTCTCTCAAAGAGAGTCTTTTTGGGTTTGCCATCGCTCCCAATTTTGGAGGAAATACGATTAGCAAAAGATTTAAAAGCAGCGGGTTTGCTGTTTTTAATCTTATCGCTAAAGGTAAAACTATCCTTCTTTTTTTCCTCTGGCATAAATGCCTCCTATCAAAATAAAACTGCCGGTTCGGCTTTTTTCAAAGCCTTGGAAAGAATTTCTCCGTCGGAGATTCTTCCACGTACTGCATTTTTCTATAATAAAGAAATGCGTTGTTCAGAGATGGTCCCCCACTCCGTAACAACTTTCTTTATACACACTTCCTTACTTCTATTATACAATTAAATCCATTTTTTTCAAGGGGTTTAATACATATTCATGCTTCCCCAATCCGTCTCCGGGAAGAAATCCCCCGCATTGGGGTCTACCGGTTCTCCGTTTACCCCTACGTTAAACGTGCCTTTTACCAAATTTGCCACGCCGCTTTCCGAGCAACCGCCGTTATAGCAGTCGCCTTCTTCATAATCGGCCGCGGCCTTAATTTCGCCTAAGCAGGCTTTTTGCTCGTCCGGGGTTTCCAAAGCGGCGCATTTTTCTTGTTCTTCTGCACAATAGGACGCGTATTGATCGTACCGGCCCTGCAAATTATTGGTCGTACAAGTGCCCTCTCTGCCCGATTTTACGGCTACGCCGCAAAAAGTGCTTAAGTCCGAATAGGCCAGTTTAATTTGTTCGCATTGATTGCGCAACACGGAAAGACGGTTGGAAAAATCCCCGTTTACGTCTTCGCACGTTTTCGGAAAGGCGGCGGCCAGCGCATTAATTCCGGCTTTTGCCGCCTGCAACTGGTTCGTGAGCGTCTCCCCGGAGGAACTCATGGCCCGCTCGCATTCTTTCTCGTTTTCCAAGCGCAATTTAATCGTATCCACATCGGCCACCACGTCATCGGGATTAATACCGATGCCCGAAAATCCGGAAGAATCAAACACCTTTTTAGGCATATCCGCCCCGTCAAAACCGGCGCTCGCTAAGGTTTTTTTGAGCACCACATTGGGCGTACGGCGGGCACTCATGCCCGTCAGCCAGGCATAATACATATCCCGCTGGGCTTTATGATTGCCGATTTCCGTAATAGGATTTAACTGCGAAAGCGTCCCCCCCGTTTCCAGCGATTTGGCCAGATTTTGAAGGCCCGCGTCGGAACGAGTGGCTTTATCCACCAAGCGCCCTAGCCAATCGTTCTGGCTGGCGCCCGCAATATGAGGGTTGGCAATTTTTTTAAGCGAGTTTACCGAATTAAATCCATCTTTGGGATCACGGGCTAAGGTGGAAGCATCCGCCCCGAAAAAGACTTCCCCCGGGGCCGTTTGATTTGCTTGGGTGTTGGCCGAGTCCCCCGTAATGCGGGCAGCAGGAGATTTGTTATCATCTCCGGAAAAGGAACCCGCAATCAAATCCCGCGCTTTGCCCTGATTGGCAAGGGCCACATTGACCGCCCGCAAATTGATTAAATTGGAGTCTTTCTGCGCCGTCATCCGTTCATGCGCGGTCGCAAATCCTCCGTCGTTTCCAAACACGCCGGCGGCCGTCGGATCGGGCAGTTCCCCGCGGGCTATTTTGGCATGTTCATTCCAAGACAAAAGCGCCTTTAAAAAAGACATCTCCTGCGTTTCTTCCGGGGTGTATCCCATGGCCCAAGCCAAATTGCGCAGAAACGGAATTTTGCTAACGGGTACCAACCCCGTCAGCAAAAGAAGAAAAAAGAACAAAATAAACACCGCCCACGCTTTTTTAGAGCGGGCAAGACGTTTTAGCTCCCCCCACAAAACCGCCAAGGAGCTTTGTTTGACAGTGTTTTCCGTCTGTGTTTGTTTATTTTGTTCTTTCATCTTTTGATACGTACGGAAGGAACGCCTTTCAGCGTTCCTTCCGTTAGATTTTCATTAAGCCTGTTGGTTAGAATCCGCATTTGCTTTGGCATCACTTTCCATGCCTTTCTGAACCAAAGCAGAACCGCCTTGTGTTAATCCCATCATACCAACTGTTTTGACGGCTCCCATTGCTTTTGCCATAAATTTAGCATTAGCCGCAGCAGAGCCAGTTTCTTTGACAGCTGAAATTCCAGCATAAAGCAAGGCAACAATAGCTCCCATGGATAATCCATATCCCATTAGTGGCATAAACCATCCCTTATAGTGCCGTTGATAATCTGCCGCAAAGCCGAACACCACTGCCGCATAAGCCATTGCAATGCCCAAGACAATCCAGCCATAAGCCATCATGGAAATTCCCAAGAAGCCCGCTTTTTTCCCTTGTGCAATCAAGTGATATCCAAGCGGAATAGCAACAACCGTAACGGCCACCAATGCCAGTGCCATCCACATCAAACGTTTACGAGCTTTATCCTGTTTTTCCGCTTCTTCATCCACTGTGGGTATATAGTCACCGATGCCCTTCAGTTTTTGCTGCGTAGGGTTTTCAAAATCAGCCGAACCGCCAGATTCTGAAGCATTGGGAAGATCATCTATCTGCATACCGCCCGAGTTTTTATAACTGGCAAACCACGCCCGGGAGGCTTCGTTTGCCGCACGGTTGCGGTTGGAAGCCACATCGGCAGAACGTTTGCTAATATCTTTCAGTTCATTTTTTTCCTTAAACGATCTGCGCGATCTGGAAACGGAAGAATCTCTTCCGCCCGCCGTAAAAGAGCTGGAACGGCGCGCATTGGTCAAAGAGGAAACCGCATTGCTGCCGCTGGGCATTGCACCGGAAAATTGATACCCTTCCGAAGGCCCGCCCGCTCCTCTCCCGCCGGATGCCACACCAGAAGAGCTTCTCGCCGCAGAAGACCCGGAACCGGAAGAAGAAGCCACCGGGCCGGAGGTAGCATTAAAAGCGTTTCCAGACGCCCGAGCCATAGAGGCAGACGCCAAGGTAGGCCCGGCACCCTCTCCCGAACCGGCTCCCATAGCGGCGGCCGCAACGGCCCCCGCCGGCACCTGGGAGGAAGAACCCGCCGGCGCATTCCGCACGGAAGAGCCCACTTCCATCGCTTTATTGGCGCCCATGCCTAAGCCGTCAGTCGCTGAGGTTTCCGCCGCAGGCCCGAACGATACATTTTTAATGTTGTCTACCGCATCTAACCCAAAGTTATCCGCCGAACCGGAACCGGCTTCTATAGCGGCACGTTCTTCCGCGGTAGCCACTTGGTTTAACGAATCTTTGATGTTAATAGAGGTAAGCAGCCCGTTCTTTTGGCGGCGCAGGCCTTCCTGCGCGGAAGAACTGCTAATGGCCGACACCGAACGCAGGGCACGTTCTTTGTTGGCGACTGTATTATCCGCCTCATAGGCGCCGTAAACGGCTAAGACACCCACCCCGGCAATAGCCGTCAGCTGGGGGATACCCATCACCAGTTTACCGGATATGCTTTTTAAAAATTTAAACACATTCATATGCATTTCTCCCTACTGTTTCAATGCGTCCACCGCGTTTTGCACGCCCGATTGCACCGCCTGCTGTTCCATAGAAGCCCGCTGATAAATAGCCCGCCGGCGCAATAATTCTTCCTCTCGTTGCTGTTTCTGTTTCAGTTCGGCAATTTGCCGTTCCGTTTCTTTTACTTGGGAATAAAAGTAAAAAATACCAATTACCCAAACGAGCAAAACGATTAACACCACCGCCCGCGCAATAAAAATCATTTTTCGCGAAACCTGAATAGGATGAGTAGATCTTTTTTTATTCTCATTCATAAAAACTCCTATTTGTTCTGCTCATCATTTTGCCCATTCATATCCAAGTCCGGGTTTTCCGAATCCAAGGTTGCATCCTTCGTTCCCGAGTTTACCCACCAGGCACCCAACGCACCCAGACCGGCTGCACCACCGCCCAACAATAACTGGGCCCAAGTTGCCCACTTGACGGCAAATCCGACTCCGGGAATAAACGCGGCGCCAATGCCGGCCGTTAATATTGATCCAATGGTTATACCCCATGTGGATAAGGAAGAACCACTGTATTCTTTGGCGTATTTGGCACTGGTTATTAACAAAGAAAGCACCGGAATTAAGGCAACCGCCGCAATAGCGGCCGCAAAAATCCATCCAGCACCAAATATCCATCCTGCGGAAGCAATGGCCGCCGGAATGGCCACCATGGCCGCCAGCGCCGTGGGAATGGCGATCCACATCCACATACGGATATTATCTCTGGCTTTTTTGCGCTCCAAGGCTTTCTGCTCTAATGGGGTGGTTGCATACGTCTGAATCCCTCTTAATTGAGCTTCCGTAGCATCATTAAAATCTTTGGATCCCTGCCCCTGCCCGGTGGTTACGCTTTCGCCGCTAATGATGCTCATCCCGCCGGAAACTTTGGTACCGTCCAACCACGCCCGGGAGGCTTCGTTTGCCGCACGGTTGCGGTTAGCCGCGGCATCGGCAGAGCGTTTGCGGATAAAAGCCAAGTCCGATTTTTCTCTGGAAGAGCGGCCATCCAAAGCTTTTAAATTTTTATCAGACGCCAGCATTTCATCTTCCCCAAAGCTGGCACGGGCGCGTAAGCGGGCATTTTCCTGTGCAGACGCCACTTGCGATTGAAAATTTTTCATAATTTGCTCAGGCGTCTGGTTCTGTCCGGCGGCACCAGCCCCTTTGCCGCCATTTTTGGTGCTGTCCTGCACGACAAAAGAGGAATTAAACGAGTTACCACCACCACCGCTGCCGCCTTTCGTCGCCGCGGAAGAGCCCCAATCGCGGCTGGCGCTGGCCAACGTTCCGGCCGGGGCCGCTCCTTGCGCTTGTCCGCCCGCGGCGGCCGCTTGCTGGGCCTGTGCTTGGGCTTGGGCTTGCGCAATGGCATCCGACACGCCGGAGAGCGATTGTTTGGCAAAAGCCATCGGATTATTTTTTAATTCTTCTTCATTCGCGCGGTTTGCTCCCATACCTAACCCTTCCGTACCGCCCATTTGATACGCTTGCGGATTCGAAGGAGCCAAGGCCTCGTCCGAAACAGAGTCCTCATATTCTTCGGCCCGTTTTTGGGCAAGAGCAAATTTTTCCGTCATCTCAATGGCTTTGGAGGGCGTCGCCAAAAAGGAGGACTGCACCTCTCCATTGGCTCCATACGAGCCGCCGGAGGCGCCGGCCACGTAAACCACTTCACCCGGGTTGTACTGCCCGCCCAGATTGAAAGCCGTGTTATCCGAAGGAGTATCCAAGTATTGCCACGCAGCAATACCCGCCACCCCTACCACGGCTGAAAGGCCCACTGCCTGCGCAGCGGAAAGGGCAATTTTGCCGCTTTTTCCCAGCCATTTAAAGATATTCATAAATTCCTCCCGATCTCTCACAAAACTAATTGCGTTTTAACAAAACTTCTTTAACATCCGTCTCCACTGGCAACTCATTGACATATGTTTCATACTGTGTACGTGTAGTAAAATCACTTGGAGATTTAAATTTTATATCTTGTTTCCCGCCAGTAGTCCCAGTTGAAAAATTACTTGTATCAATTTTAGTTCTCCCTGTATGCGCGGTAAACTCAGCATCATATACTTCGTGCCATCCTTTGTTGTAAAAGGTATCAGCCAGGGATCCGTCACGGTTAGCTTTCAGATCAGATGTAAATTCCTTTCTGATTTGATCTTCCCATTTTTTATCCTGTTTTTTAAGAGCTGCTATTCTCTCTTTTTCCAGCAACTCAGCTTGATTGGCATCGACATTGCCCTTGCTGCTGCTTTTTGTTTTCCCGATTTCTACAGTTTCAGATTCCGTACTGGGCCGTTCCGACGGACGTGTAAATTTTTCGCTTGCAGAGGTATCCGATCCCGCTAAGCCTTTTTTATAATTTGCATAATCATCGCGCAAGGGCCCCTTCACATTCGCCATGTCCGCTTCGGTTTTTCCTGTTAGTTTTAAATAAACATCTTTTTGATCAGCTGACAATTCCGACCAATCCTTGGATAAGATATCTTCCGCCACCTGATTATTATATCGTCTTCCAGCAGAATGACCGCTCATCACCCCACCTAAGGCGTCAATTCCTTTTCCCAGCAAATTGCCCATCGTTTGCATACCCAAATTAATCATTCCGCTCCACAACTGTTCCAACAGGCGGTCAGCCATATCTTGTGTTAATTCGTCTTTTTCCTCTTTGCCTTGCTGTGCCGCATCGGAAAGGGCATCGTCCAAATTACTTAAATCGGCCGAAGAAACCGGCGCATTTGTATCCAACGCAAGACCGCCGCTTTTGCTTAAATCCACACCGTTTTCCGTAAAAGCTTCACTGCCTTGCACGTGGCCGCCCATCAACGCTCTTTTGGCGTTGGCGCCTTTGGAATCGCGCAATCCGGCAGCCGCCCGGCTGGTTTGCGCAAACTGCGACAAAGCCCGGCGGGCATCTTGGTTTTTTAATTGTTGAAAAGGCGCTTCGGTTCCTTTTTCCTGGCTCTTATACGGAGAGAAGTCCCCCCGCGGGGCACCCCAAGAAGTGTTAACGCCGCTCCCGCTGGCGTGGCTGACGCTGGCATTATCCAACTGTCCGATTTGGGTCGGCCCGGAGGAAGCCCCCCCGCCGCTATACCCGCCGCCGGAACCGCCATATCCGCCGGGAACGTAATCCGCCGAGTCCATGCCGCTGGCGGAAACGTCCTCCTCCGCCGCCGCTTCTTCTGCGGCCGCGGCATCTTCTTCTTGGCGGGCTTCTTTTTCGGCAGCCGAATACAGCATCGTAGAATTGTTGCCTTGCATATCCGGATATTTGGAAGCCAGCAGATATTCTTCCGCCTCGTCATTTAAAAAGGGCATCTGGGCCAAATCGTACCCGCGGGTGTTAAATCCGTCGAAAGACGATTCATCTGCATCTCCCATAAAAGAAGCCAGCGTAAGCAATGCGACAAAACAAACGACGATAATGGCCCCCCACGTATACGCCTGCTTACGGTCCATTTTATTAATCTTTTGGAATACATTTCCCGGTTTTAGTTTTAATTTAAACATAAAAACCTCTTAAATATATAATAAAAACTACTCTTGTTGACCCGTACCCGCCGGATACGCTCAAACACAGAGTTACACATTCTCCTGCTAATAATTAGTATAGGCAGAAAATAGCCTATTGTCAAGGCTAAAAAGCCGCTAGCGTCCTTCCGGCCGCTGATACGGGGCAGGGCGTTCATTATGCCCCACATACTTAATAATTTCTACCTGTCCGCCCGTTTCACACAAGAAAGCATAGCCTTTAAGGCATTTGCCATCCCGGTCGCAGACTTGGTCTTTGTTATAATTGCACAGGAAACGAATCCGGGGCGGACGGGTGTGCGCCGTCAGGACGACCTTCGTCCACGTGCCGGACGTTTCAATATCCATTTTTAATTCACTTAAACTCAGAAATTTGCGCATTCCCGGGTTATCAAAACCCAAATAATTTTCCACCTTTTTCTGGATATCTTTTTTTAAAAAGCGTCTGTCCCATGTATTGGCATAATAGTCGGTTTCGTGCGACTGCAGCTGAAACCGGCGCGCCGCATAAAACCCCGCAATTTCCATTTTCTGGCTTAAAATCAGCAGTCCGAAAATTTTAATGATGAACAAAATAAAAATGACAAACAACGGGAACAGCAACACCACTTCCGTGGTGGCCTGCCCTTTTTTAGAACGGAAAGAAAAAAGACGTTTCATCATCACGGATCCAATGTTACCGTATATTTCGGCAACGGGTCTGGCCACACGCAGTTGTTGCTGTTGCGCGGGCAGGACAACACCACCGTGTTGCGCACATACGGCTTATATTTTTGTTCCAGATTAATGTTAAAATGGTTCCGCGGCAGTTTAAAAGGCTGTTTAAGCACCACCCCGCGCCCTAAGGTGCGTAACTTGCTGCGCGAACTGGAATCCAAATAAGCAAATTGGAACAGCTTGGTTTTAATAATTTCGGACATCGGCAAATCCAAGTTAATGGCACCGCCGTGTTCCCCGCTTAAACCGGAGTCTGATGCATAAAAACGCACTTTATCGAGTTCAAACGGCTTGGTAGAAAGCGTGATATACCGGCGCAGCTGCGAAGCGCTTTGCCGGGCGCAGTCTGACTTTTTGCAGTCGTTCGTATTCAAATAATACGCTTCGCGGAACATGACCGCATTTTTGCTGACTTCTTTATACACATAAGACTGCGACTCGTAAATAGACCCTACCTGCACGTATGTTTCCAGATAGTTCTGAATGACAACCGTGGCGTAACGAAGCGCCGGGAAATAATAATCGTTGACCAAAGAACGGCTGACTACCGGCACCCACGTATTGGAATCCGGTTCCCGGGGATCTTCGCGTTCCCAATCCGTACGCGGAAAATCCTGAATAGCCGGATCATAGCGCACTCCCCAGTCATCCTTTTCAGCAGGTGGCGGATTATTGATGCCGGTGTCATAGTTGGGAGCAATGGTAGGCACGCCGCCGCCGTGATAGAAAAGCTCAAAAATGCTAATCGGCTGCTTGCCGGCTTGCGCCGCCGTCTCCTTAGGATTCAACTTTTGGTCTTTGTAATAAAGCATGACGCGGTAGGGAAGCGGCCCGTTGACCATTGCCACGGCGTTTAAATACGTGCTGGCCGAAGATACTTGGGAGTAAGCCGCATTATCCAGGGCAAACTGCTGGCGCACTTTGGTCATCGAAACTTTGGCCGTTTCAAACAACAAATAAATGACCAATATAAAAATAGGCGCCAAAAGCACCGAAGGCAGCAAAATTTGCGCCTTTCGGTCTTGCAGTTTCCATACGGCATGGCGGATAAAATGCATAATCAGCTCGTGAGCAGTTGCCCGATAAACGTAAAGAAAAAACGCACAATGTGTGTATGAAACGCCGTTAAAAAGGCTGCCAAAATCACCACAATGGTGGCAAGCATCAGCACATACTCCACCGTTGCCTGCCCCTCTTGTTTAGAGAGCCATTTGCCGGACAGCCTTTTTAAACGCATAAATTACTCTCCGTCGTTGTCGTCGGGAACGATGGTGCCTTCCGACGAGATCAGCCCCTTTTCAATCGCTTTTACCACCGCTTCCGTGCGGCTGCTGACGCCCAACTTATGAAAAGCGCTGTTCAAATGGTTTTTGATGGTTTTGACGCTGCAATTGAGTTCTTTGGCCAATTCCTTATTGCTAAGGCCTTTGCCCAAATAATCCATCACTTTAATTTCCGTTTTGGTAAGCGTAGCCTGAGAAGGCATGCCGTTATTTCCCATTTTGCGAAGGCCATGCAGCAGTTTCCCCATCAGCTGCTGCGGAATCATCAACCCTTCGCTGGTAAACGTTTTAATGGAATTTACCAACTCGGCCGCCGGCAACATTTTGGATAAGTACCCATTGGCCCCCGCCTGGATAGCGTCCAGCACATGTGCTTCGTCTTCAAAGCTGGAAAGCATCAGCACATTTACTTCCGGGCAGGCCTGGCGGATTTGGCGCGTGGCGTTAATGCCGTCCATTTTCGGCAGTTTGATATCCATCAGCACCACATCCGGTTTAAGTTTTTTGGCTTTGGCAACGGCTTCCAAACCGTCGGCCGCCTCACCCACCACTTCAATCCATTTTTCGCCGGTCAGGACGTCTTTAATCCCTTCCCGGAACAGCGTTTGGTCATCGGCAATCAGTACGGTTACTTTTTTCTTCTTATTCATTGGCATACTCCCTAAACGTTGTAAAAATTTTAAGAATTCGTGATAGGCAGCGTAAAGTTAAACGTCGCCCCTTTTCCCAACCCTTCACTGTGCGCCCAAATACGGCCGCCGTGATTTACGACAATATCTTTGGCGATGGAAAGCCCCAGCCCCAAGCGGCCCACACGGCTTTTATCGCCCAGCTGGGTAAAGCTGGTAAACAAATTGGGGGCCTGTTCCGGGTCAATGCCGTCGCCAGAGTCCGTTACCGACACTTTAGCATTTTTTTCATCTATTTTGCTAACGACAATTTCAATCGTTCCGTTATCCGGCGTATGGCGCACCGCGTTTTCCAGAATGTTGGAAATCACTTGGCGGATGCGCTTTTCGTCCGCAAATACCGGCACGGCGCCGCAGCTTTCAAACGTAACGCGGATGTTGCGCTTGGCCCCTTTGGCACGGAAAATTTCCACCGTTTTCTTTAAGCTTTCCGTCAGTTCAAAGCGGGTCTTTTCAATGCGAAGTTTTCCTTTTTCAATGGCCGCCCAGTCCACCAGGTCTTTAATCAAATGCTCAATTTGGCTGATGGACTCGTCCATAAACATCATTTTCTTTTTCTGGTCTTCATCCGGGTTCATCTTTTTCTTGAGCATATCAAAGCTCATTTTAAGCGTCATCAGCGAGTTGGACAAGTCGTGCGACACAATGGAGAAGAATTTAGACTTCATGTTATTTAACCGGTCTAAATCCTCGTTGCGGGTTTTGAGCTGGGCCAATAATTCTTTGTTGCTTTGTTCCAGGAAATACTTATCCAGCGCCCGGTTAATCGTGCGTTTTAAATAGTCAAAATCCACCGGTTTCATCAGGAAATCATACACGGATTCCTGCATGGCTTCCATAATGGCATTTAACGAAGCATACGCCGTGATCATAATGATCTGGGAGTCTTGGTTAAAAGAGCGGATTTTGCGGATTAAATCCAACCCCGTTTCGCCGGGCAGGTTATAGTCCATCAAAATCACGTTAAAAAACTCGTTGGCGCAAATTTCCAAACACTCCGCCGCGTCGCCCGCCTGATAGACTTTGTATCCTTCAATTTCCAGCAAATCTACCAGCGTTTCCCGCAGGTTGTTATCGTCGTCTACTACTAAGATTTTAACTTGCTTCTCCATAATTGGTGTCTCCGGGTTTTCTGTATATTTTTAGGTAAATCTGAAAACAAGTTCCTTTGCCGGGAACGCTGTGGATAAACAATTTGCCTTTGTGTCGGCTGATGGCTTTACCCACGACCGCCAATCCAAGCCCCGTTCCGCGGGCTTTGGTGGTAAAGAACGGCGCAAACATTTTGTGCCGCACTTCTTCCGTAATGCCGGTTCCTTGGTCGGCAATATAGATGCACACCAACCGCCGGCCGATTTTGGTGCCCACGGTCAGCGTGCCGCCATTGGGCATGGCTTCTATGGCGTTGGAAACCACGTTGCGGATGGCCTGTTTGATTTCTTCGGCATCCACCTTAATCCGTACGCTTTCCGGGTCTAATTCGTCTTTCAGGGTAATCCCCGGAATAAACGGATACGAAAGCAATAATTCCCGCAGATAGCTGTTTAAATCCACCGTCGTCAACATCAGCTCGCGGGTGCGGGCATAGCCCAATACTTCGCTGATAATGCTGTTGGCCTGTTTGATTTCGGAATCAATAATACCAAATTGTTTCGTCAGCTTGGGATCCGGCGACGCCACCAGCATTTTAATCAGGCGGGTGGCATTGCTGATGACGGCCAGCGGGTTTCTGATTTCGTGGCTGATAATAGACGCCATCTGCCCAATGGCCGCCAAGCGTTCCGCCTTTACCAACTCCTTACTGGCCGCTTTCAATTCGTGGGTTCTTTCTTCCACCCGTTTTTCCAGCGCTTGGTTTACTTGCGCCAATTCCGTCTGCGCGCGCAAAAGTTCCTGCCGGCGGGTATGCAACGTGCCCGACATATCCACAAACGCAGCCGCCAGTTCGCCGATTTCGTTGTTGGGAATTTCCACGTCTTCTTTCTTTACCACATAATCCTCTTTTTCGCGCTGTTTTACCGCCGCTTCGCGCAGGCGCTCCAGCGGGCGCGTAATGGGTTTAATCACCCAATAGCTTACAATCAGCACAAACGCCAGCATGGCCAGCACCAACACGATTACATCCCAAAACGAATGGAAGGTGCTTTCCACAAACAACTGTGCCGCCACATTGGCCGGCTGGTCTACATATACTTTCCACCCGGGCAGCGATAAGTTCGCCACCGCCACCAATACGGAGTCTCCGTCCGGAAGCCTCACCTCTCCGCTGGGCTCGTCCCCCAATTGTGCATTAATGGCTTGCACCTTGGCTTCCATTTCGGGCTGCGGTTCTTGGGCCAGCCCATCCGGCGCGCCGTTATACGAAATAATCTTGCCGTCTTCCGTAGCGATGATGGCGTTCATATCCAGCGGATACGCTTGGGAAAGCGATTCCCCCATCTCTTTCAAATTCATTTCCGCCACCAACACGCCCGAAACGCGCGTGTCCCCCAAATGCTGCCGCACGGGGAATGCCAGCAGGGCAAACAAACCGCCTTTTCGTTGGTAAACCTCACTGATATAATCTTTTCCCCGCTGCACGCATACTTCCACGATATGGGGCAGCATCTCGGCATAATTTACCGTTCCGGCGGGAGTACCGGCCGAAAACAGCTGAACCCCGCTGGGGTTTAAAACGGCCAAATAAACGATAGCAGGATTGCGCGCCAGCAAATACTTTAAATCTTGTTCATTAATAAAATCGTGCCCGCCGAAATCCGTATGCAAATCCACGAAAATAGAAAATAACTGGGCTTTCCTGTTGATATGCGCCCGCGCCACCGAAGCCAAGCGGCTGGCTACCGTTTGCTGTTTTTGCAGAATTTCATTTTTTAAGATGCGGCTGTCCACCCCCATTACGTGGTAGGCGATAATGACTACCGGCACAATGGAAATCAGGATAAGTACCAGCACCGCTTTGGCAAACAATCCATTAAATCTTTTGATATGCATACACGTCCTATCGGTTTTACTTTTCAAAGCAACCGGGTCATCGGCCGGGAAAGTCGGCCCATCACCTGCCTGCTTTGGAAAACGGGGGCCGGGATCCTTCCCAGCCCCCGTTTGACTTTAAATCAAGTGCTTTTTAGCAGCTGCCGGCCGGTACGGCTGCAGCGCCAGGCTGAGCGGCGTTCGGATTTAAAAATCCGAAGCCTTCAATCTGCGCGGCCGAACCGAAATCCAGCTGCACTTTGCCTTCCCACAAGAAGGTCGGCGAGGCATTAACACCGTATTCGGCGGCATATTTGGCTTCTTCTTTAAGCAGTTCAATGCCTTCTTTATCAAATTTCTTCATGATTTTTTTAGTGTTAATGCCGGCTTCTTCCATCGCCTTATCCCAGCGGCTGGAGCGGTAATCCTTGTTGCGGATTTCCAGGTATTTCCAGAATTTTTCGGGATAGTATTTGGCAATTAACAATTGGCGGACGTCTTCTTCCCATTCCGCCGGGCCGTGCAGGCTGCCGAAGCCGTTCTTTTCGTCATAGTTGACGATGTAGCGCACTTTAATATCTTTTCCTTCCGGCATTTTGCCGTCTTTTTGGGCTTGAATGACCAAGTTTTCCGCCATCGCGCCATACGGGCATTGGGACATTACAAACAGTTCCATAACCCCCGGTTTTCCCGTTTTGCCGTTAAATACGCCTTGGCGGGTCTGACGGGGCAAAATGATGAAATCATCATTTTCTTGGGCATATCCGTATTGCAGATGTTTTTCCAGTTTGGCACGGATATCATCCGTCTTTTTGATTAAATAAAGCGGCAAAAAGCTGTAATCCAAATTTGCCATTTTGGGATCCGCCGCCGCTTCTTTGTAGGAAACCTTGGTTACCGTCGGTTCCGCATTTAAAAACTGGGCGATTCCCGCCGTTAGCAACACGTCTTCTTTACCGGCGTCATACTCATCCGATTCTACGATAATAAATTCGGCTTTCGTTTTTTCCGGAGCTTTCGCTTTTTTCGCTGCTTTTTTGGCCGGCGCCGCAAACGCCAACCCCGCAACGGCACACACTAACAATAAGGTTAATAGTTTTTTCATTCCCCCATGTCTCCTTTTTTATTTATCTTCCAATTCTACGCGTACTCCGCGGATTCCCACGGCGCACAACAAATTATACGCCAACAGAAAGAAAACCGCCGAAACCAAGAACAGCAAAGTGCTTTGGATGGCACGCATCACTAAACCCATGATATACGCGGCGTTAATGACGGCATCCGGGTTGAACACTTCCATCAAAGCGCTCAGCATCATCACCACGAATACGGCCAACGGAAATACGGAAAACAATACCGTTGAAATACCAATTTTTTTAATTTCTACTCTCATAGTATCTCCTCAAAACTCCCTTACTTTTCAGGTTCCAGCACCAGCACGATGCGGTTTTTGCCGGCATCGTCCGGCAGCTGAACGGCTTTCACCAAACATTTTACATTTTTATTGATGACCGTGCCGCGTAAAACTTTTGTCGGGTTTTCCAGCGCCTCTCCCACCACTTGGATAATTTCCTGCTGTCTGCCGTCAAAAATATCCAACAGGTGGATGCGGTCTTTGCCCGGCATATTTAATTCAAAGTTGGTATAGAGGATGTTATTGTTCTCGTCAATGACCAACGCGCGAGACCCTTTGGGCACGGTAACGGCCAAAATGGTTTTCCACCAGCGTTGTTCTTTTTCAAGAGACATAATTTCCACATTTTCCAAACTCTTAATATCTTCCCGAATTTTTGCCAACAGAGATGAAATGGAAACGGCCACGTCGCCGATTTCATCCTTCCTCGGCGGGAAAGACAACGACAAATTGTTTAAAGACACCGCTTCCACGCTGTCCTTTAACGCCCCCAGCGGACGCAGGATTTTAAGCAGTAAGAATAAATACAGCACGCCGCCAATGAGCAAAATCATAATTACGGCGCCCACCGCATAGCGCACCATAGAGGAATGGATGAGCTTCTTGGCGCTTTCGCGCGAAACCGTAACATTTACCACGCCGGCCACCGTATTCCCCTTCGCCAGCAACGGAATAGCCATATCGTAATAATCCCCGTTGCCAAACAAAATGGCCCGCGGCAGGCCGTCCCGAATGGCCTGCACCACCGCGTTGGTATCAAAACCGACGGAGTTGTTGTAATCCGAATACGACATGCGCAGAAATTTGGTGTTTTCGTGCCAGCGGATAGATCCGTCATAGTTCAAATACACCAAGCTTTTAATCCGGTCGTCGTTGCGCTGCAGCCCTTTCATAATTTCCGCTTCGCGGAAGGTAGCTTCGCCTTTGGGGCGGGAGGCCAGCCACTGCACCAGTGTAGGCGCACGGAAACGCACCATTTCCACCATTTCGTTTTGTAGTTTTTTATCAAATACAAATTTGAACAGGTTGTAATAGAAGAGCCCGCCAATCACCGCGGCATATACCGTGACTAGTACAAACCATAATACCCATTTAGAAGTCAATTTCATACGGTCTTTTCTCCTATCTCAACAATTCTTCCACTTTCCGCAAGCCCAAGTCGGCGTCGCTGTTGCCCGGATCCAGCTGTTTGGCCACAATCCACGCTTGGCGCGCGCGTTCATAATCGTCTTGGTTGAAAGCGTCCAACCCTTCAATATATTTGGCGCGGGACGCCGCACTGGCTTCCGCCGATACGCGGCTGGTCGTGCCGCCCAAGGTGGGCAGGGTTTCGTTCGTTCCCACCGCACCCACGGAGGAACCTATCCCCGTGGCGCCCGGAATGGAACCCGGAATGACGGCCCCTTCCGAAAGGCCCGGCACCGGATCTACCGTAACGGTTTCAATCGGCTCTTCTTCCATCGTAGCGGCTTCTTCCGCTTTCTTGGCGGCTTCTTCCGCTTTTTGAGCGGCTTGCTCCGCTTTGATAGCCTGTTGTTGCTTCACGCGCAAATGGTTTTCTTTGGCGTTGCGGGCCCGTTTAATCAAACTGTCCATCGTGCCCGAATCGGCCCCCCATTTTTTGGCATTCGTCCAATACGAAATAGCCTGGTCAAAACGGTTGGAATTATAAGATTTATTGCCGGCATTGTAATACCCGGCGGCAATTTCGTTTTTAAGCTGCGACATATACTTCTGCACGCGCGGATCGCCGGGCTGAATTTTAATAATTCTTTCAAACACGGCATACGCTTCCACAAACTGGCCTTTGTTATAAAATTCCATGGCTTGTTTCATGGAGTCCGATACTTGCTGTTTGCGCAGTTTGTTTTCCGTATCGGAGATTTTAGCCAGCAGTTTGGGGTCGTCTTTGCGCATGAGCAACGCATTGTACCAGGCATCCAACGCTTTTTGATAATCGCCGTCTTCATAGGCCACGTCTCCGCGGCGGGTATATTCCTTCGCGATATCATAATCAATTTTGCGTTTCCAAGACTGCGCTTTGGAATTGCCCGGCTGAATGGTTAAAATTTCATTTAATTTATCGTTGGCTTCCACCAAGCGGCCGCTGTCGTAGAGGCGGATGGTTTCCTGGAACTTGGCTTCAATCACCTGCGCTTCCGAAATCGTTCCATAGGTGCCCATATCGCTGGCTTGGCGGGCCAGCGTCTGCGCCTGTTTAAAATTCGGGTCAATACTTAAAATGGTTTGCGCCATTTCCTGGGCGCGCTGGTAATCCCCGTGTTTATAAAGCAGGTATGCGTTTTCGTACACCATGCGCAGGGTATAGTTCTGGATGCGCTGTTTTTCCAGCTGAACGGTGGAAAGATACTGTTTTTTCTCTTCCACGTCATTAAGCGTTCCCATAGAAATTTTGCTTAAGTCCAACAGCATGCCTTCTTCTTTTCCATGCTGGCGAACGGGAATTTCTTTACGAAAGGTAGCCGCTTGCATCCCGGCGGAGGCAAGAACGAGCAATAAGGTCAAAGTAAAATATTTTTTCATATTTTTTATCCTCTAAAATCCCATGCCGCCGCTAATCAGGCTGCCGATCATCGGGGCTAAAATTAACGCAAAAATCGTCGGGAAAATAAACACGAAAAGCGGGAACAACATCTTCGTGGAAGCCTGTGCCGCCAATTTTTCCGCGCGGCTTAAACGGCGCGAGCGCAAATCCGACGAGAAGTTGCGCAGCAAATCCACCAAGCTCGTACCCAATTCATCCGACTGAATAATCAAACTCACCAGCGAGCGCACCTCCGCCACGCCCGTTCGGGCAGAAAAGCGTTCCAACGCTTCACGGCGGGAGTAGCCCAGCTTAATTTCATTAATCGTTTTTTCCAATTCTTCTTCCAAAATGGTTTTTTCTTTGGCAATTTTGATAATTCTTTCAAAGGCGGTTAAATAGTCCAACCCGGATTCAATAATCAAAGCCGCCAAATCTACCGTCGTGGAGAAATTGCCCAAAATTTCCGCCTGACGTTTTTGAATTTTGCTCTTAATCAATACGTCCGGCACCATAAAGCAAACCGGCACCAAAAGAACCGGCCAGATGGCCTGGAACAACAGCATAATGGCCGCGGGTATCACTAGGGCCGCAATGACTTTAGTATATAAAATATCCACCGGCTGCGGCGTATCCGGGCTGCCCAGCTGCATATGCATTTCTTCCAAACTTTTTTCCAAGTGAAAGTTGTGCAGGCAGAACACGGCCAACCGGTCTAAAATCTTTTCTTCCGGTTTCAGCCGCGCAAAGCTGGAAGTAGACTTAAAGCGGCGCACCGCCACGTCTACAATTTCTTCTTTTTTAGGCTTCGGAGACAGCAAACCAAAGATAGTGAGAAATACCGAAAACATCCCCACCGCCAGCAACAAGTTCAGCCCTAATGTAAACACTAAATTGTTCATAATTATACCCGCACTTCTCCCATCTTTTGCAGTACTTTCATACCGATGCCGATCCAGATGATACAGAACAGGAACAGGAAAATACCCATCGGACTGGTATAGAACGAAATCATCTGAGACGGGTTAAAGATAAACATAACCAGCATCATGACAAACGGCATAATACTGACTACAATAGACTGGATTTTTTGCTGGGCGGTCATCGCCTGCAATTTTTCTTCCAGTTTGCTTTCTTCGCGGATGTTTTCCACCAAGCGCGCGAAAATGACCGTCAAGTTACCGCCGACCTGGCGCTGAATGATAATGGCCTTAATAATATACGAAAGCATACGGCTTTCCACGCGGTCGGACAGGCCGTCCAAAGCTTTTTCAAAGGGCGTACCCAGCTGATAGTTTTTAATTACCAGCCCAAATTCATCGGCAATCGGCGGGAGCATATCTTTGGATACCAGTTCAAACCCTTGCACAATGTCCATACCGGAGCGCAGGGAGTTGGAAAGCAAAATTAACGCGTCCATCAGCTGTTTGTTAATGCGTTTGCCGCGGCTTTTCTTTAATGCGTCCAACACGGCCGTAGGCATCCGAATACTGACGACGCCCCCCATAAACACCACCAGCAAAAACACAAACACGCCCGTAAAGCCGCCCACCATCAGGCCCAAGAACAGCCCAAACAGGGCGAACAGGCCTACCGTACCGAATACAATGTATTTGATATCAATCGTAACGAACTGACGGTTAAAATCTTCGGCCCATACCACGCTTTTTTGTTTATATTCTTCCACCAAGCGCAAAATGTTTTCACGTTTATTTTCCAGCAGCAAGTAAACCGCCAAGCCCGCCAGCGAAGACCCCAGCACAATTAAAATCAGGCTTACCATGCGGTCGGCCGTAGTGGTGCGGTAAATTTTCGGATCCGGCGGATAGGTGGGAATAGACGTGCCCAAAAACTGCGAAAACAAATGGTTGGAAAGCACCACTACCGCCATGACGGATTGGCGGTATTTGTCTTCCCGTTGGGCAATAGGGCTGGAAAAAGATTCAATGGTGCTGAAAAATTCATTGTTGATTAATTCAAACGTGGAAAGCATCGAGCGGGCCCGGCCGTCCATGCTGTCTTTCATAATCAGCAGCTGGTTGCCGCGCAGCAAGTCTTTATTCAATCTGTCCAGCGTCGCCATCAGGTTGATACGGTTCCCCACAAACCCGCGCGAGAGCTGCTCCAACACTACCGGCTGGCTGGGATCCAAGGATTTGGCCGCACGGTCTAAAAACAGGTAAACGTTCGAAAACGCCTGGCGCCACAAATCCACTTCGCTATAGGTGCCTTCGTTGGGAACATAGACTACTTTATTTTTATCCATGCGCTCCAATTCCGTAGCAAACCATTCCGGCATTTTAACCGTCCGCCCGGCGGAAGCGCCGCACACGTTGGGCAGAGTGTAAACCTTTTTTTCCGTTTCCAAATTTACGTCAAAAAATTCCGCCAGAATACGCATTTTTTCCTGGGCGCACTGAATCCGTGCCAAATCCTGCTGCCCCAGCGCACGGGCCTGCAGCGGTGCCGGTGCGGCGGCCGCCAAAAGCAATACACCCAATAGAAAAGCATACAGTTTTTTCGTCATATTTCCCTATATTCCAATATCTGCAAATTAATGCTGGGCCGGTGCAGCCGGCGGGGCAGGAGGAACCTGGCGGCTCTTCGCCTGCTGTTGGGCCTGCTGCAAACGCTGCACAGCCAATTTATCCGGTTCGCCGTTTTCATCCAGCGGAATGGCGTTCTTTAAGAAAATCTCCTTATCCACCGGTTGGCCTTTGGCGGCGAAATCGTCAAAGAAGGTCGGCAATTGCCCCGTAGGCGCAAATACCCCCTGCACTTTTCCGTTCTCATCCACCCCGGTCTGCACGTAGCGGAACAAATCCGTAGATTGGATTTCGCCGTCTTTTTGGCCGTGCATTTCGGTAATATACGTTACCTTTCTGGAACCGTCCGAGAAACGGGACAGCTGCACAATCATGTTCACGGCCGAAGAGATCATTTCGCGGATTACATACACCGGCAAATCCACCCCCGTCTGCATGCACATGGCTTCCAAGCGGGACAGACCGTCCCGCGGCGTGTTGGCGTGAATGGTGGTCAAAGATCCTTCGTGACCCGTATTCATGGCCTGCAACATGTCCAACGCTTCGCCGCCGCGGCATTCCCCGACGACAATGCGATCCGGACGCATACGCAAACAGTTCTTTACCAAATCTTGAATGGTGACCGCCCCTTTTCCTTCCACGTTTGGCGGACGGCTTTCCAACGATACCCAGTGCGGCTGCTGCAAGCGCAATTCCGCGGTATCTTCTACGGTAATGATACGTTCATCATCGGCGATATAGCCGGAAATAGCGTTTAAGAATGTAGTTTTACCGGTACCCGTACCGCCGCAGACAATAATGTTCTTGCGGATACGCACACATTTTTCAATAAAAGCCATACATTCCGGGCTAATGGTACCGAAACGATAATAATCTTCCGGGCCGAACGGCTTTTGAGAGAAGCGGCGGATGGTCAGCGTCGGGCCGGATACGGCCAGCGGCGCGATAATGGCGTTTACACGGGAACCGTCTTTCAAACGCGCGTCCACCAGCGGGACAGATTCGTCGATACGGCGGCCCAAGGGCGCCACAATACGTTTGATGACCTGCACTACCTGGTCGTTGTTGCGGAATTTGTATTTCGTCAGCGTCAACTTACCTTTTTGTTCGATAAAAATCTTATCAAAGGCGTTGACCATAATTTCGGTTACGGCCGGGTCGCGCATTAACACTTCCAGCGGCCCCAAGCCTAAAATTTCATCCAACAATTCCGAAGAGAAACGCGTGCGCTGATCGCGCGAGAACTGCAAATTGGGCTGTTTTTGCAAAATATCGTCCACAATAGCCGCCACGCGTTTGCGCGTTTGGGCGCTGGCAGAACTTTCATCGCTTACCACGATGTGTTCAATTTCCAGCGTATGCACGACTTCTTTGTGAATTTTTTGCTTTAAATCATCCCAAAACGACAGTTTCGTCTTTCCGGCTTCATCATCGGCAGTTGCTATGTGCTCCGTCGCGCTGGTGGTTTTGCCGTCGTCAAACAGAATGGGGCTCCAAATTTCTTTGGCGGCCTGCGTAAATTCTTCATCCGATACCGACGCCACCCAGTCTTTCGGCGCCGCTTTCAAATCCCGGATTTTGGCTAATACCAAGCGCAGCCCTTTAACCCACTCCGACTGCGGATTGGTGATAATTTCCACTTCCTTGCGGTTGGACGTGGCCATCACGTCTTCATCCCACGGCAGGAACACGTCAATTTCGCGCCCCAAGGACGAATAAAACCGTTCTACTTCTTCGTAAGGAATCGATCCGGGCGTATCATAGGCGTTGCAAATCACGCTCACGCGATCCATCGGATAGCGTTGTTCTTTATAATCGTTAAAAAGCTGCACCGTAGAATTTAAATGGGTGCGAGTCGCCTGGCAAACCCAGAAAATTTTATCGGAAATATCAAACGCAAACGCCTGCATGGGGAAGCTGGAATCCACATCCAAAAAGATATCAAACGTTTGAGAAAGACGCGACAAAATGGGAATTAAAATTTTGGGGCTGATGGAAGCCACTTGCGCCCGCGTATTGCCCAGCGGCAGCACGCCCACCCCCCATTGAGACATGGAAATCTTCCCGCGCAAAAGCCCCCCCACTACCGCAATAGAGGTGTTGCCCAGCGTTTGCAAAATATCCGACACGCTGACCGGCTTTTTGATATCCAAATAAAAGCTGTGTTCCTGCCGGGCCAACGGATCCAGCGGCACAATCAGCACGGGCCGTTTCTGGATGCCCGCCCAGCCCAAAGCCAAGTTCAGCACTAACGTCGTTTTCCCGGCGCCTTCCTTCGGCCCGGCAAACGCGATGATTTTTGCTTCGGTTTTTGGAGTTGCGTTTTCTTCTGCCATAGCGATTATTCCACGATTTCAACGGTGATAAACAAGAACAAGGAGCGCTGTTCTTCCGTAACGTCTTTGTTCTTAAATAACAGGCCAATAAGCGGGATGCGCCCCAAGAACGGAACCCGGTCTTCAGACACGTTGCGGGAGCTGTTCTTCAAACCGCCAATCACCAGCGTTTCCCCGCTGTTCAGTTCCACATGGGTTTCTACGTCGCGGTTCGTAAACGAAGGCGCCGTAGCCGTACCGATTACCACGGTTCTGGAATAGTCCACCGTAGAGACGGAAAGCTGTACCTGCAAATCAATAATGTTGTTGCGTTCCGGAATAATCGTAGGAAGCACGTTAAGCAAAATGCCGTATTCTTCCAATTGGGAGCCGACCCCTTGGTTGTTCACAATCGGTATTGGCACCTTACCGCCGACGGTAATTTTGGCGCTGTTGCCGGAAGAGGTGACAATTTTAGGGTTGGAAAGCACTTGGGCGCGCCCTTCCGTTTCCATCAAACGAAGACGGGTGGTAACGGCCGTTTTGCGCTCAAATTCCCCCAAGGACAAAATGCCGGGAATGGTGGCTTCTTCAAAGTCAAACAGCTGGTTCCAGGAAAACCCTTTTACGCTTTGCATGGTTCCGCTGATTTCCACCACATCGGCGCTGACCGCCACCAAACGCGTTTTCTTGGCAAACGCACTGGACGGCAGCAGCACACTGAGAAGTAATACCGCGAGAGATATTTTTGTAATAAATTTTTTATTCGTCATATTTGTCCTGTGTAATTATTGGAATAATTTCTCAAAGGTCGCGATTTCCATTAAGTAGTTGGTTACGTCGCCGTGAGAACGCAAGATGACGGAAATATCGCCTTCGGCCTGCGCCAAAGCCAAATACTGCGCATCACGCGGCGAAAGCGCCAACGACAAGGCGGAACTGTCCGAATAGGCCGCGGCATCTTCTTCTTTGTTTTTCATAGCGTTGGCGGCTTTGGCATCCAAACCTTGGCCCAAGTCCGACCCGACGCCCAATACTTTTACGTTCTGCAACAGCGTTACCGTTACTTTCTGGCGGGTTCCGCTCTTCATGACCGCTTCAAACGTCAACAACACGTCAATGTTGTCATCCGGTTTAATCATCGTGGCCGTAGCAATCGGTACGTTGATGATAAAGCCTCTCATCTGCACCGGAATCTTGCTCGATAAGCCCGCCTCGGGAGACAACGAGGTAATGGCATATTTAGAAATCTGGTTTCCTTTAGGAATCTGGATACGCGCCACGGTGTTTTCAATCGCCTTAAAGTCCGCATCCGTCGTGTACGTAAAGGCATCCTTCTGCAAGTAGGCGGCCGGCACCGGCACGGTTTTGATAAAATCGCGCTTGATGACTTCGCGTTCTTTAATATCACGCACGGGCACAAACACCTGTTTGATGTTTTTGGAAGCGTTCAGCTTCTTTTCCGCACTGCTGACAATCATCGCGTATACAATGGCGGCCAAAATGGCAACCACCAACGGAAGAAAGATTCCTTTTTTCATTTCGTCTCCTTGACCACAACTTTTAAATTTAAGAACTCAAATCTATTTCGTATCGGAACTTTGATACGCTTTTTCTATCGGCATCCGGGTCACGGCCTGAATGCGGCGCACGCCTTCTCGGCGGGGCTCGCTGGCCAGCACATAACTGGTGCCCGGGAACATCAGCCGCACGGGATACGTAACCGTTACAATTACGTCCTCATGGCGGTGTCTTCTGTACATCGGGTCGGTGCCGGTGGTTTCTACTTTTACGTTCACCCCGATACCGGCCGCTTTTGTGCCAAATACTTTTTGTTTGGCTTGGTTAATCTTCTGTGTAATAACAGTTCTGTCCGGCCGGCCGCTGGGCTTTTTAACCGCCACCAGCGAGCCGATACGGGCAAATTCATAGGAAGCATGGTTTGCAATAATCGTGTGGTATGCGATGTTGCCGTATTCAAGGACGAAAAACACCATCAGCATAAATACCGGCAAAATCAGCATCAGCTCCGCAGTTACCTGCCCACCACACTTCCTACGAAATTTGTTCATACGGCCTCAAATTACATTTCGTTCATGCTGCCGGTGATTTTGCCTTTGACTTGTTCAAACAAATCCGGCATAAACTTCTTGATCAACACCCCGGCCAAGCCGGCCACGCCCACGACCACTACGAGCATCAATACGTATTCGATCGTGTTCTGGCCTTCTTTTTTCTTCAGGCAGCCCAAAGCTTGCGCTTTCAAGGCTTCCATTCTGTTTTGCAAAGCAACGATAAACTTCATGTGAGGATCCTCCTGATTTTTTTAAAACTATCTGCTTGCGTCGTATTCCATCAAAATCACTTTGGCTCCTTCTTCAAATTGTTCCGGAACCATATATGAATACAGCACATAGAAAGAAATAATTGCCGTAAACAATCCGGCCGCCGTTATAATATATTCTACCGCGGTTTGACCTTTTTTGTTTAAGAATCTTTTCTTTCCGGCTCCATTCTTCATACGTTAAAATTCAATTGCCAAGGCAATCTGTTGGGAAGTACCCAACGCGCCAAAGGGCGTGACCGCATAGTCAATCGACGCGCCGTACCCAAACAATTCCGAGCTGTAAATACCAAAACCAAACGAAACTTTAGACGTTTCCGCCAAGCCCAAATCGCCTACCCACGAATCTTGTTCGTTGATACCCGTATTTTCGCGGGTATAGTATCCTACGCGCAAATCAAAGCGGGCCACTTGGAGCAAATCTTCCGGTATGTGGATTTCAAGTCCCACCCCGTAGCGGGCTTTATCGTCGCGGTATTTCATATATTCACCCGAAATGGTAAAGTAACGGGTATTTAAGTCCGCCCCCAAGCGCAGGCCGCGGGGCATTTCTTCCTTATCGCCGATGTTTACCAGGGCGCCGCCTAATCCCAGCCAGTTGACCAGGCGCAGCTTGGCCCCTACGTCAAACCCTACGTTATTATAATGGTCGGAATCTAATTTTTCACTAATATACTTTGCCGTACCGCCGATTTGGAGTTTCTGGTCAAAGAAACCGCGGGCGATAGACAAGCTGCCCACAAAGTTTTGCACCGGCGTTCCCACTTCCGGATTGGGCGCCCCCGTATCATCGCGGAAATCAAACCCGTCCATATCCATATAGTTGACGGTTACCCCAATGATCGTTTTGCCGATCGGCTGCAAATAAGCCAAGGTGCGGGCTTTGTAGCCTTGCAGATAATCCAGATAGGAGAACTGGAGTTCCCGGGTGGTAGCCGAAGCCGCACCGGCCGGGTTCCAAAACAATGCCTCCGGGCCGTCTGCAATAGACACAAAGGCATTTCCCAAGGCCTGGGCTCTGGGGGAGCCGGCGTCAATCTTTAAAAACGCGCTTGCGCTGGTACCAGCGTCCGAATCAATGGCCCACGCATTCACGCCTGCAAGACCGACTGTTAAACAAGCTATTAAAACTTTTAATCGTATATTCATAAATTAGTTTCTTTTCCCGGAAATTCCGGCCTTTTCTTAAGTTCCGGCCCAGAGGCCTCTTACTATTATACATCTGCCGAAGGGGGATGTAATCCCCCCCTCCGGTTTACGGCACCAAAATCTTTACTACCTTCTGGCAATGCTCGCGCCCGTTCTGCGCTTTGAAGTCTACCAATCCAAAGTACACCCCGCGCGCCACTTTC